>NZ_CP072203.1:3922021-4223715 GCF_017654315.1 Gordonia polyisoprenivorans
GTCGGGCGAGGACCAGTTGAGCGTCGGGTCCTCTGTGTAGGAGTAAACGTCCTTGGTGGGCGCGTTCCAGAGATCCTCGAGGAACCCGGTCTCCACCGCACGGCCCCACACGTTCTGGTCGATCGAGAACGGGGACTTCTTGGTGACGTTGATCGGGATCGCGTTCTCCTCGGCGAAGGCGATCGCCTTCTCCCGGGTCCAAGCGTAGTCGCGGACCGGGGCGATAACCTCAAGATCCGGTGCGAGCGAGGCGAATCCGACCTCGAAACGCACCTGGTCGTTGCCCTTGCCGGTGCAGCCATGAGCAACGACGGTGCCGCCGTGGTCGCGCGCCGCGGTCACCAGGTGCTTGGCGATCAGCGGCCGCGACAGCGCCGAGACCAGCGGATAGCGGTCCATGTACAGCGCATTGGAGGTGATCGCCGGCAGACAGTAGTCGTCGGCGAACTCGTTGCGCGCGTCGACGAGTACCGCCTCGACCGCACCGCAGTCGAGGGCTCGCTGACGCACGACCTCCATGTCCTCGCCGCCCTGGCCGAGATCGAGCGCGACGGCGACGACCTCCTTGCCGGTCTCCCGGCCGATCCAGCTGATGGCGACCGAGGTGTCCAGTCCGCCCGAGTATGCAAGTACGACGCGTTCGGCCATGTCTTCAGTGAACTCCTGTTTCGAATGTGCCCATCCATTCTCGGATGCGCGGTTGGCTGAGGGTGATCGGGGTCCGCGGAAGCGGACTCACGGTGATCAGGGCTGGTTGTCGGGTCCCCTGCGACGTGCGGCTGTCACACGAGACCCTCGATTCGTCGGGCCAGTTCGGCGCCGTCGATCGGGTCACGCGCGCAGACGAAGATGGTGTCGTCGCCGGCGATGGTGCCGACCACATCGGGCAGGCTCGCCCGATCGATCGCGCTCGCCAGATAGTGGGCCGCTCCCGGCGGTGTCCGCAACACCGCGAGGTTGCCGCTGGCGTCGGTGGAGACGAGCAGTTCCGACAGCAATCGGGAGAGCCGATCGGTCCCGCCGAACACCCCGCGTACCGGCGACCCGTCCTCGGGCACCACATAGACGCCGACGCCGCCGTCGGCGGCACGCAGTTTCACCGCGCCGAGTTCGTCGAGATCACGGGAGATGGTGGCCTGGGTGGCGTCGATGCCGCGGGCGGAGAGCAGATGCTGCAACTCCGACTGGCTGCGTACCTGGTTCTTGGCGAGGATGTCGACGATCAGTGCATGGCGGCCGGCCCTGGTGGAGGCCAGCCTCGTCTCGGGATGTTCGGGTCTGCTCGACGCCGTCATCGGTGCTCCAGCAACCAGATCAGCAGCGCCTTCTGTGCGTGGAGCCGGTTCTCGGCCTCGTCGAACACCACACTCGCCGGACCGTCGATCACCTCGTCGGTGATCTCGTCGCCGCGATGAGCGGGCAGGCAGTGCAGCACAACGGCATCCGATGCCGCCCGGGCCAGCAGGTCGGCGTTGATCTGGTACGGCCGGAACGGGGCCTTGCGGTCTCTTCCGTCGTCCTCCTGCCCCATCGAGACCCAGGTGTCGGTGACCAGCACGTCGGCGCCGGCGACCGCGCGCACCGGATCCTCCATCACCTGGACCGACCCGCCGGTCAGCTGCGCACGCTTCTCGGTGTCGGCGATCACCGTGGGGTCCGGCGAAAAGCCCTCCGGCGCACTGATCGTCACATGCATCCCGGCGGTCACGCCGCCGAGCGCGAGCGAATGCGCCATGTTGTTCGCGCCATCGCCGAGATAGGTCATCCGCAGTCCCGCGGCGGCTCCCTTGTGTTCGATGATCGTCTGCAGGTCGGCGAGGACCTGACACGGATGGAAGCTGTCGGACAACGCGTTGATCACGGGAATCGTTGCGGTCGAGGCCATCTCGTCGAGACGATCCTGGCCGAAGGTCCGCCAGACGATCGCGTCGACGAAACGCGACAGCACCCGTCCGGTGTCGGCGAGCGATTCATCACGACCGAGTTGGGTGGTCCGACCGTCGACGACGACGGCGTGTCCGCCGAGTTGGGCGATGCCCATCTCGAACGAGAACCTGGTGCGCGTCGAATTCTTGTCGAAGATCACACCGACCCCGCGCGGCCCCTCCAACGGCCGACGTGCGTACGGGTCGCGCTTGACCTCCGCGGCGAGTGCGAGGACCTCGGCCTGCTCGTCGGGCGTCAGGTCGTCGTCCCGGAGGAAGTGGCGGGTCATGCCTTCTCCTTCGCATCATGGGCTGCTGCGTCATGAGCTGCGGCATCGTGCGCTGCGGCGTCGAGGAAACCCGGTAGGGCCGAGACGAATTCGCGGCCCTGCTCCTCGGTGAGGATCAGCGGCGGCGCGAGGCGCACGACATCCGGCGCGGGTGCATTGACGAGAAAGCCGCCGCCGCGCGCGGCGCTCTCGACCCGCGCGGCGATCGGCGCGGTGAGTGCGATCCCGAGTAGCAGGCCGGACCCACGGACGTGGTCGATCAACGGATGCCCGAGATCCTCGACGCCGGTGGCGATCGCCTTACCGACCGCGGCGACATGGTCGAGCAACCCCTCGTCGTCGATCACCCGCAGCACCGCGAGTGCCGCCGCGGCGCTGACCGGATTCCCCCCGAAGGTGGTGCCGTGCTGACCGGGCGTGAACAGGTCGGCGGCGTCGCCGGTGGCGAGGCACGCACCGATCGGCAGACCACCCCCGAGCCCCTTGGCCAAGGTCATCACATCCGGGACGACGCCCACCGCCTGGTGGGCGAAAAACGTTCCGGTGCGCGCGATTCCCGTCTGCACCTCGTCGAGGATCAGCAACGCGCCATGCTCGGAGGTGATCCGCCGGGCATGCGCGAGGTAGTCCGCCGGCGGCACCACCACACCGGACTCGCCCAGGATCGGTTCGAGAATGACCGCAGCCGTTCGTTCCGACACCGCCGACTCGAGCGCCGCCACATCGCCATAGGGCACGAAGTCGACACCGGGCGGCATCGGCTCGAAGGGCGCGCGCTTGGCGGGCTGTCCGGTCATGGCCAGCGCACCCATCGTTCGACCGTGAAATGCCTTGTCGGCAGCGATGATCTGCGGTCGACCGGTACGCCGGGCGAGTTTGAACGCCGCCTCGTTGGCCTCGGTCCCGGAATTGCAGAAGAACACCCGACCGGGCTGCCCGAACTTGTCGAGCAGCCGTTCGGCCAATTCGACGACGCGCTCGTTGATGTAGAGGTTCGATACGTGCCCGAGGGTTCCCAGTTGGTTCGCAACCGCGTCGATGATCGCGGGATGGGCATGTCCGAGCGAATTGACGGCGATTCCGCCGAGGAGGTCGAGGTAGCGGTTGCCGTCGGCATCCCACACGTGCGCGCCGGCGCCACGTTCGAGGGTGAGCGCGGGGGTGCCGTAGTTGTTCATCAGCGCGGTCGTCCACCGCTGCTGCCAGGGAGTGGTCATGAGGTCGTGGCCTTCGGATCAGGAATGTCGGGGTGAGCTTGCGATGCCGGTTCGGCGACCGAACCGGCGCCGGTTCGGTACGGCACGACGGTGGTGCCCGCCGAGGTCGACGTCAGCAGCTCGGCGAGCACCGCGTGCGGCACTCGGCCGTCGATCACGTGCGCCGCACCGACCCCGCCGGTCACCGCCCGCAGGCACGCCTCCATCTTGGGCACCATGCCGGAATCGAGGCGCGGCAACAGCTTCGCGACCTGCTCGACGTCGATCCGCGACACCAACGACCCCCGATCGGGCCAGTCGGTGTACAGCCCCTCGACGTCGGTCAGCATCACCAACCGCGACGCACCGAGCGCTTC
This sequence comes from Gordonia polyisoprenivorans, assembly GCF_017654315.1. Taxonomy (NCBI): domain Bacteria; kingdom Bacillati; phylum Actinomycetota; class Actinomycetes; order Mycobacteriales; family Gordoniaceae; genus Gordonia; species Gordonia polyisoprenivorans. The sequence continues at coordinate 3,925,810 of NZ_CP072203.1, forward strand.
GGCGAGCGCGCCGGCGGCGGTATCGGCATTGATGTTGTGCACGACGCCGTCACGGTCCGGGGCGATCGTCGAGACCACCGGGATACGTCCGGCCGCAACGAGATCGAGCACCGCAGAGGTGTTCACCGACGTGATGTCACCCACCAGTCCGATGTCGGTGGCCACGCCGTCGACCATCACGGTCCGGCGTGTAGCGGTGAACAGGTGCGCATCCTCACCGGTCAGGCCGACGGCGTACGGACCGTGGGAGTTGATGAGTCCCACCAGTTCTCGCCCGACCTGACCGAACAACACCATCCGGGCGACGTCCATCACCTCGGGGGTGGTGACGCGGAACCCGCCGCGAAACTCCCCCGACAACCCCAGCCGCTGCAGCATCGCCGAGATCTGCGGACCGCCGCCGTGCACGACGACCGGGTGCATTCCGCAGGCACGCAGCAAGACCATGTCCGCGGCGAACGCACGCTTGAGCTCGTCGTCGACCATTGCGTTGCCGCCGTACTTGACCACCACGGTCGCACCGGCGAGGGCCTGCATCGCCGGTAGCGCCTCGGCGAGTACCTGCGCCTTGTCGATGCCCGTGCGATCGGCGCCCCCGGCATCCACGGCCCCGGGATTCACTCCGTCGGGGCTCATGACGAGTACGCCGAGTTCTCTTCGACGTAGGCATGCGACAGGTCGGTGGTGCGGATGGAACCGGACGCCCCTCCGAGTCCCAGCTCGATGCGCACGTCGATGTCGGCTCCGGACAGGTCCACCTCACGTGCGCCGGGTGCGCCGGCACCGTCGATGCAGACGGCGTTGCCGTTGAACGACACCGAGATCCGGTCGGGGTCGATGGTGACCGGAGCGATCCCCACCGCGGCGAGCACGCGACCCCAGTTCGGATCGGAGCCGAACAATGCGGTCTTCACCAGCGAGTCGCGGGCCACGGTCCGTGCGATGGTGATCGCGTCGTCCTCGGTCCGCGCGCCGGCGACGGTGATGGTGACGCGTTTGGTGACGCCCTCGGCGTCGGCCATCAGCTGTGCGGCCAGATCGTCGCACACCGCCAGCACGGCGGCATCGAGATCTGCTTGATCGACCGGGATCTGGCTGGCCCCGGAACTGAGCAACAGCACGGTGTCGTTGGTCGAGGTGGCACCGTCGACGTCGAGTCGATCGAAGGTCAGCGCCGTGGCCCGCCGCAGGGCGGTGTCGAGTTGCTCGGCGGACGCGCGAGCGTCGGTGGTCAGCACGCACAGCATGGTGGCCAGTGACGGGGCGAGCATTCCCGCGCCCTTGCCCATGCCGCCGACGTTCCATCCCTGGGGGTGGTGCAGCGCAACCTGTTTGGGCACGGTGTCGGTGGTCATGATGGCGTAGGCGGCGTCGGTTCCCCCGGACAGGCCGCCCCCCATCTCGTGGACGATCTCGGTGACGCCGGCCAACACCTTGTCCATCGGCAGGCGGTCGCCGATCAGGCCGGTGGAGCAGACGGCGACCTCGACGGCACCGGTCTCGGTGCCCCAGTTGCTCAGCGCCTGTGCGACGGCCTCCGCGGTGGCGTGGGTGTCCTGGAATCCGCCCGGCCCGGTGCACGCGTTCGCGCCGCCCGAGTTGAGGATCACCGCACGCAGTCGGCCCGTGGTGAGCACCTGCTGCGACCACAGCACCGGCGCGGCCTTGACCTGGTTGCGGGTGAACACACCGGCTGCGGCGTAGTCGGGGCCCTCGTTGAAGACCAGTGCAAGATCCTCCTTGCCGGATGCCTTGATACCGGCCGCGATACCGGCAGCCCGGAAACCGAGCGGGGCGCTGACGCCCTGCTCCCGCACCAATCGCGGTGCATCCAGCGGCGCACCGCCGGCGATGCGATCGTCGGCGTCGATCCGATCATCCGATGTGGTCACGGTGCCACCCCCACGGTGCTCAAACCCTCGGTCTCGTCCCAGCCCAGCGCGAGATTCATCGACTGCACCGCAGCACCACCGGTGCCCTTGGTGAGGTTGTCGATCGCGCCGACCGCGACGAGAGTACCTGCGCGCTCGTCGACGGTCACCGCCAGCTGCACCGCATTGGATCCGATCACCGAACCGGTCGTCGGCAGGGCACCGGCCGGCAGCAGGTGCACGAAAGGTTCCTCCGCATAAGCCTTTTCATACACCGCGCGCACATCGTCAGAAGTCGCCGAGGTACGGGCGGTGCAGGTGGCCAGGATGCCGCGCGACATCGGGACCAGAACAGGGGTGAAGGACACGGTCACCGGCATGTCGGCGGCAGCCGAGAGTGCCTGCGCGATCTCCGGTGTGTGCCGGTGCACACCGCCGACGCCGTAGGCCCGTGCCGACCCGATCACCTCGGCGGCCAGCAGGTCGACCTTGGGCGTGCGCCCCGCACCGGAGGTCCCGCTGACGGCGACCACGGTGACCGCCGGCTCGATCAGCCCCGCGGCGACCGCCGGCAGCAGCGACAGGATCGAGACCGTCGGGTAGCAGCCCGGAACCGCGATACGACTGGCACCGGAGAGGACTTCGCGGTTACCCGGCAGCTCGGGCATGCCGTACGGCCAGGTGCCCGCGTGTTGTCCCCCGTAATACGCAGTCCAGTCGGCACTGTCGCGCAACCGGAAGTCGGCACCGCAGTCGATGATGAGCGTCGTGGGCGGAAGGGCATCCGCGATGGCTGCCGACGTCCCGTGCGGCAGGCCGAGGAAGACCACGTCGTGGCCTGCGAGGATCTCCGGCGTCGACTCCTGCAGCACGCGGTCGCCCAGCGGGAGCAGATGGGGATGAAGGGTGCCGAGCGTGCTGCCGGCGTTGCCGCCCGCGGTCAACGCGCCGATCTCCAGTTCACCCGAACGCAGTCGGGGGTGACCGCACAGAAGTCGTAGGATCTCACCGCCCGCGTAGCCGCTCGCACCGGCGACCGCCACCTTGATCGTCATGCAATCATTATGCATGGCGGTGCAAATCAATTCACACCGCCCCTGGTGGCCTCACCGCGACCGCGCGCAGACGTAGCCCTCCTGCGATCAGCGCAAGCGTGCTCCGAGACGTTCGCTCGCCGTCTCGACCGCAGCGAGTTTGGCACTACTGGCCTCGTCCTCGGTGAGCGTACGGTCCGCCGCGCGGAAGCGCAGCGCAAAGGTCAGCGACTTGTGTCCGTCGCCGACCTGGGCGCCGGTGAAGACGTCGAACAGCTCGATCGCCTCGAGGAGATCACCGGCCCCGTCACGCAACGCCTTCTCGACCTCGGCTGCGGGCACCGCCTCGCCGACCACCACCGCGACATCCTGCAATACGGCCGGGAACACACTGATACTCGGCGCCGGCAGGTTCGCTGTCAGCGGCAGCGCATCGATGTCGATCTCCACCGCACACAGCCGTTTGGGGAGCCCGGCGCGTTCGAGGACCGCGGGATGTAGTTCACCTGCGTATCCGACGGTCGTCCCGTTCACGGTCACTCGAGCGCAGCGGCCGGGATGCCAGGGTCGATGATCGTCGGCCGACAACTCCACCGTCACGCCGGCGGCGCGGCCGATCGTGCGAGCCGCCTCGAAGGCGTCGAGATGATCCGCCGCGCGGCCCTGGCCCCACGGGCCCGCCGGGTCACGCAGCCCCGTCAGGACCGCGGCCACGTGCAGCGGCTGGTGCGGCAGCGAGGCATCGAGTGCGGCGATCTGCTCGTCGGTCGGGCGCCGGGTCACATCGACTGCCCCGACCGGAACGACGTTGTCTCCGGCGATCACGACCTGCCCCACGGTGAACAACGAGAGGTCACGCTGACCACGAGAGATGTTGCGCGCAGCCATTTCCAGCAGACCGGGCAACAGGGTCGTGTTGAGTTCCGGCCGATCGGACTCCAACGGATTGAGCACCTTCACCGTGCGTCGTCGCTCGTCGTCGGCCGGGAGATCCCACTGGTCGAAGATGCCGGCCGGCATGAACGGGTACGGCAGCACCTCGACGAAGCCGTCGAGGGCGAGTGTCCGGCCGATGCCGCGGCGCCGGCGCTGCGCGGGGGTCAGACCGGTCCCCGCGGGCGCGGTGGGCGGGACTGCCGGGATGTCCTCGAGACCCTCGAGTCGCAACACCTCCTCGACGAGGTCGGCACGCTGACGCAGATCGGGTCGCCACGACGGGGGGATCACCTCGAGCGGGTCGGTGCCGGTGACGGTACAGCCGACCTCGGTCAGTCGGGCCGCGGTGGTTCCGGGCGCATAGGTCACCCCGGCGGTGCGGTCGGGTTCGTCGGCGGCGATCGAAATCGGCTGCGGTGCATCGACAGGTATGCGAAGGTCCGACAGCGGGGAGGCGATCTCACCGCCGGCGAGTTCCACGATGAGCGTCGAACCGCGATCCGACGCGACCGCGGTGATCTCGGGGTCGACGGTGCGCTCGAAACGTTTGGTGGCCTCCGAGGTCAGCTTGTGGCGCTTACCGGTCCGGAACACCCGAACCGGATCGAAGGTAGCCGACTCCAACAGAACCCGGGTGGTCTCCGAACCGACCTCGGTGTCGGCGCCGCCCATCAGCCCGGCCAGGGCGATCGGACCGCTGTCATCGGCGATGACGACGTCCTCGGGATCGAGTGTGCGCACCACCCCGTCGAGGGTGGTCAGCTTCTCCCCCGCCACGGCGTTGCGCACGGTGACGGTTCCGGTGAGCTTGTCGGCGTCGAAGGCGTGCAACGGCTGACCGAGTTCGAGCATCACGTAATTGGTGACATCGACGATCGCCGAGATCGGCCGCACCCCGGCAACCATCAGGCGCTTCTGCATCCACCACGGCGAGATGGCGGTCGCGTCGACCCCGGCGATCAGGCGCGCGGTGTAGCGGGTGGCGGCGGAGCCCGGTTCGATGGCCACCGGCCACGGATCACCGCCGGCGACGAGGGCCTCGCCGGGCAGGCCCGGATCGATGAAGGGCACCGAGAAACTGCTTGCGAGTTCACGTCCGAGCCCGCGGACGGAGAAGGCGTAGCCACGGTCGGGGGTGACGTTGACGTCGATGGCGGTGTCGTCGAGTCCGAGGACCTCACGCGCATCGGCACCCGGCTCGGCGGTGCCCGGTGCGAGGACGAGGATGCCGCTGTGGTCGGTGCCGATCCCCAATTCGGAGACCGAGCAGATCATTCCGTCGGAGATGCGCCCGTAGGTCTTGCGCGAGGCGATCTCGAACGGACCCGGCAACACCGTACCGGGCAATGCCGCCACGATGAGGTCGCCCTCGGCGAAGTTGCGTGCACCGCACACGATTCCGCGGGGCTCGGCCTCGCCGACCGCGACGGTGCAGAAGCGGATGGGCTTCTTGAACTCGGTCAGTTCCTCGATCGTCTCCACCCGGCCGATGACCAGGGGCCCGGTGATCGTCGGGAAGACGTCGATGTCCTCGATCTCGAAGCCGACGCGCACGAATCCGGCGTCGATCTCCTCGACGGTCGCCGACCAGGTCGGGTCGCCGGCTCGCAACACCTCGGTGTACCAGGACTGTGGGGCACGCACGTCAATCAGCTACTTTCGATCGTTTGCGGTGTCGGGTGGCGAGATCAGATCGCAGGGCCGAACGGCAGGGAGAAGCGGACGTCACCTTCGACCATGTCGCGCATGTCGGAGATGTCGTTGCGGAACTGCAGGGTGCGTTCCAGGCCCATCCCGAATGCGAACCCGGAATAGACGTCGGGATCGATTCCGCTGGCGCGCAACACATTCGGATTCACCATGCCGCAACCTCCCCACTCCACCCAGCCCGGGCCGCCCTTCTTGGCGGGGAACCACACGTCGACCTCGGCGGACGGCTCGGTGAACGGGAAGTAGCTCGCTCGCATCCGCGTCGTGGTCTCGGGGCCGAACAGTGCCCGCGCGAAGACCTCGAGGGTGCCGCGCAGATTGGCCAGTGTCAGCCCCTTGTCGACGGCGAGACCCTCGATCTGGTGGAACACCGGCGTGTGGGTGGCGTCGAGCTCGTCGGTCCGGAAGGTGCGACCCGGACATGCGACGTAGATCGGAACGTCGCGGGTGAGCATCGACCGCACCTGGACCGGGGAGGTGTGGGTGCGCAGCACCTGTCGTGACCCCTCGGGCGCGATGTAGAACGTGTCCTGCATGGAGCGCGCGGGGTGGTCGGGCAGGAAGTTCAGGGCGTCGAAGTTGTGGTGCTCGGTCTCGACCTCCGGACCTTCGGCGATCTCCCAGCCCATCGCCACGAAGACATCGGCGACCTGCTCGGAGATGACGGTGATCGGGTGACGGGCACCGAGTGGGCGTCGTCGGCTGGGCAGGGTCACGTCGACCGATTCGGCGACGAGGACGGCAGCGTCGCGCTCCGACTCGAGTTGGGCGGTCCGCGCGTCCAGGGCGGCCGACACCCGACCGCGAACCTCGTTGACAGTCTTGCCCGCCGACGACCGCTGGTCCTTCGGCAGGCTGCCGAGCGCGCGCCGGGCCAGTGCGATCGGTGAGCGGTCACCGAGATGCGCGGTCTTCGCGAGCGCGAGGGCATCGAGATCGCCCGCCGCCTCGAACGCCGACACCGCGGCGGAGGCGGCGGCGTCGAGTTCCGATGGTTCGGGGAACCGCAGGTCCTCGGAACCCTTGTCGGCGGGGCGGTCGGCTGAGCTGGCCACGGGTGGTGATCTCCTCGGTGTCGTCACGTCCGGATTGTCACGTCTGGCGGATCACGCAATGCGCGACGGCGGACATCGACATCCCAGACTAGTCGACCCGGTATGGACCCAGCGGCGCAGGTCGCCGCGTTCACCGGGGTGCCCGACACTGCTCGCGTCCGTCGGCAGGGCAGTCGGACGACGTCGGCGGCTCGAGGCGCGGCCTCAGTCCGGCGACCCCGACCGTCGGTGCTGTATCCGAGCCGAGGCATACAGGCAGATCGCGCTGGCCGCAGCAAGATTGAGGCTTTCGGCGTGGCCGTGGATCGGAATGGCGATGCGGTGGTCGGCGTCGGCGAGCAGGGTGTCGGGCAATCCGTGGGCCTCGTTGCCGAACAGCCAGGCAACCGGTCCGGCGAACACGTCGTCGGCGTCATCGAGGCTCAGTTCGCCGTCGGCCGCGGTGGCCAGGGTGAGGATGCCGCCGGCGCGCAATGCCCGCAGCGCGGCGGTCGTGTCCGATTCACGCACCACCGGGATGTGGAAGACACTTCCCGCGCTCGCGCGGACCGCCTTACCGTTGTGCGGGTCGACGGCGTCACCGAGCAGGACGACCGCATCGGCGCCCATCGCGTCGGCGCATCGGATCAGCGTGCCGACGTTGCCGGGCTCACGCGGCTCGACGGCAACGGCGAGCAACCGGGGCGATCCGGCGAGCACCTCGTCGAGATGGACGGTGAGGAGATCGCATTCGGCGAACACCCCCGGAGCCGTGGTGGTCTCGGCCAGCTTTGCCGCGGCACGGTCGGACAGCCGGTATACGGGCACGGAGTGTGCTCTCGCCCGATCGAGGAGTTCGCCGAAACGATCCTCGGCGTCGTCGCGGACCAGCACCGAGCGCGCGCGGCCGGTCGCCAACGCGGCGTCGACGGCGTTGGCGCCCTCGACGAGAAAACGCTTCTCGGTGCGGCGCGTGGCAGATCTGTGCAGCTTCGCCAACGACACGACCCGCGACGAGCGTTCCGAGAGAACGTCCGTCACGGGTCGTGTGTTGTCGGTCTGCACCAACTCGAACTACGTGGTGATCAGGCGGCCGGCGCGTTGACGTCGGCGGGCAGCGCCTTGCGCGCGACCTCGACGAGACCGGTGAAGGCCTCGGGGTCGGTGACGGCGATGTCGGCGAGCACCTTGCGGTCGACCTCGACACCCGCGGCCTTGAGGCCCTGGATGAAGCGGTTGTAGGTGATGTCGTTGGCGCGGGCCGCGGCGTTGATGCGCGCGATCCACAGCTTGCGGAACTCACCCTTGCGGGCGCGACGGTCCCGGTAGGCGTAGGTCAGCGAGTGGAGCTGCTGCTCCTTGGCCTTGCGGTACAGGCGCGAACGCTGACCGCGGTATCCCTTGGAGGCCTCCAGGGTCGTCCGACGCTTCTTCTGGGCGTTGACAGCCCTTTTCACGCGTGCCATTTAGTCAATCCTCTTCTCGGTGGTGGTCAGGGCGTCAGCGGTTGAGCAGGCGCTTGATGCGCGGTGCGTCGTTCTCGCTCACAACGGTCGTGCCGTCGAGACGACGGGTCCGACGGGAGGGCTTGTGCTCGAGCAGGTGGCGACGGTTGGCCTTCTGGCGCACGATCTTGCCGCTGCCGGTCACCTTGAAGCGCTTCGCGGTGCCCTTGTGGGTTTTGCTCTTCGGCATGTGTCTTCCTTCGTTTGGGCGAACTCCAGCGGCGCCCGCTCCGGCGGGCGCGCTGGGTTCGCAGTGGTCTGTCCGTGCGTCGACGCCCGGGGCAGTCGACGCCGGTGTCGACTAGCTCGTGGCGTCGGCGCCGTCGTCGCCGGCCTGGCGAGGCGGGCGTTGCGACTGCTGCTGCGCCTTGACGCGGGTCTTCGCACCCTTGTGCGGGGCGAGGACCATCGTCATGTTCCGTCCGTCCTGCTTGGCCGAGGTCTCGATGAAGCCGTAGTCGGCGACATCGTTGCCGAGACGCTGCAGGAGCCGGAATCCGAGCTCGGGTCGCGACTGCTCGCGGCCACGGAACATGATGGTGACCTTCACCTTGGACCCGTCCTTCAAGAACCGGATGACGTGACCCTTCTTGGTCTCGTAATCGTGGTCGTCGATCTTCGGGCGGAGCTTCTGCTCCTTGATGACGGTCATCTGCTGGTTACGACGCGCCTCGCGCTGCTTCTGGGCGGCTTCGTATTTGAACTTGCCGTAGTCCATGATCTTGCACACCGGCGGGCGGGCGTCGGGTGCGACCTCGACCAGATCCAGATCGGCCTCATAGGCCAGGCGGAGCGCATCTTCAACACGCACGATGCCCACCTGCTCCGAATTCGGTCCGACGAGTCGGACCTCCGGTACGCGGATGCGCTCGTTGATGCGGGTCTCAGTGCTGATGGGGCCTCCTTGATAATTCCGAACAGGTCGGCCGCCGCGATGAGTCGGGCGCAGGAGGAGAAGGCCTCAGCAAAAAAGCCCCGGCGATGATCTTCGAGAGATCATCGGCAGGGCTCCAACGCCGACCGGTCCACTCGAATACGCTGGGCGCATCCAGCCCACGCAGCCATGCGGCTGACCTGGGCCTTTGGGACCGGACCGTACAACTGCGCCAATGGCGCGTCGTAGCGGTGGGAGCCTGACTCCACTTGCAACCCCGGCGAACCGGGGCGGTCGTGCTATGGAAGTCTAACAGTCATGACCGGAAACACCTATTCGCCCTCCGCCGACGCCGCAGGTGACGGGCCTGCCGACGGGACGAGAGGTACCGGGCCGACCGAGTCGAACCCTTCCATTGCCGCCGATGACAGCATTCGCGACCTGGCCGATATTCCGGCGATCGAGGTCATCACCAAGTCCATCGTGATGCTCATGAGCGCGTCGGCGGAGAAGTTGGGACTCGCCGAGGGTGCTTCGGAGTCCGATGTGGACCTCGACGAGGCCCGGCGGCTCATCCACGCACTCGCCGGACTGGTCGACGCTTCACGCGCCGACCTCGGCATCCACGCCGCACCCATCCGCGATGGACTCAAGCAACTGCAACTCGCCTTCCGCGAGGCGAGCGCATACCCGGACGAGCCCGGCGAAGGACCGGGCGAGAAGTACACCGGGCCGGTGCGCGACCGCCGGCGCTGAGACGGCGTCGCGAGGCGTTCCGCTCACCGTGCGCCACCGACCCCCAAACCGATTGCGCCGACTCACACCGCACTCGTCAGTCCCTGGGGCGCAACGCGATTCGGGTCTGTGAGCCACCGGCCCCGCCCTCTGATTTGACCCTGCGAAGAAATCGATCGAGGTCCGCGGTTCCCGACACCCGGATGCGCAGCAGGTAGTCGAACAAGCCGGTCACGTGAACGGCGTCGAGCACCGCCGGATCGTGCCCGGCCCAATCCAGGAATCCCTCCGAGTCGACGCCCTCGCGTAACCGGATGTCGACGAAGGCCTCGATCGAGGTGACCGGGACGTCGACCTCGGCGGCATCGGCGAGCACCGCTCGATACCCGAGGATCACGCCGTCACCTTCGAGTCGCCTGACGCGGGAAGCCGCAGCGTTGGTACTCAGGCCCACGACTCGACCGATGTGACTGAACGATGCTCGGCCATCGGTGGCAAGAATGCCGAGAATCTGTCTGTCGATTTCGTCCATACAGAAAATTGTGCACTCCGCTGCTCAATCTCTCCTCTGCGTCCGTCCGGCGCCTCAGGGTCAACGGCATGAGGGAGGTGGCGAGTGCGATGGGTATGGGTCTTCTGGCCGGGCTCGGCGTGGCGATGCCACTCGGGGCGATCGGGATTCTGTTGATCCACGAAGGTGTCAGCGCGGGCATTCGCCACGGACTGCCTGCGGCTGTCGGGGTCGCCTCGGTGGACGGTCTCTACGCGCTCGCGTCGGTCGTCGTCGGAAACATCGTGGCACCGGAGGTCCGCCGACTCGGTGCGCTCCCCGAGGTGCTCGGCGGAGTGGTTCTCATCGTCATCGCGGTGGTGGGCATCCGACGTCGATCCCCGACAGCGACGACGGCGTTGCCGAGTCGGAGGACCCGAACCGGCGGCCGATTCCTGGTGTTCTTCGGCTTGACCGCAATCAACCCGGCGACTTTCGTCTACTTCTCTGCAGTGGCGGTCTCCACCGGTCCGCTGCCTCCCGTGGCGCGGATCGCATTTGTCGTCGGGGTCATCGCGGCCTCGCTGAGTTGGCAGTCCGGACTGGTGACCGTGGGTGCGCTACTCGGATCCAGAGTGGGTTCTCGACTCCGGCGCGGGCTGACGATCACGGGGTATGTCGTCGTCGGTGTCCTGGGCGCTGTGTTGGCTGTGGCGGGTATGGCTCACACATGACCGCGGGGCCAAGAGCCCGGGGCAGCATGAAGGTCACACACCACCACCGCGTCCACGGCGGTGCCGGCATCGGCCGCGATCTCCCCCGCGGACGAGACAATCGCCGAATGCGCGGCCGGCAGGTCGTAGCCGCCGCCCGTTCTCCCGGCAGCACTCGCCATCGCCACCGGCGACCGACACGCCTCGGCGATCCGAGCCGCGCGACGCCGTTGTTCGTCCAACTCCCACCGATGGTGGACGACGCCACACGCGTACAGATCGATGTCGAGCGCGGCCGTGTCGGCCACGTGCGCTGCCACCCCGGTGTCGCGGCAGATACCGAGCCCGATCGACCATCCCTGCACCGTGACGGCACAGGGCCCCGGCCCGGCCGCGAAGTACCGACTCTCGTCCGCACCGGGGAAGCACTTCCGATAGACCGCCGATGTCGTCGTCGAATCGACGCGGAGGAAAGCAATGTAACGATGCCCGTTCTCGCTGATCGGCGCGCCGATCAGCGCCGTGCACCGCTTTCGTGGCAGGCGTCGGCGATCACCCCGAGTTCGGTCGCATCGACGGCGACATCGCGCGCGTCGAGGTGATACCCGGTGAGAGACAGTTCGGGAAAAACGATCAGGTCGGCGCCCGCACGCCGGACCAAGCCGGCGTGACGACGCGCACTGTCCCTCAGTGACGACGAACCGTCTCCCGGCTGCGCCACCGCGACGCGCAGAACCGAGCCGTCGACCGCCATCTTCTCAGTGTGAGGCGCTCGGCACCTGTCCGCACACCGTCGCCGGTGCTGGTTCGTTCGTCACCGCTCGGCAAGCGCATACAGCCGTCCCCGGGCGCGCATAGGGTGGAGGTCATGACGGAATCTGGCGAGTCGGCATCCTCCCCCACCGGGCCCGGTGGACCCGACGACGAGATCATCGACGCCGAGGTGGTCGTACCACCCGCGACGCCCGGACAGTTCGGCGGCACGCCGTCGATCCCAGACCCCGACTACACCGAATCCGGTGTTCCCACATTCGATTTCGTGCGCGACAAGATCGAGAATCGGATCGCGACGGCGATCGGGTCACAAGAGCTGGCCGAAGGGACCCCTGAAGGCCGGCAGGTGGACGAGATGATGCGCAAGCGCGATGAGGCCGCGAAGAAACGACTCGAGGAGATCCGGAAGTCGATGGGTGGGTGACGCGATGGCAGCTCCGCTCCAAGCGGTGATGCGAGAGATGTTCACGCAAATGGTGGAGGCCAAGAACATCTCGATGGTGGATACGTACTACGACCGAGAATTCATCCTCGTCACCAATGGCCAGACGCAGGACTACGGTGCCTTCCACGCCGGCCATGCGCGCGTCTACTCGACGCCCATCACTTACTCGGTGCGTTACGACGACGAGGCGTGGGTCGAGGAGTCCGATCGCCTCGCCGGGCGTCTCTGGATCACGACGAAACGTCCCGACGAAGCTGCCACCGACATCGAAGTGATGTTCGTCGCGACGTTCCGAGGTGGACGCATCCACCGCCTGTGGGAGTTGACCTGGCCGGACTGGAGTTCGATGAAAGCCTTCGACAACTACGACGACCGCCCGCCACGAGCGCCGTCGGCGGGTAGGTGAGCGCTGTCGGCGAACTGACGGGCGCCGTCGGCGAATAGACGGGCGCCGTCAGCCGGCCGAGGCGACCCGTTCGTCGTCGAGGATCTCGGCGAGGAACTTGCCGGTGTGGCTTTCGGGGGTATCGGCGATCTCCTCCGGAGTGCCCTCAGCGACGACCATCCCGCCCCCGGTTCCACCCTCGGGCCCCATGTCGATCACCCAGTCGGCGGTCTTGATCACGTCGAGGTTGTGCTCGATGACGATCACGGTGTTGCCCTTGTCGACCAATCCGTTGATCACCGCGAGCAGCTTCTTGATGTCCTCGAAGTGCAGGCCGGTGGTCGGCTCGTCGAGAATGTAGACCGTCCGTCCCGACGACCGCTTCTGGAGTTCGGCGGAGAGCTTCACACGCTGCGCCTCGCCACCGGACAGGGTCGGCGCCGGCTGCCCGAGCCGGACGTAACCGAGCCCGACCTCGACCAGCGTTTTGAGGTAGCGGTGAATCGAGGTCACCGGTTCGAAGAACTCGGCGGCCTCCTCGATCGGCATGTCGAGGACCTCCGAGATGGTCTTGCCCTTGTAGTGGACCTCGAGTGTTTCGCGGTTGTACCGCGCCCCATGGCACACCTCGCACGGCACGTAGACATCCGGCAGGAAGTTCATCTCGATCTTGATCGTGCCCTCACCGGTGCACGCCTCGCACCGGCCGCCCTTGACGTTGAACGAGAACCGGCCCGGCTGATAGCCGCGCACCTTGGCCTCGGTGGTGGCTGCGAACAGGGTTCGGATCTTGTCGAAGACGCCGGTGTAGGTCGCCGGGTTGGAACGCGGGGTGCGCCCGATCGGCGACTGGTCCACCTGAACGAGCTTGTCGAGATTTCCCAACCCGTTGACCCGCGTGTGCCGGCCCGGGACTTGTCGGGCGCCGTTGAGCTTGTTGGCGAGGACCGTGGCGAGAATGTCGTTGACCAGGGTCGATTTCCCCGACCCGGACACTCCCGTCACGGCGGTGAGCACACCGAGCGGGAACGTCACATCGATGCCCCGCAGATTGTGTTCGCGCGCCCCGACCACCGTGATGTGCCGGTTCTTGGTGATCGGCCGTCGGATCGCCGGCACCGGAAGGGTGTCTCGACCGGCAAGATAGTTGCCCGTCAATGACTTCCGGTTCTTGAGCAAATCCTTGTAGCTGCCCGAGTGCACGACCTCACCACCGTGTTCACCGGCCCGGGGGCCGATGTCGACGATCCAGTCGGCCGCGCGGATGGTGTCCTCGTCGTGCTCGACGACGATCAGCGTGTTGCCGAGATCGCGCAGCCGCGTCAGCGTGTCGATGAGTCGTCGGTTGTCGCGCTGGTGCAGCCCGATCGACGGCTCGTCGAGGACGTAGAGCACCCCGGCGAGCCCTGCACCGATCTGGGTGGCCAGGCGGATGCGTTGTGCTTCGCCACCGGACAACGACCCGGCCGCGCGTTCGAGCGACAGGTACTCCAGGCCCACGTCGAGCAGGAACCGGATACGAGCCTGTACTTCTTTGAGAACACGGCCGGCGATCGCCTTCTGCCGCGCGTCGAGGGACAGACCGTCGAGGTACGTCGCACATTCGGAGATCGAGAGTTCGCAGACCTGGGCGATCGATCGGGGCCCGTCGGTCGGATGGTCGAGGGTCACCGACAGGATCTCCGGTCGCAGGCGGGCCCCACCACACGCGGGGCACGGCACGTCGCGCATGTACCCCTCGTAACGCTCCTTCATCTGCTCGGACTCGGTCTGATCCATCCGCCGGCTGAGGAAGGCCATCACGCCCTCGAACTCGGTGTAGTACGAGCGGGTGCGGCCGTAACGGTTGCGGAACTTGACGTGAACCTGATGATCACTGCCGTTGAGCAGCGCGTTGCGCGCCTTGGCGGGCAACTTCTTCCACGGGGTGTCGACGTCGAAACCCATCTGATCGGCCAGGCCGCCCATCAGTCGCAGGAAGTAGTCCGCATTGTGTCCCGACGACCACGGCGCGATCGCGCCCTCCGACAATGCGAGGTCCGGGTCGGGCACGACGAGATCCTCGTCGATCTCCTTGCGGACACCGAGACCGTCGCATTCGGGACATGCGCCGTACGGGGAGTTGAACGAGAACGATCGGGGTTCGAGATCGTCGATCGCGATGGGGTGCCCATTCGGGCAGGCCATCCGCTCGGAGAAGCGTCGCTCGCGGTGCGGATCGTCGGCCTCGAGGTCGACGAAGTCGAGCACCACGATGCCGTCGGCCAGGCGCAGCGCCGTCTCCACCGAGTCGGTCAATCGCTGCTTGGCACTGCTCTTGACCACCAGGCGGTCCACGACGACCTCGATGTCGTGCTTTTCCTGCTTCTTGAGTTTCGGCGGCTCCGCCAATGGATGGACCTTGCCGTCGATCCGCGCACGGGAGAAGCCCTGCGTCTGGAGTTCGGCGAACAGGTCGACGAACTCGCCCTTTCGGGTGCGGACGACCGGCGCCAACACCTGGAACCGGGTGCCCTCGCCCATCTCGAGGACCTGGTCGACGATCTGCTGCGGTGTTTGTTTGGCGATCTCCGCGCCACACACCGGGCAGTGTGCCTTACCGGCGCGCGCGTAGAGCAGTCGCAGGTAGTCGTACACCTCGGTGATCGTGCCGACCGTCGACCGCGGATTGCGGTTGGTCGACTTCTGATCGATGGAGACCGCCGGGGACAAGCCCTCGATGAAGTCGACATCGGGTTTGTCCATCTGGCCGAGGAACTGACGCGCGTACGCCGAGAGCGACTCGACGTAGCGGCGCTGGCCCTCGGCGAAGATCGTGTCGAAGGCCAGCGAGGACTTCCCCGACCCGGACAGACCGGTGAAGACGATCAGACTGTCACGCGGCAGGTCCACGTCGATTCCGCGCAGGTTGTGCTCACGGGCTCCGCGGACGATCAGGCGATCAACCACTGCATTCCTATCTCAAGAACTCGAATGTCCGGGCGCAGTGCGCCCCGCGCGCATGACCGTAGCGGGAGCCACCGACAAATTCCGGGAGAGTGGGTCGTGCGCACCGGACAGGCTTCCCGGCACGCCACGGATCCACGATACGCGGGGCTCCCGAATGTCTAGGGTTGGGTGTTATGACCTCGAACGATCTGGCGATCTCCGACGACTACACCGGCGACTTGTCCGAGGGTGGCCCTCAGCGCCGCACGCTGTCCCACGCGACCATCACCAAGATGTCCGTCGGCCCGATGGACAACAACACCTACATCATCACCTCGAAATCCTCCGGTGAGCAGTTGATCATCGATGCCGCCAACGACGGCGACGACATCCTCGCCGTCCTGCGCGAACTCGGCGGCTCCCCCACCCTGATCTTCACCACCCACCAACATTTCGACCACTGGCAGGCTCTCGAGCAGGTCACCACCGCCACCGGTGCACCGACCGCTGCCGGCCGCCTCGATGCCGACGAATTGCCGGTCCGTCCGGACACCCTCGTCGACGATGGCGACCAGCTCACCGTAGGCGACCTCACGTTCACGGCGATCCATCTCGTCGGCCACACACCGGGCTCCATCGCGCTCGCCCTCACCGATCCCGCCGACGGCGTCGTGCATCTGTTCACCGGCGATTGCCTGTTCCCGGGAGGTATCGGGAAGACCTGGCAACCGGGTGATTTCGACACCCTCCTCGACGACGTCTCGACCAAGGTGTTCGATCGTTTCCCCGATTCCACCGTCGTCTACCCCGGACACGGTAAGGACACCACGCTGGGCGCCGAGCGACCTTCATTGCCCGGGTGGCGCGAGCGGGGCTGGTGACTCTCGTCGCGCGCAATCCCCGGCGCGCTGCCCACGACGGGTAGCCTCGATGAGGCGCCATATCGACCGAGCTGATTCGAGAACCCGGGTCGGCCACCGTCGGGCGTCCGGCTCCGCACGCAGACCGAACGAAGGGCAGTGTCACTGATGATTCTTCGCCGTATCGCCCGTCCCATGCTCGCCACCGTGTTCATCGCGTCGGGTGTCGACGCGTTGCGCAAGCCGACCGGCCGCGCCGAGATGGCGGGTGATTTCATCGAGAGTTCCTTGAATGCCCTGCCCGAGAACGTCTCCGCCGCTGTACCCCACGACCCCGAGTTGCTGGTGCGGATCAACGGCGCCGTACAGGTCGGTGGTGGATTGCTGCTCGCGACGGGCAAGTTCCCGCGAATCGCAGCGCTCGGTCTGGCCGGGTCGCTGGTACCGACCACCTTTGCCGGCCATCCCTTCTGGCAGGAGACCGATCCGGCCAAGCGCAACCTCCAGCGCACCCAGTTCCTCAAGAACGTCAGCCTCGCCGGTGGACTGCTGATCGCCGCAGCCGACACCGAGGGCAAGCCCTCACTCGCATGGCGCGGAAAGCGCAAGGCCAGCGCCGCGACGGCAGCTGTCACCGCGGCTCTGCCGGTCGGCGCGAAGGCCGGCTCGTCGGCGTGGGATTCGATCGTCGAACGCACCCATGAGGGTGCATCGGTCCTCGGGGAGAAGTCCGAGGAGGCCGCCGAACTGCTGCGCGACCGCGCCCCCGAGCTCACCGAGGCCGCACGCGAACGCTCCACCGAATGGGCCGACAAGGTCCGCGACCGCGCCCCCGAACTCGCCGAAGCCGCACGCGAACGCTCCACCGAATGGGCCGACAAGGTCCGCGACCGCGCCCCCGAGCTCGCCGAGGCCGCACGCGAACGCTCCACCGAATGGGCCGACAAGGTCCGCGACCGCGCCCCCGAACTCGCCGAAGCCGCACGCGAACGCTCCACCGAATGGGCCGAGAAGATCGGCGACCGCTCCGCCGAGGTCGCCGAACTCATCGGTGACCGCGCACCGGAGTTGGCGGATTCGGCCAAGTCCCTGGCCGCGACCGCACAGGACAAGGCGGAGGCCGGCCGTCGCCGCTGGCGAAAGGCCGTGTCCTGACCCTGCCGACCCGGCGTCGATCCCCCACCGTCACGGGGAGTCTCGATCCTCATCTCTACCCCTGGCACGACGAGACCGTCGTCCCGGCGTCGTCGGTATGTCCTCCGACGACGCCGGGAACAGCCACCCTCGTGGTGGCCGTCGGTTCCAACGCGTCGCCAGAGGTGCTGCGCCGCAAGTTCGTTGACGCAGGACTCAACACCGCCGATCTGATCGACAGGCTCGTGCGGGTGTGGGTCGCCGACCTCGGCGTCACCCACTCGGCGCATGTTGCCCGACGCGGGTACATACCCGCGGCTCCGTATCACCGAGCCGGCGCCCGGTTGGCCACCACCGCCGCGTGGCTCGAACCCGCACACCTCGCGGCGCTCGACTCCACCGAACCCAACTACCATCGAATAACCGTGAGCTCGACGTCACTTTCCCTGCGCCCCCACGGGCCGGCACCATCCCCGGATTTCCCCCTCCCCGCAACCTTCTGCCTCTACTCCTCCCGGCATGGGGTGCTCGGCGACAGCCCGGACTCGTTGGCGCCCTTCGGTTCCCAGTCCGACATCTTCGGCTGGCTGGACCGGCGCCTTCACCTGAGCCTGTCCACCGACGCGGCAGAGTCATGCGCCGAGCTGGCCGATACCCACCGGGCCGCGCGGCTCGTCGCGGGCATCCGCGCGGCACGCCTCGTGCAGGACGCCGGCCTCACCGACTGCGCGGAGGCCCGATGAGTTCGTCACCCGCACGCACCGACGATCCCCGCACCGTCGAGGAGCAGACGCACCTCGATCTGGTCTACGCACGTCTCGACCGCATGCGCGCCACCACCCGCAAGCGCCTCGCAGCGACCCTGCGCGAGTCCGGCGGGACGCCGCAGGCGCAGTCGGAGCGCGAGTCCTACGAGCGGATGTACGTCGACGATCTCACCAAATTCGATGCCGCCGAACACAATCTATATTTCGGCAGACTCGATCTGGAGGATGGCGAGACCCGGCGGATCGGCCGGATCGGGATTCTCGACGACGATGACGCCGACACCACACTGCTCCTCGACTGGCGGGCACCACTGTCACGGGCGTTCTATCTCGCCACGCCCGCCGCGCCCGAGGACGTCGCCCGGCGCCGGCACATCCGCACCCGAAATCGCTCGGTACAAGTGGTCAACGACGAACTCCTGACCGCCGGCGACGCGTCCGCCGAGGACTTCGGTCATGGCGATGTCGTCAACGAGTCGGCACTCGTCGCCGCGCTGAATACCGCACGCACCGGTGAGATGACCGACATCGTCGAGACGATCCAGCGCGAGCAGGATCTCATCATCCGTTCCACCCATCGCGGAGTGACCGTGATCCAGGGTGGCCCGGGTACCGGCAAGACCGCCGTGGCCCTGCACCGCGCGGCGTATCTGCTCTACACCCATCGTGAGATCCTCTCGCGGAGCGGCATTCTCATCGTCGGGCCGAACAGCGACTTCTTGGATTACATCGGCCAGGTGCTGCCGTCGCTGGGTGAGTCGGGCGTGTTGCTCGCGACCATCGGCGAGTTGTTCCCCGACGTCCATGCACGCGCCGATGAGCCGCGGGCAACTCGTGAGGTCAAGGGCAGACTCGCGATGCTCGACGTCCTCAAACGGGCGGTACGTGCCCGGGAGTCCTTGCCGCGCACTGCGATTCCGGTCAACTTCGAGGGCTACACGGTCGAGATCGACAGCGAGCTGATCAAGGCCGCCCGCGGGAAGGCACGGTCCTCCCGACGCGCCCACAACCAGGCACAGTCGGTGTTCTTGCGCTCCGCGCTCGACGCACTGGCGGCGCGCCATGCCAGGGCGATCGGCTCGAGCCTGCTCGACGGCTCCCAGATGCTCAGTTCCTCCGACATCGCCGACATCCGCGCCGACATGTCCCGTGACACCGACATCCGGGCGACACTGCTCGACTTCTGGCCGACCCTGACCCCGCAGGACGTTCTGCGAGATCTCTTCGCCGACAAGGCCGCCCTGCGCCGGTGCACGCCCGGGTGGAGCGACGAAGAGCGTGCCGTCCTGCATCGAGGTCCCGCGGACGACGCCTCCGACCTCACCCCCGCCGACGTCCCGTTGCTCGATGAACTCGCCGAGCTCATCGGTTACGGCACGGCCGAGGCCCAGGCGCGGGAGAAGGAGCAGTGGCGCCGTCAGCTCGCCGAGGCCCAGGACGCCCTGGATATCCTCACCGGTTCTGCGCCACAGGATCTCGAGGACGAGCTGGACCCCGAGATCCTCATGGCCTACGACCTGATCGACGCCGAACAACTCGCCGCACGTCAGACCCACACCAGTCGCGCGACCACCGCAGAACGTGCGTACGGGGACCGGACCTGGACGTTCGGCCATGTGATCGTTGACGAGGCGCAGGAACTCTCCGCGATGGCGTGGCGAATGGTGATGCGTCGCATACCGAATCGGTGGATGACGATCATCGGCGACACCGCCCAGACCGGGGACCTGGCAGGCACCACCTCGTGGAGTGAGGTACTCACCCCGTATGTCGCCAACCGCTGGCAACTGCGGGAACTGACCGTCAATTACCGCACGCCTGCCGAGATCATGGCCTATGCGGCCCGGGTGCTGAGCCGGGTCGATCCGGGGGCCACCGCCCCGACGTCGTTGCGCAGGAACGGAATCGAGCCCGCAGCCATTCGCACCGACCCGCGCGACCTGGCCACGACCATCGTCGAAGCGGCCACCGCACCGGAGCTGACGGGCCTCACCGGCATCGTCGTGCCCGATGCGGTCCACCCGATGATCGCCGAGGCACTCGGGAATGTCACCGAGGCACTCGGCAGTGTCACCGAGGCAGGCACCGATACATCCGGGGAGGCCGCCGAACCGAGGCCACGGTTGCATACGGTCACCACGTGCAAGGGACTCGAGTTCGACACCACCATCGTCGTCGAGCCGGCCGAGCTCGTCGATCAGTCACCCCGGGGCTACAGCGACCTGTATGTGGCTCTGACGCGAAGCACGCAGCGGCTGATCGTCATTCACAGCCGGGACCTGCCCGCGGAGCTCGCCGATCTACCGGCGACCTGAACCGGACACGAACAACCGCCACACCATCGGAACCGACAGGGCGCCCCGCTTCGCGGGGCGCCCTGTCGGTCGTGCGGGATGATCTCTAGGTGGTGTGGACGATCAAGACGTCCGAGGTGGACTTGCGCGCGGCGTCCGCCGGCACCGAGCCGAGCAGGCGTCCGGCGATCGAATTGAGTCCTCGGTTTCCGACGACCAGGAGGTCGGCCTGGACGTCGGCGACGAGTTGCAGCAGCGCGTCGACCGGTGCGCCCTTGACCGCACGTTGCACGATCTGGGTGGCTCCGGCCTTGGTCGCCCGTTCCTTGGCGCGACGCAGGATCTCCTCGGTCGGCGAGGAGCCGGTGACCTGGTAGGCCTCGTCCTTCAGTACGTCGGCCACCTCACCGGCGGAACGGTCGTTGGGGAAATACGCGCATGCGATCACCAGTTTTGCCGACTCTCCGGCGATCGCACCGGCGCGATCGACCGCCGCCATCGATGACTCCGAGCCATCGGTTCCGACAACCACCGTGGTATATGCGCTCATTCGTACCTCCACTACGTGTCCGGCCCCGCACTTCGCGGGCGCAACCATCCCCCACACTTTAGGGAGCCCTGGGTGTGCAGGCTAGTGCGCCGCGGGGCGATTTGTCCCACGATCGGGCGAGGCGCGCCCGTGTGCGTTACTTGATACCGGCGGCATCCATTCCCCGCAACTCCTTCTTCAGGTCGGCGATCTCGTCGCGCAGCCGCCCGGCGAGTTCGAACTGCAAGTCGCGGGCGGCGGCCATCATCTGGTCGGTCAGTTGCGAAACCAGATCGGCCAGTTCGGCTCTCGGCATCGCCGACACATCACGCTTCTCGATCACACCGGCGCTGGCGGCCTTGCCCCCGGACATCTCGCCCTGCGCGCGGCGGCCCCGGCTCGCGCTGCGGCCCGATCCGACCACCGCCGCCGAGGTGTCCTCGGCTTCCCGGTACACCTGATCGAGGATGTCGGCGATCTTCTTGCGCAGCGGCTGCGGATCGATCCCACGCTCTTTGTTGTAGGCGACCTGTTTTGCCCGTCGCCGTTCGGTCTCGTCGATGGCGTTGCGCATCGAGTCGGTGATCTTGTCGGCATACATGTGGACCTGACCCGACACGTTGCGCGCGGCACGGCCGATGGTCTGGATCAACGAGGTCGTCGAGCGCAGGAATCCTTCTTTGTCCGCGTCGAGGATCGCGACCAGCGACACCTCGGGCAGGTCGAGTCCCTCACGCAGGAGGTTGATGCCCACCAGGACGTCGAAGTCGCCCGATCGCAGTTGCCGGAGTAGCTCGACGCGCCGCAAGGTGTCGACTTCGGAGTGCAGATACCGCACTCGGATACCGAGTTCGAGCAGATAGTCGGTGAGGTCCTCGGACATCTTCTTGGTCAGGGTCGTCACCAGTACGCGCTCGTCGCGGTCGGTGCGTTCGCGGATCTCGTGCACCAGATCGTCGATCTGGCCCTTGGTCGGTTTCACCACGATCTCCGGGTCCACCAGTCCGGTCGGCCGGATCACCTGCTCGACGAACTCACCATTGGACTGGCCGAGCTCGTAGGGGCCCGGGGTTGCCGACAGGTAGACGGTCTGCCCGATGCGGTCGACGAACTCGTCCCAGGTCAGGGGCCGGTTGTCGACCGCCGACGGCAGCCGGAATCCGTACTCGACGAGGTTGCGTTTGCGGGACATGTCACCCTCGTACATGCCGCCGATCTGCGGGACCGTGACGTGGGACTCGTCGATCACCAGGAGGAAATCCTCGGGGAAATAGTCGATGAGTGTCGCTGGCGCGGTACCCGCACCGCGGCCGTCGATGTGGCGCGAGTAGTTCTCGATGCCCGAGCAGAACCCCACCTGACGCATCATCTCCAGGTCGTAGGTGGTGCGCATGCGCAGCCGCTGGGCCTCGAGGAGTTTGCCCTTGCGTTCGAGCTCCGAGAGTCGCTCCTCGAGCTCGTCCTCGATGCTCTTCATCGCCCTCTCCATGCGGTCCGGTCCCGCGACGTAGTGGGTCGCCGGGAAGATGCGCAGTGAATCCACCTGTCTCACAACATCTCCGGTGAGCGGGTGCAGGTAGTACAGCGACTCGACCTCGTCGCCGAAGAACTCGATCCGAACGGCGAGCTCCTCGTAGGAGGGGATGATCTCGACGGTGTCGCCGCGAACGCGGAAGGTGCCGCGGGTGAAGGCGGTGTCGTTGCGTGCGTACTGCACGTCGACGAGCAGCCGCAATAATGCATCCCGATCGATCTCGTCGCCGACCGCGATCTCCACCGACCGATCCAGGTAGGACTGGGGGGTACCGAGACCGTAGATACATGAGACCGACGCGACCACCACCACGTCCCGACGTGACAGCAGGTTCGAGGTGGCCGAGTGCCGCAGACGCTCGACGTCGTCGTTGATCGACGAGTCCTTCTCGATGTAGGTGTCAGTCTGCGCGATGTAGGCCTCGGGTTGGTAGTAGTCGTAGTACGACACGAAGTACTCGACGGCGTTGTTCGGCAGCATCTCGCGTAGTTCGTTGGCCAGCTGCGCGGCGAGGGTCTTGTTGGGCGCCATCACCAGGGTCGGACGCTGGACGCGTTCGATGAGCCAGGCCGTCGTCGCCGACTTGCCGGTACCGGTGGCGCCGAGCAGCACGATGTCCTTCTCGCCCGCGGCGATCCGTTTCTCCAGGTCGTCGATGGCTGCCGGCTGGTCACCGGCGGGCTCGTACTCGCTGACCACCTCGAAGTGGCCCTCGGTACGTTCGATCTCGCCGATAGGGCGGTACTCGGAGTGCGCGATCACCGGTCGCTCTGCTGCAAAGGCCATGACGCCAGGGTAAACGCGCCCTACGACAAGTGTGTTCCAGGCGATCGAGGGGCCACGGCGCCATTAGGGTCGATGTATGTCCGACTCGGCCGGCCCCCCATCACGCGAGGTCTCGTCTCACGAGGACCTCCATCCGCCCAAACGCGAGACCTTCGACGTCCCGGCGATGACCAACACCGACAACAAGGGATTCGTGCGGCCGGTCGAACGGTACGAGGTGACCGATTTCGGGTTGTACATGTCACGGACCGCCGACCATCCGCGGTTCGATCACCTCGAGTCGTGGCTGCTCCCGGCGCTCGGGCTCCGTGCGAACATCTTTCATTTCGTGGACGGGCACCGCACGGGTCAGCGACTCTACCTGGACGTGGGTGCATTCGACGGCCCCGACGGCGAGGGCCGCTGGCATGCCGTGGACTGGTATCTCGATCTCGTCGATGTACCCGGAACCCCCTTGGAGCTGATCGACGTCGACGAGTTGTTCGCTGCCCATCGCGCCGGGTTGCTGCCCACCGACAGCTGCGTCGCGGCCGTGAGGATCGCCACGCGAGCCCTCGCCGGGGTCGCCGAACATGGCCATGACGTCGACGCATGGCTTGACGCTGAGGTCGGCGGGCACGTGTTCTGGCTCGATCGCCCCTGAGTCCGCCTCAGACCGCTCGATCGCCGTGCAGAAGCAACTGCGCCACCTCGTCGAGTGCCCAGCCGGTCTCGCTCGGTCGGAGCACCCACACCATGTCGAAACGGTCGTCGGGCCAGTCGCGCGGGCTCGGGGTGACCTTTCCGAACTCCTGGACCAGGCCGCGGATTCGGTGGTGCTCCCAGCTGATCAGCGTCACCCCGGTCTGCCCACGCGCGAAGGCCGCCGCACCACTGAGGTCGTCCTGGGTGAATCGGGTGACCGGCTCGACGCCGATCCGCGCGGCGAGTGGGGTGATCGTCTGCAGTGGCCGACGACTCGCGCCGTCTCCGCCGACCGACGCGACGACCCGATCCGGGGTGAGTAGACCGTCGCGCGGCGCCTGGCCGTCGGCACCGAACAGGGCGACGAGTCCACCGGCACGCGTCCACCCGGCGACGGTCAGCGACGCGGAGTCCCTGGCCCCGGACTCGGTGACGCCGTGCGTGCCCGTCGCCGGTTTCTCCGCGTGCCGAACGATCATTACCAGCGGCGGTCCGGATGAGGTCGACGGCGTCGATCTCGCCGTCGCGGCGGCGGTCATCTCGCTGCCCGGGGTGTCGGGTGTCGTGGCGCAACCCCCGATCGCCGCGGCGCCTGCGCCCAGGCCGACCGCGGCGAGCAGCCCACGTCGCGAAACCGGCATACCCGGCGACTGAGATCGGTTGTCGCGCAACATTGTCGCGACACTACGCCGCCGGCCGAGGATTCCGTTCAGCCGGCTGTTCGGATACCCACCGTCGCAGGCCGACCGGGGTCGGCAGACCCGAACCGGCCGTCGCCGATCGGTGCGAATCCACCCGGCGGGAGCGCATCGGCGAGTGCGTCCGACGCGTCGGCGTCGCGCGCGGTGATCACGAACCCCTGATCGGCGCTACCGCTCGCCGCAGCATCGATCGCCGTGGCGTTTGCGCCCGCCAACGCCCACAACCGTTGGGTGATGCGCGTGGGAAGTGTCGAGGAGTTCGGTTCGGCAGCAACGAGTTCCGGATCAACGGTCGCCGGAGTGCGGGTCCGCACATTGGTCTCGAACGGCACGAGGCGGCGCGCCCACAGCTCTGCGGAGGCGGCCGCGAGCGCTTCCGGGCTGCTCGAGTTGTCGAGCCAGGCGTCGGCGACCGCGCGACGCTGGTCGTCGTCGGCTTGGGCGGCGATGCGTGCACGAGCGTCGGATTCCGGCATTCCGCGCAGCTCGACGAGCCGGCGCACACGTTCCTCGGCGTCGGCGTGCACGATGATCACCAGATGGAAGAACGGGGCCATGTTGCCCTCGACCAGGAGTGGGATGTCCTGGATGACGATTGCGTCGTCGGGTGCGGCCTCCAGCATTTCCTGGGTGCGCGCCCCGACGAGCGGGTGGGTGATCGAGTTCAGTGTGGAGCGGCTCTCGTCGTCGACGAATGCCTTCGCCGCGAGTGCGGCGCGATCCAGCGACCCGTCACCGGCCAGGATGTCCTCGCCGAACGCCTCGACGAGTCGCGCGAGACCCGGGGTGCCCGGTTCGACGACTTCGCGGGCGATCTTGTCGGCGTCGATGTGAAAACCGCCGCGCTCGATGAACGTCTTGGCCACTGTCGATTTTCCGGCTCCGATGCCGCCGGTCAGTCCCACTCGGATCACGGTCCCAGTGTGGCAAACCCACACACGGGACCGTGATCCGGACCATCTCACCGTCAGCCGGTGACGCCGGTCAGCTCGATCGTCTGCGCCGGAAGGGTCGCCTTGTTCGCCACCTTCGCTGTGGACAGGTCAACGGCATACAGGGTTTTCGTCGCGGGGTCGCTGACGTAGGCCCGGTCACCCTGGATGAACAGATTCGGCATCGGCGACTGCCATTCGTCGGGTTCGGACCAGGCCGCGATGACCGGGATGCTCGCCGTCTCGGTGGCCGACTCGGGATCGTAGACGTGCAGTGCACCGTCCGTACCGAGGATTACCGCCTGCCCGTTGGGGCCGCGTTCGATCGACCGGAAGCTATAGCTGGCCGGGAAGTCCACGAGGCGCAGGGTTCCGGTCCGAGTATCGGTGAGGGTGAAACGATTCGGGCGTTCGAGCTCGGCGTCCTTGTCGGTCTTGTAGTCGCCGAGCACGATCGGGGACTCGGCCGTGCCGGCCTGGTTGCCGATGCGGCCGTACGGATCAGGACTCGACACCTTTTGAATCTCGTTGCCGCGCACGATGAGTATGCCGTCCTGGCAGCCGAAGGTGAGTACTCCCCCGGCGGCCTCGGCCTCACCGTGAATGCCCGGGCATTGATCGTTGCGGGCGATCTCGTTGCGGGCCTTGTCCAGGATCACGATGCCCGAGCGGGTGTCCTCGTTGCCGACGGTGACCACCAGGGTGCCGTCGCCGCGCGACACAGCGACCCCGTGATGTGGCTCAGGTGTGCGGTAGGTCGTCGACGCGGCATTCCCTTGTGCCAGTTCGACGGGTTCGACGATGTTCACTTCGCCGGTACCGTCGGAAAAGAGGGTGAGGCGGTCCTCGAAGGACACGACGTGACCGGGTTCGGCACCGCCGAATCGCATGTCGGTGAGTACCGGCGATGTCGTGTAGTGATGGCCGTGGTCGCCGTGCTTGCGGGTCCAGGTGCCCATGTCGAGGACGCGGAACCCGTCGGACTCGCTGATGAAGACATTGCGGCCGTTATCGGCGCTGTTGAGTCGGGTGAAACCCTCGACAGGGAAATCCCCGACCTGCTGCAGGGTCTCGGCGTCGTAGACCAGGACACCGCCGTCATAGCTCAACGCGAGCCTCGGTGTGGCACTTCCTTGTTCGACCGGCGATCCCGACGCCGCACTACTCGTCGCCGAGGTGTCACCGCCGCCATCAGAGCCACACGCGACGAGCGTTGCGGTCACCGCCGTGAGGGCGGCCACGGAGAATGTCAGTTTTGTCCGTTGTATGAGCACGCCGCACAGCTAAGCCGTTGATGACAATTATTGTCAAAATGCCATACACGAATACGTTGCCGAGCGGGTTGATCCATTCCCCGAAC
Organism: Gordonia polyisoprenivorans; assembly: GCF_017654315.1. NCBI lineage: Bacteria > Bacillati > Actinomycetota > Actinomycetes > Mycobacteriales > Gordoniaceae > Gordonia > Gordonia polyisoprenivorans. The sequence continues at coordinate 3,952,825 of NZ_CP072203.1, forward strand.
CTAGAGACATATTTAATATATTGCCCCAACGGGTTCGAGGCCCCGGGCCATCGTCCGGGGAGAGGAGGCTGTGATGCTGTGTTGCCTGGTGATGGTGATCGTGCTGGGAGCCGGCTCACGTTTCATGCCGTGGCGCACCGTCCGAGACGACGGCGGCTTCGCGCCGACTGCGGTGCGCAGCACCCCGGATGACACCGATCTCGCGGCACTTGTCGACGCCCTCTCCGAGCGGCCGCCCGGGGCCGGCCCCGCACTGCATGGTCGCCCCACACTCCACACTGCGGTCCCGTCGGTGATGCAAGCGATCGCGACGGGCGTGGCCGCTTCGCTGCCCGTGACCGTGGCGCTCATGGCCGGCGGACTCGCCCGCACCAGCGCACCCGGCTGGGTGTGGCTGATCCACTGTTCGGGTGTGGCAATGCTCACCGTCGCCGTCATGGGTGCAGCGGCGTTCGTCGGTCTCCGATGGCCGCGGCGCATTCGTGGGGTCGGGGCGCTCGGTGTGATGGCGATCGGGATCGCGGGCGCACTGTTGACCGTCGTCGAAATCGACACCCGTCTGGTCGACCTGTATCAACTCCGCTCGACAACCGCGCACCTCGTCGTCACTTCAATCCTGTTGGGAGCCATCATCTCCGGATTCATCGCAGTAATCGCCGCTACGTCGGACACGCCCGCACGCACGCCGGTCGGGTCGGCGTGAGCACGGGCATCGCGCCGGTCGCGGTCACCGAGTCGTCCGGCGACGATCTCGCGTCGCTGCGGTACCTGCTCGATCTCGCGCTCCAGCCGGTAGACGATTTCACCGGCTTCACCCGGCTCGAGCAGATCGGCGGCAGCGCGCTGCGCTACCAACTCAGTTATGCCGGGTATGCGTTGTCGATGGCGCAGTACACGCGCACACCGGCATTCGGCGGCTATCTCGCGGAGGCGCAGGCCAATCTCATTCGTAAGATGTGCGACAAACGCGTATGGGGATATTGGGCCACCGAGCAACTGGCGGGATACCTTCGGTGGAATCCCGATCCCATGACCCTCGGCAACGTGATGTACACGGGCTTCTTCGCCGCGATGCTCGCGCTCTACGAAAGCCTCAACGGCACCGGAGAATTCGACGATCCGGGAAGCCTGGAACTGCGATGGAGCACCGAGAAGTCGTTCCACTATGGTTACACCCCGATCGCCGAGGCCATCGAGCGCAACATGCGGCAGAGTCGTCAGACGTTGTATCCGTGTGAGCCGCACCTGATCTACCCGATGTGCAACGCCGTCGCAATGGTGGGACTGTGCGCCTACGACCGGCTCCACCACCGCGATCTCGCCGGCGATCTGCCCGAAAAGATGAGGCAATCGTTGTTCGACAACAAGTTCCGACGTCGCGACAGACGCTTTGTCTTCGGACGCGGGCCACTCGGCCTGGTCTTCCCACCGATGATCGCCAACGACGCCGTGATGACCTACTGGCTCAACGCCTTGACGCCGGATCTCGCGCACGACACCTGGGACGTACTGCGTCGGACACGCATTCGCAACCGCTCGACGCGCGTCGGACTGCGGACAACGCCCGTCGACCACCTCGACGTCGGGTCCTATCGACCCGGTGATGGATGGGCGTGGGCAAATCTGCTCATCGCCGCGCGCGAGACGGGCGCCACCGAGATCGCCGACACGATCACCGAGAAGATCGCCGCCGACATCGGGTTCGATCACTCTCCGCACGGCGCGCACAAACTCCACGGCGTCTCGACATGGGTCAACTGCGCCCATGTGCTGGGACGTATGACCAGACCCGACGGCATGCGGGACCTCGCCTCCGGCGAGATCCCCGACACCTGGCGCCACGGCCCTCACCTCGATTCGGCCGGCTATCCGGACGTTCTGGTCGCCAAGGCGCTCACCGACGGCACGACACTCCAACTCGTGCTGCGGCCCGGAGCCGGTCCGACCCGAACTGCGCTGCGACTCTCGAGACTCCGACCGAGCGCGACGTACGCGTTACGCGGAGCGATGGCCGACGAGGTCACCGCAGACCACGACGGTCAGGCGATCATCGAGGTCGACCTGTCGGCGCGGCTGGAGGTGCAGGTCCGCCCGCACGTCTGAACCCTGACACGATCAGGTGGAGATCAAACGAGTGCGACCCCTTCCGTTGCCGGAAGGGGCCGCACTCGTTTGTTCAGATCAGGCGATCAGGCGTTGCCCGACAGCTTCTCGCGAAGCGCCGCGAGCTGCTCGTCGCTGGCCAGCGATCCGCCGCCCGACGAAGAGGTCGACGAGGACGAGGTCGACGAGCTGCTACGGCTCTCCGACGCCGACGAGTAGTCCGTCGGGGCCTTCTCGGCCTCGGCCGCGGCAGCGGCGAACTTCTCGATCTGCGCGGTGTGCATCTTGTGACGACGCTCCGCCTCGGCGTAGCGCGCCTCCCAGGCCTCACGCTGCTTCTCGAAGCCCTCGAGCCATTCGTTGGTCTCGGGATCGAAGCCCTCGGGGAAGATGTAGTTGCCCTGCTCGTCGTAGCTGTCGGCCATGCCGTACTTCGACGGGTCGAACTCCTCGGTGTAGTCCTCGTTGGCCTGCTTGAGGCTCAGCGAGATCCGGCGACGCTCCAGGTCGATGTCGATGACCTTGACCATCGCGTCGTCGCCGACGGCGACAACCTGGTCCGGGACCTCGACGTGACGCTCGGCGAGCTCGGAGATGTGCACCAGGCCCTCGATGCCCTCGTCGACACGGACGAACGCACCGAACGGCACCAGCTTGGTGACCTTGCCCGGGACGATCTGGCCGATCGCGTGGGTGCGGGCGAACTGGCGCCACGGGTCTTCCTGAGTGGCCTTGAGCGACAGCGACACACGCTCGCGGTCCAGATCGACGTCGAGAACCTCGACGGTGACCTCGTCACCCACGGTGACGACCTCGGACGGATGATCGATGTGCTTCCAGGACAGCTCGGAGACGTGAACCAGACCGTCGACGCCGCCGAGATCGACGAACGCACCGAAGTTGACGATCGAGGACACGACGCCCTTGCGGACCTGGCCCTTCTGCAGCTGGTGCAGGAATTCGCTGCGCACCTCGGACTGGGTCTGCTCCAGCCAGGCGCGACGCGAGAGCACCACGTTGTTGCGGTTCTTGTCGAGCTCGATGATCTTGGCCTCGATCTCCTTGCCGATGTACGGCTGCAGATCGCGGACGCGGCGCATCTCCACCAGCGATGCCGGGAGGAAGCCACGCAGACCGATGTCGAGGATCAGGCCGCCCTTGACGACCTCGATGACGGTGCCCTTGACGGCCTCGTCCTTCTCCTTGAGCTCCTCGATCGTGCCCCACGCGCGCTCGTACTGCGCACGCTTCTTGGACAGGATCAGCCGGCCTTCTTTGTCCTCCTTGGTGAGGACGAGTGCTTCAACCTCGTCACCGACGTTGACGACCTCGTTGGGGTCCACGTCGTGCTTGATCGAGAGTTCGCGTGAGGGGATCACGCCTTCGGTCTTGTAACCGATGTCGAGCAGAACCTCGTCGCGGTCGACCTTGACGATGGTGCCTTCGACGATGTCGCCATCGTTGAAGTACTTGATCGTGGAGTCGATGGCGGCGAGAAAGTCCTCAGCCGAGCCGATGTCGTTGACGGCTACTTGCGGCGAGGTGATGGTGGAGGACGGCATATTGGTGAGTTGCTCCGGACAGATATGTAGTAGGTACAGTTTGGTCGTGCTGGGAGTGCGCCGGCCCATACTCAGGGCATGCGCAACCGCGCGAGATGGTGCACACGCGCGGAAACAACCCTACTCCAGCGGCGTTGCGCTGGGCAAATGCCGTACCGCCGCATTCCGGGGCCGTCGCATTCGCACCGACACGGGGAGACACGCACGATGGCACACTCAGTCGAGTTCCTCGTCGACGACGCCTCTGACCAGCAGATTCGCACACAGTGGGCAGCGCTCGCCGACGCCGGGCTCCCCTCTCAGGCCGGCATCGCCTCGAGCACCAATCGCCCGCATATCACCGCACTCGCCGCCGCCCACATCGCACCCGGTATCGATACCGCACTGGCGACGGTCGGCATGCGCCTACCGTTCACGGTCGCACTCGGTGGCGTGGTCGTCTTCGGCTACGGACGCAAGCGGGTCGTCGCACGTCTGGTGGTGCCCACGAGCGAGTTGTTGTCCACCCATGCTGCGGCCGTCCGCCTGGGTGCTCCGTTCGCGACGGACCACAAAGGGCGGGCAGGGGTATTCGACCATTGTGTTCCAGGCTCATGGACCCCTCACGTGACGTTGGCGCGCCGCGTTCCACTCGAACAATTGCCTGCCCTTTTCCACGCCCTCGAGCCTTACGACCCCGTCATTGGTGAAGCACCGATGACAGTCGTCGGGCTGCGCCGCTGGGACTCCGACACACGCACTGCCCGTGTCATCGGCGGAAGAGCCTGCTGACGCGACCTCGATAGGGCGAGCGGTTCACCTCAGGGGATGTCCACACCCGGGCACGTGAGCGCCAGAGACTTTTGTACCCGAATGGTCGTGGATAGGGTCCGGAGAATGACATTGACAGCGTCGAATTCTCGATTTATCGCAATCGTTGGCGCCGGTCTTTGAATACCTTTAGAATTCGGCGGTGGCCCGAATTCCCAGAGCTTTTTCCGTGACAGTGGTCGGTGCTGCACTTGCAGCGCTCCTGTCGATTCTCCTAGCGATTCCCCTGGCGGCACCGGCAGCGGCGGCACCGCTGGTACCGCCCTCCCAGGATCCGTTTTACAGTACGACACACTCGCTGACCCACGTCGAGCCGGGAACCGCACTGAAAACCAGGGTTGTCGGTTTGGCCTACGGCGACAAGCGCTTTCCCGCGACGGCCACCCAGATACTGTTCCGCACCACCGATCAGTTCGGCGCCCCGACCGCTGCGGTGACCTCGATCATCGAGCCCCTCACACCGGGGCCGCGTAAGATCATTTCCTACCATTCGCCCTACGATGCACTCGGTTCGCAATGCGATCCGTCCTACGCATTGCGTGGGGGGAACACCGGCCGCCGACCGGAATTCGACGACCTCACCATCGGTACCCTCCTCGCGCAGGGGTACACCGTTGTGGCCCCCGATTACGAAGGTCTGAAGATGCGGTGGACCATGGGTCGCGAATCGGCCCAGACCGCGCTCGACAGCATCCGCGCCGCCGAGCGACACCTGCGCGCTCCGGCATCGACGCCGGTTGGTCTGTTCGGCTACTCCGGCGGTTCGGTCCCCACCGGATTCGGTGCCGATCTCGCGCCGACCTACGCGCCCGAGCTCAACATCATCGCCGTCGCAGCGGGTGGGGTGATCGTTGATCCGGCGCACAACCTGCCGTATGTCAATGGCAGCACGCAGTGGGCCGGTGTCATCCCGGCACTGATGAACGTCTACAACGACGTGTTCGACCTCGGTATCGAGCGGTACCTCTCCCCTAAGGGAACCACCATCCTCGCCCAGACCCAGGGCAAATGCCTCATCGATTTCGCGACGAAATACCCCGGATTGACCGACTCTCAGCTACTCCAGCCGCAGTATCCGAGCCTGCTCGATGTCCCAGGCATCCCCGCGGCGTTCAACCAGAACATCATGGGACTCAAAGGCAAGCCCCGTGGTCCGGTCTTCCTGGGGGTCGGCAACATCGACGGGATCGGCGACGGCATCATGATCGACGCGGACGTCGCAGGTCTGGCAACGCGCTACTGCCGCGAAGGGGTGGCAACCCAATACAAGACCTATCCGAAGCTCAGCCATTTCGAGGCATTCATTCCGTGGGCCGCCGACGCCGAGCGGTTCCTGGCCGACCGGTTCGCCGGCCGACCGGCGACGTACTGCAGTGGCATCCCGACCGGAAACACCCTCGCACCGATCTGACAGGCGCACCGCTGACCGGCAAGGGTCCACGTCCCTAGACTCGCGGGCGTGGACTCTTCCGACGAATCAGCGATCCCCGCTCATCAACCGCGCGTCCTCGATGACGTCGACTCGGCGACCAGCGCCCGCGCCAACCGCGCGTGGTGGGACGCCGAAACCACCGACTACCACGCCGAACACGGCGATTTCCTGGGCGCCGGCACACCGGGAGGCGATTTCGTGTGGTGCCCGGAGAATCTTCGGGAGTCCGACGCACACCTGCTCGGCGAGGTACGGGGGAAGACCGTGCTCGAGATCGGTTGTGGATCGGCGCCGTGTTCCAGGTGGCTTGCCGCGCAGGGCGCCGACGTGGTCGCGACCGATCTCTCGCGGCGCATGCTGGGGTACGGGCTGGCGGCGATGGAGCTCTTCGACGAGACCCCGGTTCCTCTCGTCCAGGCCACGGCTGAGGCACTCCCCTTCGCCGATGCCACCTTCGACATCACTTTCTCGTCGTTCGGTGCGGTGCCGTTCGTCGCCGATTCGGGGCGCGTGATGGCCGAGGCCGCACGGGTTCTCGTGCCCGGTGGCCGTTGGGTGTTCTCCATCAATCACCCGATGCGCTGGATGTTTCCCGACGACCCCGGACCTGACGGTCTCACCGTCGCGATCCCCTACTTCAATCGCACACCGTACTCCGAGGTCGATGCCGACGGCACCATCACCTACGTCGAGCACCATCGGACCATCGGTGATCGCGTCCGTGAGATTCGTTCCGCCGGTTTGATTCTCGACGACATCGTGGAGCCCGAATGGCCCGACGACCTCGAACGCGTCTGGGGTCAGTGGAGTCCGCTTCGGGGACAATACTTTCCGGGTACCGCGATCTTCTGTTGCCGTAAGCCGGACAGCTGACGTCGATCAGCCGCCGTCATCTCACGCGGGATCGAACCGGAACACCGCACACCGGCCGGCGAGCGCCTCGAACTCGTCGGGGGTGCCCTCGGTGACCAAACCCGATCGCGTCATGAACTCGACACCGGTGGGCACGAGTTCGGGAAACCGTCGAAGCAATGGGCGGGCCTGCGCCGCATCGAGTTCCACCATGCGCACGGTTTCCGAACGCCGACGGGTGCGCAGGGTTGCGGTGTCGGCGGCACGGGCATTGCGTTCCCAGTCCGAGCCGGGGAAACCGGACACGACGTAGCGATGACCGTCCACGGTCATCGGGGTGATCGGCGTCGATCGGGGCTTACCGCTCGTGCGCCCCGGCACGGTGAGGATCACCGGACCCTCGTCACCGAAGATCGGTATCCCGACCCTCGTCACCGCCATCAGCACCTTGTTCATCGGTGTCAACCACCACGGTGGCCGTGGGCTCGCATTCGTCATGCCCGCCGAGGATAGCCGCAGACCGACTCACAGGAGTTTGGACAGGAAGCTCTTGGTCCTCTCGTGCTGCGGATTCGCGAGAACCTCACGCGGATCGCCCTTTTCGACGACGACTCCGCCGTCCATGAACACCAGCTGGTCGGCCACCTCACGCGCGAAACCCATCTCGTGGGTGACCACCACCATCGTCATCCCGGACGCCGCAAGCTCTCGCATGACGCCGAGTACCTCGCCCACCAATTCGGGATCGAGCGCCGAGGTCGGCTCGTCGAAGAGCATCAGCTTGGGTTCCATGGCGAGAGCACGAGCAATGGCGACTCGTTGTTGCTGTCCGCCGGAGAGCTGGGCCGGATAGGTATCGGCCTTGTCCGCGAGCCCCACCCGGTCGAGCAGTTCACGGGCACGCGCGAGTGCGGCGTCCTTCTTCTGCTTCTTCACCTGTGTCGGCGCCTCGATCACGTTCTCCAACGCGGTGCGATGCGGGAACAGGTTGAAATGCTGGAACACCATGCCGATGTCGCGCCGTTGCTTGGCCGCATCCTTCGGGCTCATCTCATAGAGCTTGTCGCCGCGTTCGCGATACCCGATCAGATCACCGTCGACGTAGAGCCGCCCGGTGTTGACCACCTCGAGATGGTTCACGCACCGCAAGAACGTCGACTTCCCCGATCCCGAGGGGCCGATCAGACAGAGGACCTCACCCTTGGCGACCTCGAGGCTGATGCCCTTGAGCACCTGCAGGGTCCCGAAGCTCTTGCACACCCGATCGGCGCGAACCATCGGTGGCGCAGCGGTCTCAACGGAGCTCATCACTCTCCTCGTCGACGGCGAGCACCTTGTTCTGCGCGGCCGCCATCGCCTTCAATTGTCGCCCGGTCAACTGTCGCGACGCTCCTCGTGAGTAGTAGCGCTCCAGATAGAACTGGCCGACCATGAGCACGCTGGTGACCGCGAGGTACCAGGTCGAGGCCACCATGAGCAGTGGAATTGGCTGGAAGTTGACACCAGAGATATCTGCTTGCACACCGAACAGTTCGCCTGTGAACGGCACCGCAACCACGAGGCTCGTGGTCTTCAGCATGCTGATCACCTCGTTACCGGTCGGCGGAATGATCACTCGCATCGCCTGTGGCAACACCGTCCGGCGCATCGTCTGGGTCCATGACATCCCCAGCGCCACCGACGCCTCGGTCTGTCCCTCACCCACCGAGGAGATACCGGCACGCACGATCTCGGCCATGTACGCAGACTCATTGAGGGCCAGCCCGATCATCGCGAAGAGAAGGGCCGAGTAGAGATCCTGCATGTTCAGGTGTGCGAACTGCACCACAAACGGTATTCCCAGGTCGATGCGTTTGTATATGGAAGGGAACAAGCCCCAGAACACCAGCTGAACGTAGACCGGTGTCCCTCGAAAAATCCACAGGTACACCCACGACACCGACCGCAGAACCACGTTGGGTGATAGCCGCATGATCGCAAGGAGGACGCCAAGGATGACGGCGATCACCATCGCGAGCACCGTGAGCAGCAGCGTGTAGCCCGCACCGACGAGAATCCGAGTGTCGAACAAATACTTGCCGTAGGTGGCCCATCCGTAGGCGGGATTCGTTGCCGCACCGTAGACGAACAACACCACCAAGATCAGGACGATCGCAGCTGCCACCCACTGTCCGTAGTGGCGAAGTGGCACCGCTTGGATCGCCGTCGGTTCTCGCGGTCCGTCGTCAATTGGCGACGGACCGGAAGTCGAGGTTGCTCCCACGTCAGCTGACCGGCGGATTGATCACCGGCGCCTGAATCATCCCGGCTTGGACTGTCCAGTGCTCGGCGATGGCCTTGTACTGACCGTTGTCGATGAGATACTGCAGCGCCTTCTGCATGGCTGGCCCCAACGACGATCCCTTCTGCACGGCCCACCCGTAAGGTTCGGATTCCGCAACCCCGCCCGCCAACGCCAACTTTCCGTTGGATCGGGCGATCGCGTACGCGGTCACCGGAGAGTCAGCGGACATGGCATCAACCTTGCTCAACAGGAGCGCGTTGGTTGCCTGATCCTGACTATCGAACTTGACAATCTCAATCGCGTCCTTACCTGCATCGGTGCACGCCTTGCTTTTTGCGGGCAGTTCAGTATCGGCTTCGACCGTGTGAGACTGGACCGCAACCTTCTTGCCGCAAGCGTTATTCGGATCGATGGCTTCGCCCGTTCGCTGCGCCCATTGGATGCCCGCGCTGAAGTAACTCACGAAGTCGACCTGCTGTAGTCGCTCGGGATTCACAGTGAACGAAGACATACCCACGTCATAGGTCCCCGCAACGATCGACGGGATGATCTTGTCGAACTGCGCCTCGATGTATTGCTGTGGTTACCCCCGTTTGCCGGACATCGGTTAAGCGGCTTCGGTAGCCGCCTGGTCAATCATGTTGCGTTCGAATGTCACCGGGTCAAGGTAGCCCAGCGAGCTGTGTCGTCTCCTGCGGTTGTACACCTGATCGATCCAGCGGGACACCGCGACGATGGCCTCCAGGTGAGTGTCGAACTCCCGTCGATCGTAGAACTCGGTCTTCAACGTCGACCAGAAACTTTCCTGCTGAGCGTTGTCCCAACACACCCCGGTCCTGCCCACTGAGAGCCGCACTTTCAGGTCGTCAGCGACCTGCGCCATCTGCTCAGAGGTGTACTGACAGCCCCTGTCGGCATGGAAAATGACCTGATCGGTCGACCCGGTTTCCGGCTCGCGAAACATCACCGCATTCCGCAACGCCGTGTCCACAATATCAGTGTGCAGAGTATCAGAGAATGCGTAGCCAAGTACCCGACGCGAACACCCATCCCGCACCACGCACAAATACAACCAACCGCCACTCGTTGTACGTAAATACGTGATATCAGACGTCCACACCGTATTCAACACTCCGCGATCGAACTCACGACCCACCAGATCCGGTATCACATGCGGATTCTGATCCGCGATCGTCGTCACAGGAGTCCACGGACGCGGACTGATACCAGCAATACCATTGGAACGCATCAACTTAGCCACAGTCTTCGTAGACACCACCTCGCCGGAATCCCGCAGATCAGCGGTAATCCGCGGCGCGCGCGTACACCTGATCCGACTGCTCATGGACTCGCACAATCTTTTCCACCAACTCCTGCCGCCGTACCTGACGTGCCGACGGCCCAGCCTCCTGCCGCTCACGCCATTCATAAAAACCCGACCGCGACACCCCCAACAATTCAACACTACGTACAACAGGGAAGGTGGCCTTCTCCGCGTCGATTATCTCGTACGCTTGTTCTGCTGCGAATTCTCCGCCGCGAAGAAGGCTGCCGCAGTTTTTAAGAAATCCCGATCCATCCGCAACTCGGCAACCTCCCGACGCAAACGCTCCAACTCGGCACGCTCATCGGCATCGACCGCCGGCGGAGGATCATCCATCCGCGACCGCTCAATGGCCACCCACCGACCCAGCAACTGCTCACCCACACCGACCTCCCGCGCGACCTCCGCGATCGTGCGACCAGTATCGATCACCAAGTGCGCAGCCTCACGCCGATACTTCGGCGTGTAACTCTTCCGCTTCGCTCCCATCACTCCATCCTCTCCCGCCAGCCTCACACTGGCCATCAAGATGTCCGGGAAACGGGGTCAACCCCATTGCGGTTTCAGCCCGAGAACCTTGGTTACAGCGTCCATCAAGTCAACGTCGAAACCAATGATGTTGCCGCTGCTGTCCTTGAACTCGTTGGGCGAATATGGCACGTTCACCCCAACCTTGAGTTCGCCGCTGCTCCGAACGCCCTCGGGTAGGAGCGCAGCGATCGCCTCGTTCTTGGCGACTTGCACATTGGTAGGGCTGATGTCGGCACCCAGCGTGGCGGTGTCGTTGTCATCGTTCGAGCAGCCCGCCACCACAAGGGCGATCACCCCCACGAGCAACATGAAGATCCCGGCAGACGTCGTAGGCTGCCGAACGATCGGAGATCGCGCATCACAACTATCCCTTCGCGCCTCGGAATCACGCTCCGGGGCAGGTCGGCCGATCAGAAGACAGGGCTGTCCCCCGCCGTCTGAACTTACTTCCGCGGAGCTGCTTTCACCGGTTGGTTACGAGAGATTAACCGCTTCGGCCTTGCCGACTCAGACGATCGAGCACCGCACGGCCGACGTCGGCCGTGGTGGCCGTACCGCCGAGGTCCGGTGTCCTGGCACCGGCGGCGACGCTGTCACCCACGGCGGTGTCGATGGCCGTGGCGGCCGCGAGCAGCCGACTGTCGTCGTGGCGGGTTCCCCACCATCGCAACGCCATCGCGGCGGAGGCGATGATCGCGATCGGGTCGGCCACACCGCGTCCGGCGATGTCGGGGGCTGCGCCATGCGAGGCCTGCGCCATCACGACCGTGTCGGAGCAGTTGACCGAGCCCGCGGTACCCAGCGATCCGGCGAGTTCGCCCGCGAGATCGGACAGGATGTCGCCGAACAGGTTCTCGGTCACGATGACGTCGAAATCGCCGGGCCGGCGAACCAGCAGGGCCGCCATGGCGTCGACGTGTTTGTCGTCCACCACGAGGCCCGGGTACTGCTCGGCGACCTCCCGACACACGTCCCGGAAGAGCCCGGTGGTCAATCGCAGCACGTTCGCCTTGTGCACGATGGTGAGCCGACCCGAGCGTTCGCGCGCGAGTCGGCACGCCTGATGCGCGATCCGTTCGGTCGCCGCACGCGAGATCACCCCCACGGCGAGTGCGACGTCGGGGGTGGGCATGAACTCGCCCGACCCGACCGTCATGTTGCGATCGGCGTAGAGGCCCTCGGAATTCTCCCGGACGATGACGACATCGAGGTCCGGCGCGAGCGCGCCGACGCCGGGGATCGCCCGGCACGGTCGCAGGTTGGCGTAGAGCCCGAATCTCTTGCGGATGATCGCGCCGGGGGTGAGGTCTGCGGCGAACCGCGCCGGGTAGCCGGCCGAGTCGTGTGGGCCGAGGATCCAGATGTCGAGATCCTCGAGCGCCGCGAGCGTCTCGTCGGGGACCGGACACCCGTGTGTCTCGATCGCTGTCAGGCCGAGCGGCAGTGAGACCCAATCGAATTCGACGCCGACGAGCTGACCCGCCGCGGAGACGACGTCCCTGGCGACGGGGACGATCTCCGGTCCGATTCCGTCGCCGTCCATGACACCGATGCGTTGTCGCGTCCTCGTTGTGTTCATCGGCCCGAGCGTATCGGGCCGCACCGGAGGCGAACCCACGTGCGTTGCGCACCGATCCACGCCTGCTGTTGACACCGCGTGTGACGTGCCTCATTCTCTTAACCGAATCTGATTCGTTTAATCCACCGCAGATCTCACCGCTTGCGAAAAGAGCACTCCCATGACCCGACAACCGGCGACCCCACCGATTGCCACTCCGCCCGGACCGGCGCGCCCCGAGGGCCTCGACAGCCCACCACCACCGGAGATCGGCCTGAAACAGAATGCCCTCGGCGCACCCGCCATCGCCTTCATGGTGATCGCGGCGGCCGCACCACTGACGGTGATGGCAGGCGTCGCCCCCTTGGCACTGTCCATCGGCGGGGCCGGCGCACCGGTCGCGTACCTGGTTGCCGGTGCCGCGTTCGCGATCTTCGCCGTGGCCTTCATGGCGATGACCAGGGCAACCGGCGGAAAGGGAGCGTTCTACTCCTACATCACGCTCGGCCTCGGCCGATCCGTCGGACTCGGATGCGGGCTGTTGGCCGTCGTCGCCTACAACGCCCTGCAGATCGGCGTCTACGGCTTGATGGCCATCCAGACCCAGGACGCGATCACCCGCCTGTTCGGCATCACCATCGAGTGGCCCTATCTCGCACTCGCCGCGATCGCGATCGTCTGGTACGTCGGTCGCCGCGGAATCGACGTCGGGGCGAAATTCCTCGGGGTGCTGCTCTCCCTGGAAACCGGAATCCTGCTGGTATTGGCGTTCGCCGTGCTGGCGCAGGGCGGCGCGCATGGGATCGGCTTCGACTCCTTCCATCCGTCCGCGGTGTTCGCTCCCGGCATGGGCGGCATCCTCGCCTTCGCCTTCGCCGCGTTCATGGGATTCGAGTCCACTGCGCTCTACCGTTCGGAGGCGCGCGACCCCGATCGGACCATCCCCCGGGCGACGTACTGGGCGGTCGGCTTCATGGCCATCGCGTATTGCTTCATCGTCTGGTCGATGGTGCAGGCCTTCGGTGCTCGCGAGGTCCAGGCCGCGGCCACCGATGACGTTGCGGGACTGTTCTTCTCCGCGATGACCCACTACGTCGGGACGTGGGCCACCGACGTCATGTCGGTCCTCATCGTCACCAGTGCGCTGGCCTCGCAGATCGCTTTCCACAACGCGATCACCCGCTACACCTATTCACTGGCCCGCGACGGCGTGCTGCCCGCCTACCTCGACCGCACACACCCGGTGTTCCGGTCGCCGGCGCGCGCCGGTGCACTGCAAACCGTCATCGCCGCAATCGTCGTGGGCGCCTTCGCCATCGCCGGCGCCGACCCCTACTACCGTCTCCTACTCCTGGTGAACACCCCCGGAGTGGTCGGAATCATTGCGCTGCAACTGATCACCGCGATCGCCGTGGTGGCCTACTTCGCGCGCAAACGCCTCGTTCGAGTCGAACGGGTCGCCGTCATCGCCGGAATGGTCAGCATCGGGGTACTCGGTGTGGCGCTGGCGGTCCTGATCTCGAAGATCAACCTGCTCACCAATGCCGATGCCACCACCAACACCTGGCTGGTCGGCCTCGTCGGTGCCGTGCTGCTCGCGGGAATCGCGGTGGCCCAATACTTCCGGCTGCGACGACCAAGGATCTTCGACCGCATCGGCGGTCTGTACGACGACCCCCATGCCGATACCGAACGCTGACCACACCGAGGAGATCACCGAATGAGCCCGGCAGACACCGCCCTGTTCGCCCGCACCATCCACACCCTGCGCACCGGCGCACCCGTCGAGGCGCTCGCCGTCCGGGACGGCCGGGTCACCGCCGTCGGCGACGCGCGCTCGATCAAGTCCGAGATCGGTGGCGCCACCGAGGTCATCGACCTCGGTGACGCAACCCTGACGCCCGGACTGATCGACGGACACATTCATCCGGTGCTCGGCTTGAAGATGACCGCCGGACACGACCTTTCGTCGGTGACGACCATCGACGAACTCGTCGTCGCGTTGCGCGCCGCACCCCGCAACGACGGGTGGGTGCTCGGCTGGGGGCTCGATCCCAACGTCTTCGGCGACCACCTGATCACCCATGCGCCGATCGTCGAGGCACTCGGTGACGATGTCCCCGTGTTCATCTATCTCTTCGACGCGCACTCGGCGCTCGCGAGTCCGGCCGCGTTGCACGCGGCGGGAGTTCACGGGCCGCGCCCCTTTGCGGGCAACGCCGAGATCGTTTGCACCGACGGGATTCCCACCGGACATCTACTCGAGCTCGAAGCCGTCGAGCTCGTTGACGGCGCCCTACCGAACGAACCGGCGACTGCTCGTCGTCGGCGCCTACACGAGGTGCTGACCGCCATGGCGCAGTCCGGGATCACCTCGGGCAACGCCATGGACTTCGAGGCGGACAGCGGAGAACTCGTTGCCGCCCTCGAGGACTCGGGAGATCTACCGATCCGGTTGCGGTTCGCACCGTTCTGTATGCCCGGCACCGATCGCGCACAGCTCGACCACATCGTCGAGTTGCAGAGGCACGGCGGGCGGCGATGGCGGGTCGACGGGGTGAAGTTCATGATCGACGGCACCATCGACGGCGGGACCGCGTGGCTCGAACACGCCGACGCACACGGCGAATCGACCGCGCCGCTGTGGCCCGATCCGGCCGAGTATCGCGAAGCCGTCCGTTATCTCGCCGCACGTGGGGTACCGACGGTGACCCATGCCATCGGCGACGCGGGTATCCGATATGCCCTCGACACCCTCGCCGACACCCCGGCGACACCCACCGGCGTCCGGCACCGGATCGAGCACATCGAAACCCTGCCCGACGATCTCGTGTCGCGGTTCGCTGCGACCGGCGTCGTCGCCAGCATGCAGCCCAACCACTGCACCCTCTACACGCGTGGCGATCAGAGCGACAACTGGTCGGTCCGGCTCGGTACCGAGCGCGCGAACCGGGCGTTCCGCACCCGCGACATCCGCGACTCGGGGGCACTGTTGGCGCTCGGATCGGATTGGCCGGTGGCACCGTTCGACCCGCGCAAGATCCTCGCCGACGCGCAGTTGCGGCGCCGCGCAGGCCATCTCGACGAGATTCCGGTGTGCCCGGAGCAGGGGCTGACCGCCTCGATGGCCTTGGAGGGATACACCTCTCACGCCGCCCGCGCCCAGGGATCTGCCGACGCCGGCTGGATCGGGGTCGGCGCCCGCGCCGATTTCACCGCATTCGCCGTCGACCCGTTGACCGCCCCACCCGACGAGCTGGCCGACGCTCCCGTCGTCGCGACGATGGTCGACGGACGGTTCGTGTTCCGAGCATGATCGGTTCGCGCCGGGCGACGATGTCCTAGGCTGACGTCGTGCCCCGACCGACCTCGCCGCTCCTCGACCGCGACTCGATCGCTCGCGCCGCGCTCGCCGAGCTCGACGCGAAGGAGACCTTCACCATGCCCGGGCTGGCCAAACGGCTGGGCGTGGCGGTCTCCTCGCTTTATCACCACGTCTCCGGACGAGAAGAGGTACTCGAGCTCGTGCGCGGCACCATCGCGGTGGCGATGGCCGACGACGTCGACTGGTCCGGCGGCTGGCGTGGAGCGGTCACCACGTGGGTACGGACCTACCGGGACGCCTTCGGAGCGCATCCGGCGCTGGTGCGAGCGCTCACCGGGCAGACGGTCGAAGCTCCGGCGATCCTGAACAGCTACGACCACCTCGCGCAGTGCCTCGTCGCCGCAGGATTCGCCGACACGGAAATCCTGCACCTCATCACGCTCCTCGACACCTTCGCGCTCGGCTCGGCACTCGACGCCGCGGCACCGGCGACGGTGTGGTCAGTCGAGTCCCTCGCCGCCGACAGTGCGCTCGCCAGAGCGGTCGCCGCCGCCCCGAGCGGACGCCAACGCGCCGATGCCGCCTTCGATTTCGGGCTCGGCCTGTTACTCGACGCGCTGGAACGCCGGCTGCTCCGGTAAACGCCTCGACGCACCCATGTCACTCGACGCGTTGCTTGACCACGCACGATCCGGAGTCGAAGTGCGCGCAGACGTCTTCGGCGTCGGTGCGTGAGCTGGTGGGGCGGGCCACCACGTAGCGACTGCCCGATCCGAGCATCTCACCGGGCAGGATCAACGAGCCGTAGTGGTTGTCGCGGGCTTGTTCGGCCCGCCGATAGCTGCCGAACGCGCCGAACTGCGCGTACCAGACGGTGTCGGCGACCGGTGGCACCGGTAGCGATGGGGTCGGGGCGTCGCTCGCCTCGCTGTCCGCCGGTGTGGTGTCGTCGGTGGTGGTCTCGGTCGGTGTGGCCGACTCGGTCGTCGTCTGTGTCACCACGACCGTCGGAGTCGTCGATGCGGCGGCCGTACCCGAACCCGTATTCCACTGTCCCCCGGACAGTTTGAGGCCCACGATGACCGCAGCGACGACGATCAGGCCGACGACACAACCCACCACGACCGGAACCACCCACGGCGGTCGGGTCGGGCGTCGGTCGTCATGCATGCGCTACTCGTGATCGTCGGTTGCTCAGGATCGTCGGTTGCTCAGGATCGTCGGAGGGTGATCGTCAGTGCGCGGCGTCATCCCACGACCGGCCGTAGCCGACCGACACCTCCAACGGCACCGACAGCGTGATGGCGTTGCCCATCTCCTCGCGGACCACGGTCTCGACCTGATCGCGTTCGCCGTCGGCGACCTCGATGACCAGTTCGTCGTGCACCTGCAGCAACATCCGCGAGCGCAACTCCTCGGCGGTGAGCCGCTTGTGGACGTTGATCATCGCGACCTTGATGATGTCGGCGGCGGTGCCCTGGATGGGCGCGTTGAGCGCCATGCGTTCGGCTGCCTGTCGGCGCTGCCAGTTGTCGCTGTTCAGATCGGGGAGATAGCGTCGGCGGCCGAACAATGTTGCGGTGTACTCGTTTCGGCGCGCCTCGGCGACGACATTGTGCAGGTAGTCACGGACCCCACCGAACCGGGCGAAGTAGGCCTCCATCTGTTCCTTGGCCTCGTCGCGGCTGATCCGCAGCTGCGCTGCGAGCCCGAAAGCGCTGAGGCCGTAGGCAAGTCCGTACGACATGGCCTTGACGCGGTGGCGCATCTCGGTGGTCACCTCGTCGATCAGCACGCCGAACGCGCGGGACCCGACGAAGTTGTGGAGATCCTCGCCGGTGTTGAACGCCTCGATCAGCCCCGCGTCCTCGGACAGGTGCGCCATGATGCGCATCTCGATCTGGCTGTAGTCGGCGGTCATCAGACAGTCGAACGGCGTCCCGTCCTCGGCGCGGCCGACGACGAAGCCGTGACGGATCTCGCGGCCGGCCTCGGTGCGCACCGGAATGTTCTGCAGATTCGGTTCGGTCGACGACAGTCGTCCGGTGGCCGCGACGGTCTGGTTGAAGGTTGTGTGGATCCGGCCGTCGTCGGCGACGGATTTCAGCAGCCCATCGACGGTCACCTTCAGCCGGGTGGCATCGCGATGCTCGAGCAGATGCGCGAGAAACGGATGCTCGGTCTTCTCGTACAACGTCTGCAGGGCGTCGGCGTCGGTGGTGTAGCCGGTCTTGGTCTTCTTGGTCTTGGGCATTTCGAGCTTGTCGAACAGCACCGTCTGCAGCTGTTTGGGCGACCCGAGATTGATCTGCTCCCCGATGACCTCGTAGGCCGCTTCTGCGGCGGCGCGGATGCGCTCGGAGAAGCCTTCCTCCAGGGTGCCGAAGTGATCGACGTCGACCGCGATGCCTGCGGCCTCCAGATCCGACAGGACGAACAGCAGCGGCAGTTCCATGTCGGTCAGCAGGGGCCGCGAGTCGATGCGATCGAGTTCGGTGTCGAGGGTGTCGGCGAGTTCGGCGACCGCACGCGCCTCGAGCATGTGCTGCTCGGCCTGCTGGGCCAACCCACCGTCCTCGTCGAGCAGCGAGAGCTGATCGTTTCCTGCGCCGTCGTCGGCGCGCAGCTCTCGACGCAGGTAACGCAAGGCCAGATCGTCGAGGTTGAACGAGCGTTGGCCGGGGCGCACCAGATAGGCGGCCAGCGCGGTGTCGCTGGTGACGCCGCGCAGCGTCCAACCGCGGGAGCGCAGCGCGTGGATCGCCCACTTGGTCTCGTGCAGGGCCTTGGGCGTGTCCGGGTCGGCCAGCCAGCCACCGAGGGCCTTCTCGTCGGCCGGATCGAGCTGGGTGATGTCGACATATGCCGACACGCCGTCCGCGGCGGCCAGGGCGATCCCGGTGATGTCGGCACCGACGACGGTATGTGGCGCGGTCACGGTCAGCCCGGTGCGCCCGGTGCGTGCGTGATCGTCGAGCCAGCCTGCGATCTGTCCGGCCGCCAGCACCGAACCGTCGAGATCGAAGCCCGCCTCCGCCTCCGGCTCGACCGAGCTGAGCGTGGAGAACAACCGATCCCTTAGCACCCGGAACTCGAGGTCGTCGAACAACTGGTGGATGCGGTCACGGTCCCAGCCGACCCGGGCCAGATCGTCAGGCCCGGCAGGCAGTTGCATGTCGCGAATGAGTTCGGTGAGTTGACGATTCGTCTGTACCGACGCGAGATTGGCCCGCAACGCGTCGCCGACCTTGCCCTTGACCTGATCGACGTGATCGACGAGAGAGGCCAGTGAACCGTATTCGCGAATCCACTTCGATGCCGTCTTCTCCCCCACGCCCGGGATACCCGGGAGGTTGTCGCTCGGATCGCCGCGCAGCGCCGCGTAGTCGGGGTACTGCGACGGCGTCAGCCCGTACTTCTTCTCGACCTCTTCCGGGGTGAATCGGGTCAGGTCGGAGACACCCTTGCGCGGGTAGAGGACGGTCACCGAATCGTCGACCAGCTGCAGCGAGTCACGGTCACCGGTGACGACGAGGACCTTGAAGCCCTGTGCCTCGGCCTGGGTGGCGAGCGTGGCGATGATGTCATCGGCCTCGTAGCCGTCGATGGCGAACACCTGGATTCCGAGCGCATCGAGGACTTCCTTGGTGACGTCGACCTGACCGTTGAACTCGTCCGGCGACTTCGACCGCTGCGCCTTGTACTCCGGGTACATCTCCGAACGGAAAGTCCTCCGGGAGACGTCGAACGCTGCGGCGATATGCGTCGGCTCCTCGTCGCGCAGCAGGTTGATGAGCATCGAGGTGAAGCCGTACACCGCATTGGTGTGCTGACCGGTCTCGGTCTTGAAGTTCTCGGCCGGTAACGCGAAGAACGCCCGGTAGGCCAGAGAATGCCCGTCGAGGAGCATCAGCGTCGGCTGGGTGCTGGCCTTGGTCTTGCCGCGGGTGGCGGTCGAACTCTGTGCGGGACTCACCCGGACGAGTCTAGTGGCGACCCCTGACAGACCTTCGCCGCCCGCAACCACCGGCCGAACCCGTCGAGGCGGTCATCCCTTGCGGAACATCGGCCACACCGACGGGCCGCCGGGAAGCCGTACCTCGCGCACCACCTCGAACCCGAAGCGCTCGTACAGCGGGATGTTGGCGACGTTGGAACTCTCGAGGTACGCCGGTCCGTCGACGCGTGCGATCCCGGCCTCGAGCAGGGCGGTGCCGATGCCCTCACCATGCCGGATCGCGCCGAGCTGCCCGAGGTACCAGTGCGGTTCCTCGGGTCGCAGCCTCGCGAAGGTCGACTCGACCACCGCACCGCGGCGAATTCCCGTCCGTAGCGAGCGGACGAACCCGGGAAGCGCACGGATCTCGTCAAGACGCGACACCCGGTACCCGGGCGGATCCCACACCGCGACGCCGACCGGCTCCCCGGCACGTATCGCGAGGTCCGGTGCCACGCCGCTGCGGTGCGTCCACCGGACCAGGGTGCGGAACATCTGCACGTCGCCGCGCGGATCCGGCGTGATCCACCGTGTGACCGGATCATCGGCAAAAGCTTGCGCCAGAAGCGAACTGGTCACATCGAGATCGCGAGTGGGAACAATCGTCGTGTCGGCCATATCCCCGACTCTACGTGCGAGGCCGAGAACGAACCGGCCTCAGGCGACGCCGAGGTAGGCCTCGCGCACGGCGTCGTCGACGAGTAGATCCTTACCTGCCCCCTCCTTGGTGATCGACCCGGTTTCGAGGATGTAGCCGCGATCGGATCGGCTCAGTGCCTGCTGCGCATTCTGTTCGACCAGCAGGATCGTCGTGCCCTCGCTGTTGATCTGTGCAATGATCCGGAAGATCTGCTGGATCACCATGGGCGCCAGCCCCATCGACGGCTCGTCGAGCAGGAGCAGCTTGGGTCGCGCCATCAGCGCACGCCCGATGGCCAGCATCTGCTGCTCACCACCGGACATCGTTCCGCCGAACTGTTTTCGGCGTTCACCGAGCCGGGGAAACACCTCGAACACATGCTCCAGGGCCTCGTTGTAGGCCGTCTTGTTCTCGAATTTCCGCCCGTAACAACCCATGTCGAGGTTCTCGAGGACCGTCATCCCCGGGAAGATGCGTCGACCCTCCGGCACCTGGATGATGCCGCGTTTGACCCGCTCATGCGGTGCGAGGCGGGTTATCGACTCTCCGTTGAAGCGGATGTCGCCCCGCGTCAACTTGTTCAGCCCGGAGATCCCGCGCATCGTCGTCGACTTGCCCGCACCGTTGGCACCGAGCAGCGTCACCAGTTCGCCCGCCTCGACCCGCAGCGAGATGCCGTGCAGCGCCTGGATGCGTCCGTAGTGGATGACGACGTCGGTGAGTTCGAGAACCGGCGGTACCGACAACGATGTCCCTGACGCCGACTGCTCCGACTCTCGCGGTTCCGACTCTCGCGGTTCCGACTCTCGTGCTGCTGACTCTCGTGCTGCAAACTCGTGCGGCTCAGACATGTTCGTCGATCTGGTCATCGGGTACCCCCAGGTAGGCGGCGATCACCGCCGGATTGTCGCGGACGTCTTTGGGTGCCCCCTCGGCGATCTTGCGGCCGAACTCGAGCACCACGATCCGGTCGGTGACGCCCATGACCAGTCGCATGTCGTGTTCGATGAGCAGGATGGTGTACCCGTCCTGTCGGATCTTTTCGATCAGGCCCATCAGTGCGGTCTTCTCGCTGGGGTTGAAGCCGGCGGCCGGTTCGTCGAGACACAGGAGTTTCGGTTCGGTGGCCAGTGCTCGCGCGATCTCGAGTCGACGCTGATCGCCGTAGGGCAGGTTGGATGCCTTCTCCGCGGCACGCGGACCGATCCCGACGAACTCGAGCAGCGCCATCCCGCGATCCACGGCATCACGCTCTTCCCGGTAATGCCGGGGCGTCCGCAGGATGCCGCCGAACACCGAGGTCTTGTGGCGCGCATCGGTGCCCACGCAGACGTTCTCCAGTGCCGTCATCTCTCCCCAGAGCCGGACGTTCTGGAAGGTGCGGGCAATACCTCGGCGAGTGATCTTGTGCTGCTTGAGCTTTCCCAGCGGCGCATTGTCGAAGGTGACCGTCCCGCGGGTGGGTCGATACACCCCGGTGATCGCGTTGAAGCAGGTCGTCTTGCCCGCTCCGTTCGGTCCGATGAGGCCGAGGATCTCACCGCGGCGGATCTCGAAACTGACGTCGTCCAGGGCGGCCAACCCGCCGAATTCGACGGTCAGTCCCTCCACCTTGAGCAGGGTTTCACCCTCGTCCACCGCGATGTCGCGTTGCGGTGCAACGGCTTCGGCGACCGCTGCGGGATCGGCCAGATCCGGGTCGATGTCGGCCGGATTGACCAGGGTGGTCGCCTCGGGGTCGGCGCGCACCTCGGCGATCTGCTTGGTGAGGTCCGGTGCACCGGATGCCGGGTTCGGCTCGTCGGGCGTGCGGTGACTCATGCGGCCGCCTCCTCGCTCGACGGCGCCGGTTTGGGGGTGCGTCGGATAGCGGCGTACACCTGGCGTCCGAACGTGATCAGTCGGGCGCGTGCCGGGAACAGACCCTGTGGACGGAAGATCATGAGCGTCACGAGGGCGATCCCGAAGAACAGATACTTGTACTCGCTCAACGCTTCTCCACCCACCGAGATGCCCTGCACGCGGGCGGGTAGGTAGATGATGATGAACGCACCGGCGATCACGCCGAGCTTGTTGCCCTGGCCACCGAGGACCACAGCACACAGGAACAGCATCGAGTTGATGACGGTGAATGCCGTGGGGTCGACATACTGCACCTGCCCGGCGTAGAACGCCCCGGACAGACCGCCGATCCCGGCACCGATGACGAACGCCCACAGTTTGTACTTGAAGGTCGGTACGCCCATGATCTCGGCGGCGTCCTCGTCCTCGCGAATGGCCACCCAGGAGCGACCGACCCGGCTGCGTTCGAGGTTGCCGATGACGATGAGCACGATGATCACCGCGACGATGCCGAACCAGTACCACCACACGCCGTAGTTGAGCGACGAGGTGTTGTTGGCGGTGGAGAACACACCGCCGGGGCTGTCGGCGGACCGGCCGATCTCCGGGTAGAGCACGCTCTGCAAGCCGGTGGCGCCGTTGGTGACGTCGGTGAGGTTGTCGGCGAGCAACCGCACGATCTCACCGAAGCCGAGGGTCACGATCGCGAGGTAGTCGCCGCGCACGCGCAGCGTCGGGGTACCCAGGATGACACCGGTGATACCGGTGATGATGATCGCGAGCGGCACACACGCCAGCCATGCCCACGGGCCGGAGAAGAATCCGTGGTCGGTGCTGCCCCACAACGGGCTCGACGGGCTGGTCATCAAAGCGACGACGTAGGCGCCGACGGCGTAGAACCCGACGTAGCCGAGGTCGAGGAGACCGGTCTGCCCGACCACGACGTTGAGGCCGATGGCGATCAGGGCGGTCATCGCGAAGGTCGCCATCACCACCCCGAAGTTGGTGGCGGTTGTGGTGATCAGCGGTGGATTGATGACGGGAAGCAGCGCGATCAGGATGATCAGCGGAACCCCGACGAGCCACTGCATGACCCGCGGTAAGCCGTCCCACCAGGTGCGGATGGCATCGCCCAGTCCATGACGTTCCGGCGACGTGAGCAGTGTCGGTGCTGTCGTCATACCCTCGCCTTTCCGAGCTTCTCTCCCAGGATGCCCGTCGGACGGAACATGAGCACCAGGATCAGCAAGGCGAAGGCCACCACGTCCTTCCACTGGTTGCCGAACACCACCGACCCGTAGTTCTCCATCACCCCGAGCAGCAGGCCGCCGAGGAGTGCGCCGCGGACGTTGCCGATGCCACCGAGTACCGCGGCGCAGAACGCTTTGATGCCCAGGATGAATCCGCCGTTGAAGATGATCCCGTTCGGCACACGCAGGGTGTAGAGCAATGCTGCGGCGCCGGCGAGCAGGCCGCCGATCAAGAACGTGATGAGGATGATTCGCTCACGTGAAACCCCCATGAGCAGGGCCGCATCCGGGTCCTGGGCCACCGACCGGATACCGCGCCCCAACCGTGTCCGGTTGATCATGAAATCGGTGCCGAGCGCCAACACGATCGCCGACAGGATGATCACCATCGTCAGATTGGTGACCGGCGCACCGAAGATGGTGAACTCCTCGACGGCCTGGGCCAACCGGATCGTCGGCTGTGCGCTGGAGCCGCCGAGCGGCGGGTCCACCGGCACCTTGGGCAGCACGTAATGCACGAACTCCTGGAGCACGAACGACATGCCGATGGCGGTGATGAGGAAAGCCAGCGGTTTGGCATTGCGGCGTCGCAGTGGTCGATAGGCGACGAACTCCAGCCCCACGGCGGCGCCGCCGGCCACGACCATGCCGCACAGTCCCGCGAGCGCGAGATACACCACAGTCATCAATGTGCCCTCGGCGTAGACGTTGCCCGACGGACTGAAACCCATGATGAGCAGGCCGATATAGGTGCCGAACATGCCGAGCATGAACACCTCGGAATGCGCGAAGTTGATCAGTCTCAATACGCCGTAGACCAGTGTGTAACCCACTGCGACAAGCGCATATACCGATCCGTAGGTCAATCCCTCGATGGTCAGACCCCAGAAACCGTCAACGAGCGAGTGGACGTCGAAGCCGATCGTCGACGCCACGTCGGTGGTGGTCTGGGCCGCCGCGAAGAGTGTGCTCACGTTTCCTCCCCTTCAGCCGGATGAGAGCAGCAACATGCGGTGCGCCCGGACCACCGGACGGTGGCCGGGCGCACCGGATATGTCGGACTTACTTGACCTCGTAGACCCAGATCAGCGACGAGGTGAGCTCGCCGTCCGGTGTCCACGAGTACGGGCCGGCCAGTCCCTGGCCCTTGTAGGTCCGGATGAACTCCAGCAGCTTCGGACGCGTCGTGTTGCCCTCTTCGATGCCCTTCATCATGATCGACGCGATGTCGTAGGCCTGCACCGAGTAGACGCCGGATGCCTGGTTGAACGCCGCCTGGTACTCCTTGGCCAGCGTCGCCGGTGCCGGACCACACGGGCACGACAGGTAGGCGCCCTTGGCCGAATCTCCGGCCTGGGCAACGAACTGCGGATCGTTCGTGCCGTCACCGGAGGCGAAGGTCACGTTCGGCGCGGCCGACTTCAACTGCTGAGCCAGCGGAGCCGCCTCGGCGTAGTACCCGGCGTAGAACACGGCGTCGGGACTTGCCGCGGTCACCTTCGAGATGATCGCGGAGAAGTCGCGCTCACCGGTCTTGACGTTGCCCGAGCAGTCCGAGTCGGCAGCCGAGCCGAGCGACTTGGTGACCACCGATGCCAGACCGACGCCGTAGGCGCTGTCGTCCTCGATGACACAGACCTTCTTCTTGCCCAGGGTGTTGGTCAGGTACTTGCCGACCGCCGCGCCCTGCGCGTCGTCATTGGCCAGACCGCGGAAGAAGGTCTTCCAGCCGTTCTGCGTCAGTGCGGCATTGGTGGCCGAGGCGGTGACCGACACCAGACCGGCCTGATTGAAGATGCCGCCGGTGGCCTTGGTCTCACCCGAGAACGCCGGGCCGATCAGGCCGATGATGGAGCTGTCATTGGTGATCTGCGGGGCGACCTGGGTGGCCTTCTGCGGGTCTCCCTCGGTGTCGAAGCGCTTCAAGGTGATCTTGCAGTCGGGGTTCGCCTTGTTGTGCTGATCGACGGCCAGCTGCGCACCGTTGACGATGTTGATACCGAGTGCCGCGTTGGCGCCGGTGAGGGCGCCGGCCATGGCGATGGTCGACGGATCGCACTTGGCGCCGCCGGGCTGGGCCGGGTTCAGTGCCGCCGACTCCGCGGCCGGCGGAACCTCTTTGCCCTCGGTGTTGATCTGATTGAGAGCCGAGATCGTCAAACCCGAATTACTTGCCGACGAGCCACTCGCACCGGACCCAGAATCAGTGGACTTACTACTACACGCCGAGACTGCGAGGATTCCCGTCAGTGTCACCGCGATCGCTGCGGTCGCCATTCGACGTCGCATACTTGTTGCCTCTCATCCGCCCGCCCGGCGTCGCCGGGAGATCTACCCCGTAGATCCTGAGAGGAACATAGACCCGACGACCGACCTGCGCGGGGTAACTGAGCGAAACCGCGCAGATCGGCATTGAGCTTGTTTCAGAGATTTAACGAACGACCCGTCGAGGTCACTCCTGCGAACCGAGTGTCTCCACCACGACCTGCGCCACAGCCTTCATCGTGGTACGGCGATCCATCGCCGCGCGCTGAATCCACTTGAACGCCTCAGGTTCCGACAACGACTGCTTCTCCATCAGCAAACCCTTGGCCCGCTCGACGAGTTTGCGGGTCTCGAGACGGTCGGTCATCGACGCGACCTCTTTCTCGAGTTCGCGAAGTTCCTGATACCGACTCACCGCCACCTCGATCGCGGGCACGAGATCGGCCTTGGTGAAGGGCTTCACCAGATAGGCCATCGCTCCGGCCTCGCGGGCCTTCTCGATGAAGTCGCGCTGACTGAATGCGGTGAGCATGACCACCGGGGCCAGCCGCTTGCTCGCGATCTCGCCGGCCGCATCGATTCCGTCCCGGACGGGCATCTTGATGTCCATGATCACCAGATCGGGGGCGAGCTGTTCGGTCAGCTCGACGGCCGCCTGACCATTGGGTGCCTCACCGACGACGTCGTAGCCCTCTTCGCGCAACATCTCGATGAGGTCCATCCGGATCAGCGAGTCGTCTTCGGCCACGAGAACCTTGTGGCCTACCTGCGCTTCGTCCGGCGTCACCGGCGCACTGTCCGCCACCGTCACCATCCCCTCCTCCACGTCGAGCGATCGACCTGCGCGAACACCCAGGCCACGCCCGTCGCGCACGACGGACGATGAGGGGAAGCGTACCGGTTGGATCGCTGCTCGGCCGATCTACTAGACTCGGCTCTCGCAGCTCGACGCAGTTGCATGCCCTCGTAGCCCAATTGGCAGAGGCAACGGATTCAAAACCCGTCCAGTGTGAGTTCGAGTCTCACCGAGGGCACCATGAACCCCCTGTTCAGCAGGGGTTTTCTGGTGTCTGGGTGTCGTCCAAACGGTGTCAATGTAGCCCCCGTGCTACCCACACGGCGTGGCGTGAATGGCCCGGTAAGCTCATCCGCCTAGAATCTGCGTCAATACAGACTCGCAAGACAAAGGCGACCTCAATGACCGAGAAGCAAGACCTTGACTCCGCGATCACGGCGATGGACCGGATCGCCGAGGCAGTCAAGAAGTTCGACGATGCAGAATTGCGCGCCCAGGCGTTCGGGATTCTCAGCTCGACAGTATTCGCAAACGGTCCGGCCCAAGTCTCTCGACAGACCCCACCACCGCCACGCGACTCAGGCGATGCTGTAGAACGAGAAGCTCCAGCGGAAAAGGTCAAGCCTGCGAAGAAGGCCACTAGCAGGAAGGCCGGGGCAAAGAAGGCGAATTTCGAGGTCCCAAAAGATATTAACTTCGCGCCGGATGGGGAGAAGTCGTTCAAAGATTTTGCGGCCGAGAAGTCGCCCACCAGCAATAACGAGAAAGCGCTTGTCGCAGCATACTACCTGACTGATTACCTAAAAGAACAGGTCACCATAGGAAAAGTAATCGCCGCCTTCAGAGCTGCCGAATGGCGATCACCAGCCAATCCCGACAACAATCTACATCAGACGGGCAGCCGGGGTTGGCTCGACACTAAGGATATGTCCAACATTGAAGTGGTTTGGAGTGGACGCAACTTCGTAGAGCACGACCTTCCGAAGAAGAAACCGTAGCGCGTGATCAGTCGCGATCAGACACTCGGCCATCTTCCTGCTCCCCTTCGCATTGAATTGCTGGCCGAGTACGACAAGGTCACAACCAATTACCGTGAAAGCCGATGGGAAGCGAGCGAGCTGAACGGAGGGCGGTTCTGTGAAATCGTGTATTCGATCCTCGAAGGATATACAAGCGGTTCATACCCAAAGTCCGCATCCAAGCCGCGAAACTTCAAGCGCGCATGCGAATCTCTCGAGAACCAGTCCCAATTCTCCGACTCGGTACGGATGACGATTCCCCGCGTTCTCGTTGGGCTGTATGACATCCGCAATCGCAGGGGCGTTGGGCACGTCGGTGGTGACGTCGACGCGAATCAAATGGACGCGGAGTACGTTCTCCACGCAGTCCAGTGGATCATGGCTGAACTCGTCAGACTATTTCACAGTGTTTCGGTGAATGAAGCATCAGATACGATCACTGCAATAGTGGAGCGCACAAATCCACTGGTATGGGAGATAAACGGCAAACGTCGGATCTTGAAGCCAGGTATGAGCTTGTCGGACAGTACCTTACTTCTGATCTACTCGTCCACTGGTCCAGTTTCCGAAACAGATCTAGCAGACTGGCTCGAGCAAGACCGTTTGCCGAACTACCGTAGGGTTCTCACCCGACTGCATTCACAACGCATGATCGAGTACAGCGGCGGAGTCGCAATACTCTCACCTCTCGGCACAACGCAAGTTGAGGAGCATCTCTTAACTCCCTGATCTCCGTCGGGATAACTGGATCACGTTTGACGGCTCAGACACTGTCGACGCGCGAGCTATGGTCGGTTCGGGCAGGTTGTTGAGCGCGCCGCCGTCTTCACTCGGTATCCAGTCGCCGTAGGTGTCCAGTGTCAGGCTGTAGTGCGCGTGGCCGAGCCATTGCGACACCTGCATGAAGTGGACCCCGGCCGATAGCTGCATGGTGGCGAACGTGTGGCGGCTGTAGTCGTGCAGGCGGACGCCTCGCTGGGCGGGCTGGCCGTCGCGGGCCGGGCAACTTACCGGCAAACCGCTCTCAACCAGCGCCGGAGCAAGAATCGTCTCGAACCACGTCCCCAACTCGGGCGGCTGCGACCAATCCAGCTCGGCCACGGTGCGCTCACCCTTCACCCGGCGTCCGCCGTTCTTCCGCGACGGCCACAACGACGCTGTCGGCTCGTCGGCGCGGGGATGCTCCACAACGTAGGCGCGCACCCGTTCGGCCAGCCACGGCGGCAAGGGCACCGACCGACGCGACTTGCGGCTCTTCGGGGTGCTCGTCACCCACTGCCCGCCCTTCCGATCCTTGGTGCGCCGGACATGCACCGTGCAGAGAGTGGTTCCGGACACGTCTGGGCCGGGGCGCGTGGTGAAATCCATGTCCTGAATCTCCAACCCGGCGCATTCGGCCTTGCGTAGTCCCGAGTACGGCAGGAAGTGCGCCAGCAACTCGTAGACCGGATACCGCTCCCCCACGATTCGGGCCACTGCGGCGATCTGCTCGGCGGTCAGCGGGTGATGCTGGAACGCTTCGCGGTCGCCCACGGCGTGCCCGGTGCTGAAATCCACCTGCTCGGTCGGGCTGACAGGGATAGCGCCGTGTCGCGTCGCGTACTTGAGGACTGCCCTCAGCGCGAGCCAGGCGTGCTTCACGGTTTTCGGGGCGAGGTTGCGCGCTGCCAGGTCAGCGAGGAAGTGCTCGCAGTCCCGAGGGCTGACACTGGCGACAGCCTGACCGCCGAATCGCTCTAGCGAGTAGCGCCGCAACACCTTCTCGTAATCGTCGAGGGTGCGCTGCTTCAACCGACCCTGAGCCACCTTGACCTGCTGGCTCTCGATCCACGCCTGCGCGTAGTACCCGAAAGGCAAGTCACCAGCCTTCCGCTGTTCGGCCAGGGCGCTTGTCTGTCCGGTGTGCCGAGCCAGATTCAGTTCGTCGCGACGGGCCTCGGCGTCCTCGCGGGTTCCAAACGATTCCTGTCGGTTGCGGGTGCGCTTGCGGCCGTCCGGCATCGCCGCGTCAAAAGGAACTGGCAGCCCGTAGGCGTCGCGCTCCACCTCCTTCCAGATGACGCGATACGTCTTGACCGGCTTCCCGCGCTTGCGGTCCTTGGTCTCGTAGGTCTTGATCCACGCCATTACGCGGCCTCTTTCGCTTGTTCGATGGACTTGCAGATACGGCGGACGGTGGTGGCCTGCCAGGTAGGACGACCCGCTGGGCTGAGTTCGCCTGCTGCGGTGAGTTCGGCGGCGATAGCACCGAAGCTGAGGCCCTCTTCTCGCATCCCGACGATGCGACGAGCCACGACGGTGGACACGAGGCGCGGCCTGCCGAGCGTGACGCCTTGAGCCTTCTTCGCTGCGAGCGCTGCCTTGGTGCGCTCCCCGATGAGACGCCGCTCGAACTGGGCGAACGTCGCGAGCATGTTGGCCATCGCTTCGCCGCTGGCCGTGGTGGTGTCGACCTGGACGTCGAGCATGATCAGCGACCAACGCTGTGTGCGGGCGCGCTCCATGATCTCGGCGGCGTGGACAACGCTACGAGCGAGCCGGTCCAGCTTGGTCACCACGAGCCCGTCAGCAAGACCCGCCGACAACTGGGCCAGAGCGCTACGTAAGCCGGGATTGACCTGCGAACCGGACAGCCCCTCGTCCCGAAGGATGGTCAGTTCCCAGCCTCGGCGCGCGGCTTCGGCGTGAAGCGCGGCCTCCTGAGCCTGAATGCCAAGGCGGCTGTCGGCCTGCTCTTCAGTGCTCACTCGCACGTACCCGATCATCACTTTCGCTTCGTTCATTTCCTTTGTCTCCCTTGGTGGTTGAGGCTCTAACGTCCGTTTGCGCCTTACGCCTCAGCCTACTTTCGAGTGACATAGATCACAATCTATTCGGAACTGGAATAGCTTGTCCGACAGAGCAATTGACTCGTTTTGCCGTTGAGATGGGGCGTGAGGTGCGCGGGTGCCGCACCGGCGTCATTGGGCCGTCGGTGGCGACGCCAGAGGGCCGAGACACCCCTCGCCGTGGGTGGCGCTGGCCTACGGCGCGGGCGGGCGTTGGTCCGCAGCACGCAACTGTTCGAGGGCGTCTTCCATCGGCAACAGCTTCCTCGGCACGCGAGGCCCGACCACCGGAGGGGACGACGACTCAGCCGACGCGGACACCGGCTCGGCGTCGTCTTCCTCGTCGCGCACTTCCGCAGCCAGGGCGCGGTCGTCGAGGCGCTTCACCGCGACAATCTCGTCGTACACCCATCGCGGGTATACCTTTGGCACGTAAGGCTTTCCGTAGTCGCCAGTGAATCTTTCGTGCCGTCCCGAATCCGTTCTGCCCGAACGCTTTCCACGCTTACTCGTCATCGTCCCAATTCCCTTCTGCTCGAACGCTTTCCACGCCCAACTTTGTAGTGATCCGTCTCGCGCGGAGCTTGTGTCTCTCTCCACGATGTGCTCCAAATCAGGCCGTTTGGCCGCTGGTTTGTACCAACCTTTGCCTCAACGACAATTCCCTGTTGTCGGAGGACTCGTTGTTGCTGTCGGTTCGAACACGGTCGGCCTGCACTCTGGTGAGTGCGGAGTCCGTGCGCCCCTCTCGATTCCTGCGGCCCGTATCCGGGATCGTGATGTGCGTTGACCCATGCACCCATGCTGGGCATAGGTAGCGCCCACCACCCCGGCCCGGCACCCGTGCCACCCCACCACCCATGCGCCCCCTACGGGGGCTGGCATGGGTGGGTTGGGGTGTGGCCCTGCACCCATGCGGCATGGGTCCAGCATGGGTCGGCATGGGTATGGTTTTCGGGCCTCTCGACGCGTCATCTCTCCCCATCCTCGACTGTCTCAACAAAGCCTTTCGGGCGAGTTCGGCCACGGCGAATCTTGTCGGGCTTGCCTGCAGAGCCGGGCTCAAGGACCAGATAGCCCCGAGCCACACACCGGTCGATCGCCTTGATCGTGTTCGCGTGCCCGATCCCGGTGTCGGCCTCTTTCAGCTTCTGCTTCGACACCCATGCGTCAGCACTGTCCTTGCCTGCGAGCATCTTCCAGGCGGCGCAAGCGATCTTCAGATCGTCGTGGACTTGCCGGTCGGCCACCTTGCCGCCGCTGTTCTCATCTACTCGCAGCGTTCGGGTGGCACGGTCGTAGGTCAGGTTCAGCCGGTCCACCACGTCGATACGTCCCACTCCCGACAGATAGCGTCGGTCGTCGGGCGGGAAGTCGCCCGGTTTGCCGCCATGCTCGTAGGACAAGATCACTTCGGGATCACCCTCGATGGCCGACGATCCACGCGCCCGTGCCCTCATCCCTTCCACGCCATGACCGGCGTGATGGATAACGAACGCCGCACGACATCCGGCCTCTTTCATAATCTCTCGCAGCGCCGCCCAAAACGGATTGACGTCCTCGGCCTTGTCCTCGTTTCCGCGAATGATCTTTGAGAACGGGTCAAGAACCCAGAACTTCACGTCGTTGTCGCGCAGCCAAGTGATCGCCCACTCTCGCCACACGGGGACTTCGATATCGACGTGATCGCCTACGCAGTGATAGAAGTGCACCCGCGCGGCGTCAGCCTCATCGTCGAATACGCCGTGCTCGCGGCACCAATGCTCATAGGTCGCGGTGGACACCTCCGCGTTCCAAATGCCGACGTTGCCGGTGTCGAGGTGTGTAGTCAGTTTCCCGAAGAGTGGCTGGCCCGAGACGACAGCTTTCACGATATTCACGCCGACGGTGGACTTACCGGTCTTGTTCTGCGCAGACAGCAACGTCACGCCCTCGCCAATCACCAACCCTTCGACCAAGTGCGGCGGCTCCACAGCCGGATCGTTGATCGCCGTCAGCCCACTACGAGTAATCGGCGCTCGCCACTCCCGGACCGCTCGGTTCCGGCGGGCGATCTCCTGGGCCTCCATTCGCATCTCGGCCTCGACCGCCAGCTGCGCGACACGATGCTCGCGGGTGTCGGCCTCCGACCGCAACGGATCGGCGAAACCCTTCTTCACCAGATCGCTTGCCGCAGCTTCCATGTCACCGTCGAAGTTCAGCTGCGCGTACGCACCGAACTTGCTGTACGTCTCGTCATCGCCGGTCTCGAACACCGTGGACGACGAGAACACGTACAGCAGGCCACTACCGTCGAAGTTGGTGGTCGCGCTCGTCCCTGAAGCCTTACCGGGGCGTGTCCACCGATCGCTCTCAGCGGTGCTGTGATCGCGCCGCCACCCATGCGGACACAGAATCTCGTCCCAGGTAGTCACCGCCGCCCACGCATCACCCGGACGCGCACCTGGCACGCCCTGTCCAACACGAGAGCTCAGCTCGGACCGACGCTCGCTCTTCGCAGCTTTCGGAACCCGCTGATCCTGCAGACGCGCCATCGAAAACATCGTGTCTCGCAGGTCGGCCGACACCTCATGCAACCGGTCAGGAGCCGGCGACAACAGACCACCGACGTAACCGCCGCCGCGACGCCGCTCAGCCAGCGCACGATCTAACAACACCACGCCCTTATCGGGATCGAGCCGCCAATTCCGCAGAGGCTCGGCCACCAAGTACTCCGGCAGACTGGATCGCTCGTAAGGGCGACCGGTGGCGTGAACAGCAGGATCACCACCGGCCACCACCGCAAACCCGCCCACCCCGCGCGTCTCAATCAGCACCATCGAGGTTTTGGCCGCGCCATGCTCAAAGCCTTTGAACACCGCGCTGTCCTCGTTGGACTTATCGACGCAGGCCAACCGGGTATTTCTCCCCGGCTCGGGGGTCCGGTAGATCAGATGCCATCCACCGCCACCGCTGCGAGCCAAATAACCGTCGCAAATCTTGCGGAGGTCGTCGGCATGTCCTTCGGCCACCATGTCGCGGACCCACCGCACGAACACCGGCTCGGTCTCAAACTCCAACAGCTCAATCCCACCGACACCGGTAACAATCCCCAGCCCGCGATGCAGGCCGAACCACGTCTCGATCTGCGCCTCGCTGGGTTGTTCGGATTGATACCGCTTCCATTCCGTCGCGGGAGCCTTGCTGCCATCAACCCGCATAGGAATCGGGGCGGAACCGAGTTCTCGCCAACGCTGCGCTGTCGCCTTAATTCGGTTCTGGCCCTGCCTATTACGGTCTAGCTTCGGATTGTGGGCAGGAGTATCGTTGCTCACGTCTGGCCTTTCAGATGTGTGTAGAGGTGCGGAGACCGCCGACCGTCCTGCCCAACAAGACCGGTCGGCTATCGCCGCGTCAGAGTTAGACTCCGTTGCGCCACAACGGAGGTAAGCTGTTAGTGATCGGTAGCGCTGGTCACAGGAGAAGTCCCCGCTCTCCACGAGGCCCGCTCTTCGCCCAGCGTTGAGCGGGCCTCACCCGTTGAGAAGCCCTGCGGGGTGCCGCTACGGCCTACCGCCACCGCCAGCCCGCCACGCGACCTGTCAGACGCCGGGGACAGCCGTCGCAAGGGCCGCACTACCGGCGCGGGCACGCCGCACACGACCTCGTCAACGATCTCGAACGCCTCCACCAGACGGACGCCGCGCCTCCGGGACACCAGCCACTCCCGACCCCGCTCGTCTACCGCGATCCTCACGCCCCACCGCCACACGATCTTCTTCACGAAGCCCAACAGAAGGTCCGGATTCTTCGGACACGCCGCCCCCGCCACGATCGCCGTCTTCATCACAGCCTCCGCTCATCAGGGAATCCGGCCAGAAACAGCCAGTCGTCCCAGCCACGGAGCCACGTCAGGCCGACGGGCATGTCGTTGCGGAACCGCGACTCGCAGCGGTCGCAGCACGCCATGATCCTGGTGACGCCACCGCAGCCGAGCAACAGATAGGTGTCCAGGCGGACCTTTGACTTTGTGTCACAGAAGAAGCAGTCGTGAACGTAGAGAGCACGGCACACGAGTTCGGCCACTCGCTTCGGCGTCCAGTACGCGCTAACCAGAAACTCCAGGTTCCCGGCGTCCTTCACGCCGTAGACGACCACCGTCTCAATGGGACTGCCGCCGTACGCCGCAATGTCCGCAGCCTCGTCGTGTTCGTACTCGCAACGCAGAAACTCCGTGACGCCACCGCTCTCTCGTTTGGCCTGCTCCACCGACAGCCGCCGCAACTCGGTCTCGGATCGGCGGCGCAGAGGCAGGATTCTCCGCCCGCAGTTTGCCAAGGTGTACGAAGCCACCGGACCACGAGCCGGAACCACCGGCATCTGCTGCGCCCGAATCATCGCCTGAGCGGTCGGCAGGTAGTTCGCCGCCTCCGGCGAGAACCAGACCTCCGGGTCGTGCGCGTTGCGGGGGTGGTTCACGCGGTCTACAGCGTCGGCAATCGGGTCGGCACCCGGTTCAAACTCTCCGAAGGCAGGAAATCTCACTGGTCCTCCCCGGCGACAGGCCGAGCCAGCGACTCGATGAAGCGGACCACGCCCGCCGGACTGTAGGCGTTCTTGGCCGATAGCTTGAACACCTGGATACGACGCGCTTCGGTAGCCCGCCTGACGAGGCTCCGTGTTAGGTCGACGCCCAACTCTTCACGGGCAAAACGGATTACAGCTTCCACGCCGACAAGCATCGGTTGTTCGGACCACACCCGATTCGCGGGCTGCCGATACGGGTCTCGGGGCGGTTGCTGAGGAGCGCCTGCCGGTCGGGCCGGGGCGACTCGTGCTGCTTGGGACATGATTGAGCCTTTCAGGATCTGACGAGGGCTCTGCTCGGTTGGTGAGGCGGCTATCGCTTGCCGCCGTACGTCACGTGCGCAGATATCTCTGGGTCAAATCCGGAGCCAATCTGTCCAAGTAGTCGTCCTGTCGTGCTCCGCCTAAAGCGGCTGTCCCTGGGACGCCTCAGCTATTCCGGTAAACTACACCGCTTGGCCGGTGCACCACCTACCCTACAGCATTGCGCACCTATTGCCAAGCGCAGCGTACCCCATAGTCGTTGGTGCGCAACAGAATCCGAGCGTACAAGGTAGGTTCGGCTCTCATTTGGTCGCTGAGACATTTTCGGGGCCCGCCCCGCCACTCAGGCACCCCAACGGCGCGGCAAAAAAGTGATGAGAGTGGTTCGCGTGAAGGACGTAGCTCTGCAGATTGCTATTGCGCTACTGAGTGAGAGTGCCGCCGATCGTCTCCTGAGCAGCCTTGCAGGCGATGTCGCCCGGTCCGCCGCTATCGCCATCCGGGCACTCAACAATCCAGTTTGCGTCAGAGACGTATGCGGACTTGGTCGGACCCCGACGAATGCTGTTCCCGGCCGTCTTGGTCTGCAGAGCGCTCTGAGCTTGCGCGGGCTCACCGAACGTGAACGCGTAGACGTAGATACCTCCGCCGTTCTCCGGTCCGGTCTTGCATTTCGCTGCCGACTCAATGAACTCGGTCTGCGCGGGCATGACCTGTTCGTCAGTGCATACAAACCCCTTGCCCGTCAGGTCTGCGATCAAGTCCAGGGCGATCGGCCATTCGGCGCTACCGACGGACGGCGCAGCCGCAACCGACGACGAGCCTGCCGACGGCTGCTGGTCGTCACTGCATCCAGCACTCGCCAGCACCAGGAGTCCAACACCGACGGTGGTAAGTAATGCGCGCTTCATGGATCTCCCTTTTGTTCACTTGGTTGGTTCGACAGATATCTAACACCACCAGCCGATACGATGATTACACTCTGGACGGTTACAGTCGGGACGTATGGAGTAGGGCTCCGTGCCCGCCGACGTCAAACCTCCCCACAACGCCACCCTCGCGGCGTTCGGTGAGCGCGTGCGCGCACGTCGGCATGAGCTCGGTTGGAGTCAGGAAGTCGCCGCCGATCACATCGGCATTCACTGGACACACCTCGGCCAGGTAGAGCGCGGCCAACGTAGTTCCCGCATCGAGAACGTCTTGAAGATCGCGGCCGGTCTGGATACGACGCCAGGGCGCTTGCTGGACGGCCTACCGTCCGAATAGACGAACCGTCTTATGCCCCCTCGGAGTGTCCGGGGCCGACGCTATCGTCAGGGGATGACCAACGATCCAGACGACGACGTTACTGTCGAGGAAGTCTACAAATCTCCGTTCGGTATCGAGATGGAGCGGCGCAAGGCGCACATCGAAGCCTTGCCAGGCGCACGATTCAAGGAAGACCTGGAAGCACTGAATCGTGCCTCCTATGTGTTCGGTACTAACGGTCAGGAGCTTGCCGCGCACGTCTGGAGATTCGTTAACTCGCAGATGAACGTGCAGAATCTCGACGACCAGTACGTGAACGAACTGGTGCGTCTTCTTCACAACTACCTAACGTCTGTCTCATCGCTCATCGACGCGCAACGCGTCGTCGTGCGGCATTGCTGGCCGGACGAGAAAGACCCCGAAAGGGTTGCTTTCCAAGCAGAATATGACAAACAACGCACGGGCACGTTCGAGACTGACGAAGCCGCCTTTGTAACCAAGCTGCGGAACTATTGCACTCACTACGCGATCCCCCTCCCTGGCCTCGGCACGAGTATCAGCCACTCCTGGGGTGGCCCTGTAATTCAGGTGAATACGCTCCAACTTGATCGGGATAGACTCCTTCGATGGAGCGGATGGGGAGGATCCGCAAAGAGCTATCTCGGAGCCCAGCCTGACAAGTTCGACCTCGCCCCGATCATCGAGCGCTATATGGCCGCAACTCGTACGTTCTACGAGTGGTTCTGGAACGAGGTAAACGAACGCAACCGCTCAATCCGCGACGAGTTGCAAGAGAAAGCAAAAGAGCTGTTCCTCTGGCATCAAGAATGCAATTACATGCCCGATTGGTTCCACGAGGGTCGGGAATCTGGCCCACCAGGCTGGAGTGCCGCCCGAGACCTCGCGCATCTACGAGCTGAGCGTTTCGCCTACGGAACTCGCGGGTACGTCGCGCATATCGTGACGCGGGATGGTGTGATCGAAATGCGAGAGGACCCCTGGTGGCCATTCCCGGATCGCGTGTAGCGAGCGAGAACCCCGCCTCGCCGGTCCAGGACAGGTCGGTGAGGCGGGGTCTCGTGAGGACGCCCCCGGCTTGGGGTTCGGGGACGTCCTCGGCACGGGCGGGACAAGTCGACCGCGGTGCCAGGAGACGGACAAGTCGACGTCTCCTTCTAGCGAGAGAACCGAGGCTCCCGCTAGTTCTCGGCGGGTTGGGCGTTCAACCCGCCCGCTTGGTGGCCGCGCTGCGGCCCGTCTGGGGCGGCTGAGCTCTCGGTAGGCCGCTCTGCGGGGTGCGCCGGG
The DNA here is from genome assembly GCF_017654315.1 of Gordonia polyisoprenivorans. Classification (NCBI taxonomy): domain Bacteria; kingdom Bacillati; phylum Actinomycetota; class Actinomycetes; order Mycobacteriales; family Gordoniaceae; genus Gordonia; species Gordonia polyisoprenivorans. Next base: position 3,990,626 of record NZ_CP072203.1, read on the forward strand.
TGCCCGTGGGTAGGTAGCGGCACCTCAACGCTTCAACCGGGTTCCGGCCGGCGATCGGTACCGAATTTTCATGGTGCCGAGGAGCTTGCCGACCTTGTAGCCAGCTGTGGTGGTGGCGGCGACATAGGCCGCCGACGCTGGAATGGTGTGCGGCACCGCTCGCGGTGCTGGAGCCAGAAACCCGACAGCCGCGCCCGCGAGAGCAGCCCGACGAACCGTGCGCTTGCGGCGCGCCTTGGCCGACCGGTGAGCCGCCGCGATCTCGGTGACGCCGTCTTCCGCGCGTCGTAGCGCGGCCTCGGCCTCGTCCAGCGCACTCAGCACCCGCTTACCGGGGGTCGCAGCGAAGCGGCCCCGGCTGTCGCGGATGTAGTTGCGCGCCTTCATGACGAACTCGGACGATTGCGCAACGCTCGGCGCTGTGTCAGTTCATCGGACATTGCTGCAATCGCCTCGGCGGTCTCCGCATTGACCTTGGGAGCCTTGCTCTGATAGCGACCGCCCTCGCTCGGCGGCGCGTCTTCGAGGCCCGGCGGGGTTAAACCGTCCCAGGAGAACTCGGAGGGAAACTCGGATTTGGCCGACATGTCGGCGCTACTTCCAGTTCCAGGTAGGAGCTTCGTACGCGCCCGAAGCTTTGACCTGCACGATGCACGCTGCGCCTCGGTACCGGACGCCCGTCCCGAACGAACGCTGGAAGAAGCTGTCCTGCAGCGGGTAGCGTTGATCTCTCCCTGGAATCATGCGCAAACCCCGGTACGCGGCGTTGGCGTGTTGCCGGAACGCAACCGGGTTGACGCCGCTGTTCACGCCACCGGTCGCCACGACGGCAACGTAGCCCTGCGGCAGGAAGTGCGACAGGACAACCCACGCCGGACCGTACGAACCGCTGACTTCCAGGCCGGACCACTCGGCGGGCGCGATCTGCCCGACGACGGTCTCGCTCGTGAGGTACGGGATGGAGCTGTTCGACGGGATGAAGTCATATTTGGAGACAATTCCGTTGGTGGTCTGCCCCGCCCTGAACTGCGCGATAACCTCGGACTCTCGGGGGTGGCACAGCACGATCAGCCGCGAAGCGCCGTCGATGCCGAAGCCCTTGGACGTGACCTGATTGATCGCGTCGGTGAGGTCGCCGGGATCGAGCGCGGTATTGCCGGACACGAGGTAGTGCGACGTGTTCGACGGAAAGTCTTGGCCCGCGAACGACGGTGGGGTGATCCCGTCCGTCCCGGTGTAGAGGCCATAGGCAGTCTGCCCGACGTCGTTGAGGACGGGAGCCGGATCGAACAGCCGCCGCAACAGCGTCCCGGTGATGAGTCGATTATCGGATTCCATGGCCCGATTGACGAGGTCGTAGACTTGTTCGGCGGTGGCGCTACGGAGGAATTTCCAGGTCGCCCGCGTGGCCAGGTCGTAGTCCTTGAAGGTATAGCCGACGATCAGCGCGTCCGGAGCGGTCGCGATACTCTGCGGCTCGCCGAATTCCGAGGCTTCCTCGAAGTGGTCCCCGCCGATGGTCTGCGGGATAGCGTCACCGACGGCGATGGTCGGGTAGCTGATCAACGCGGCCAAGGCGGTGCGCTTCCGATTCCAGGCCGACATGACCTGATTCGCCTCGTCCCAAATGACGTTGAGATCAACGCCGTCGGCCGTCTTGTTGACGAGGACGTCGCCTTGCGTGCTGTAGCCGCGAGCGTTGTCGCCGCCGAACGCGAAGAACTGCGCCGGGGCGGGTTGGATGGTGGACATGCTGCGAAACTCCGATTCGGTAGTAGATGAAAGCGAGAAATCCGCGACGTCTGGTCGACGGAAGCTCGGCCCTACCGAACTGGATGTGAAGTTGTCGGCGGAAACCCTCACGCCGTAGAACTTGCGGACGCTCACCAAACGAACCGCGAGCCGGTGCCGGGTACTGCCCAGCGATGCCGTACTGCCCGCCACCCTATGCCCCGCCCACGGCTCATCGCTAGCCTCAGCGCACCGAGTGACGCGCCGCTGCCATGCCACCCCCGTACTACCCACACGCGCCATCTCAACGGTGATCTAGCGGTAGCCGCTACTGAGCAATAGGTAGCGATTCATGCGGCCCTACCTGCGTCGATTCCTGCTGGTCGGCCTCGTTCGCGCTGGTCACCACGTCACCCAAATCGCACACCGCAGGTTTTCAAAACCCGTCCAGTGTGAGTTCGAGTCTCACCGAGGGCACGCGAAACCCCTGTTCATCAGGGGTTCGACTTCTCATCATCGGGTACGCCCCTATCGAGCAAGTCATCCTGACTTCCACTGTCCGCGAGGACACAACAACATCAGCGAACCCAAATCTGTGAGACTCGCAACCGTGAGTACGAATCGCACAGGACCATTCTGGGACGTCATCAACGGGTCTGCACCGCCGGCTCCGGCGGCCGCCCTGCTCGGCTGGACGCTGCGCGCGATCGATCCCGAAGCGGGCACCACCGAGGTCGGGTTCTCGGTGGATGAGCGTTTCACGAACCCCGCCGGCCATGTGCAGGGCGGATTCCTGGCCGCTATGCTCGATGACACGCTCGGACCTGCTCTTGTCGCCACGCTCGGGCCAGATCAGTGGGCACCGACAGCCTCATTGCACGTCCAATTCCTCGCACCTGCACAACCTGGCCAGTTCGTCGGTCACGGCCGCATCGTTCGTAAGGGCAACACCATCGCGTTCCTTGCCGGCGAACTGCTCACTCCGAGCGGAACGATCGTGGCCACGGCCAATGCCACGACAACGATCCGCTCGGCACGAGCACGTTAGCGCCGACCTACTCGGTTGTCTCCGAAGACATTCCGCTCTTGATTCGTAGCGTGCCGTGAGCGAGGCCGAGCTCGTTCTCCAGGGCGCGGCATACGAGGCGCCCGCGGTCGGGCGTGCCGGCGTAGTGCACCAGGGCGTGCGCATTGACACCGTCGACCATGCCGAGGAATTGCCATGCCACATCCGCCGGCTCATCGGTGGTGAACTCCCCCGACGCGACGCCCTCCTCGATCACCCCGACCACCAGCGTCTGCCAGGTGTCCATCACTGCGCGCACCGCGGCGGCGAGTGAGTCGTTGGTGCGGCCAAGACTGAAGGCGTCGGCCCACACCGTGGTCACGTCGTCGCGCGAGGGTTCCAGCAGTGTCGCGACGAGTCGACGGAGTTTGTCGGTGGCGGACGGCGCCTCGGCAAGTAATTCGGCGATCTCGTCGACCTCGGCGTTGGTCACGGTGGTGAAGGTGGCGGCGACGAGTTCGTCCATACTCGGCTCGTAGTGGGCCACGAGCGCCGGGGCGACACCGATCCGGGCGGCCACCGACCGTAGGGTCAGCACGGGGAGTCCGTCCCTGCGGGCGAGTTCACATGCAGCCGAACGGATCTCCTCCGCGCGCTCCTCGGGCGATTTGCGCGCGGCGCGCGGTCGGACCGCACTCGACGACCTGCTCATGCGGGCTCCGGTCCGGCCGGAGTCGCCAGGGCGGGGGCGTCGAGAACCTCCATACGCTGTCGCGACATCATCACCAGTCCAAGGTAGATGATCGCGGCCACCACGCCCGACCCGATCGCGCTGGGGTCGATGCCCCCGAAGATGTCGGCGAGGGGCCCCGAGTACAGGTCCGTCTGCACGCTCAGCAGTCCGAAGGCCGAACCTCCGACCCACGCCGCGACGGCTGCCGGATTCCAGCCGCGGACGAACCAGTACCGTCCGCCACGGCGTCCTTGAGCGAATGCTTGCAGGTCGTAGGGGTCATAGGTGCGGGTGCGCAGCGCGCCGACGACCATGACGACAGCCCAAGGTGTGGCCACCGCGTTGACCACCACCGTCGCGGCGGTGATCGCATCGACGGCGTCGAGGACGAACACACCGACGTAGAGCAGGGCGACCGCCACCGCGGCTGCGAGCGCCGTGGTGTGGACCCGCTTGAGCCGGGGGAAGAAGGTCTCCAGGTCGAGTCCCGTCGCGTAGATGCACATCACGCCCTGACCGAAACCACCCGCAATCGACACGATCAGGATGGGGATCAGGAACCAGAACGGCGACGACGACACCAGGTCGGCCATGAACTCCCCCGAGTTCACCGTCATCGCCGATCCCGCGAAGGCGCCCAGGACCGCGGGCAGCAGGGTGCCGAACATCAAGCCGGCGAACAATGCCCACCGGATCGACGAATCACTGTGGCGTTTGATCGAGATCCGCCTGGTGTAGTCGCCGATGATCGGCGCGTAGGAGATCGGTCCGGCGGTGGCGAGCACCGTCGAGAGGACCATCGTCGACCAGTAGCCGCCGACCGCGAAATGTCCGGTGGCGCTGTGCACATCGAAGGTCGGCGCGAAGGCCACGAACCCGAGTAGAAGGACCGCCGCGGCCACGGTTACGAGGAACTTCTGCATGGCCACGATGGTGGCGTGGCCGAACAGCGCGACGGCCACGATCACGACCGAGACCACCGCGTACCCCACCCCCAGCATGACGGGGTTCTGCGGCAGACCCACCAGACGATGCGCCGCTGCCACGAGAGCGTCGCCGCTGGTCCATACCGTGATGGCGGCGAAGACGATGGCGATCACCAGCGAGAGCGCCGATCCGATGAGCCGGCCCCGGATGCCGAAGAAGGCCCCGCTGGAAACGGTCATGTTGGTTCCGGTCCGCGGCGAGACGCCGGCCAGCGGCAGCACGACGACGGTCCCGATGAGCGTGCCGACGACGGTCGAGATCACCGCTCCCCAGAAGTCGAGTCCGAGTTGGATCGAGACCCAGCCGAACACGGCGATCGTCCAGCCCAGGTTGCCTCCGGCGAAGACGGCGAACACGTTGCGGGGGTTGGAGTCTCGCTGGCTCTCCGGCAGGTGGTCGACGCCGGACTCCTCGATCCGCCCGACCCGGTCGGTCGGGTCCGCGATCACCTCGGCGCCGTCGGGTTGGTCGGGCTCGGATGGTGCAGGTGTCATGGCGGCGCTCCTCGGCTGGTTCGATCCGCGACCCGACGGGTCGGGGTGTGACAGCGATCATGGAACTTGTTGATCACACAGTCAATAGCTATTGATCATCCCATCAATATTTCCCGGAAACCCTTGACGCACGCAGCGAGCACCGCCTACTCTCGACAGTTATTGACCATTAGATCAATACCGGACCAGCAAGGGGAACATCAAGTGTCGTGGACCATGCCTGCCGAGACCGCTCGGCATGACCGTGTGTGGATGGCCTTCCCGAGGCCCAACACCACCCTCGCCGAGAGCGCCGCCGACGCCGAAACCGCTTATACCGCTTGGAGTACGGTGGCCAATACGGTCTCCGATTTCGAGCCGGTGACGGTGGTCGTGGACCCTACGGAGGTGGCCCGCGCACGCACGATGCTCACCGCATCCATCGACATCATCGAGGCCGAACTCGACGACGCCTGGATGCGTGACATCGGCCCGACCTTCGTCACCGACGGTGCGGGACACCTCGCCGCCGTGGACTGGACCTTCAACGGCTGGGGCGCCCAGGAGTGGGCCGAATGGGACAACGACCGCCGCATCGGCCGCGTCGTCGCCGAAGCCGCGGGCGTGCCGGTCATCAGCTCGATGCTCGTCCAGGAAGGCGGTGCGATCCACGTCGACGGCGAAGGCACCGTCCTGGTCACCGAGACCGTCCAGCTCGATCCCGGCCGAAACCCCTACGCGACCACAGAGTCCGTCGAAGCCGAACTCGCCCGCACGATCGGCGCACAGAAGGTGATCTGGCTGCCACGCGGTCTGACCCGCGACTACGAGCGCTTCGGCACCCGCGGGCACGTCGACATGGTGGCGACCATCCCCTCCCCCGGCACGCTGCTCCTGCACGAGCAGCCCAACCCCGAGCACCCCGACAACGTCGTGATGCACGAGCTCCGGGACTTCCTCGCCGGGACCACCGACGCCGCGGGACGCCGATGGGACATCGTCGACCTGCCCGCCCCCGACGCGATTCGCGACGAGACCGGATTCGTCGACTACAGCTACATCAACCATCTCGTCGTCAATGACGGCGTGATCGCCTGCGGCTATGGCGAACCCGCCGCCGACGAGCGCGCCGCCGAGATCCTCGCCTCCGTGTACCCCGGGCGACGAGTGGTGACCATCGACGCGCGGGAGATCCTGGCGCGTGGCGGCGGAATCCACTGCATCACCCAGCAGCAGCCGGCCGTCGGGGACCTGTGATGACCAGCCATCCGGAGAACACTCCCCGTACACAGACCCCGCCGTTGGTGGAGTCGTCCATCGCCGAGCTGAGTGCGGCACTCGCGCAGGGCCGGGTGACCGCCGTCGAGCTCGTCGCCGCCTACCTCAACCGCATCGCATACTACGATCGCCACGGCACCGCACTCAACGCGATCCCCGTGCTCAATCCGAACATGTTCGCCGAGGCCCGCGCCTCCGACGAACGACGTTCTCGCGGTGAGACGCTCGGGCCGTTCGACGGGATTCCCTACACCGCCAAGGACAGCTACCGCGTTGCGGGATTGTCGGTGGCGGCGGGTTCTCCGGCGTTCGAAAACCTGATCGCCGGTGACGACGCCTTCACCATCGAGCGACTGCGCGCGGCCGGAGCAATCTGTGTGGGTCTGACCAACATGCCGCCGATGGCCAACGGAGGCATGCAGCGCGGCGTCTACGGCCGGGCCGAAAGTCCCTACAACGGTGACTATCTCGCGGCGGCGTACCTGTCGGGGTCGTCGAACGGATCGGGCGTGTCGACCGCGGCGAGTATGGCCACTTTCGGCCTCGGCGAGGAAACCTGGTCGAGCGGACGATCTCCGGCGTCCAACAACGCGCTGGCCGCCTATACCCCCTCCCGGGGTGTCATCTCGGTGCGCGGTAACTGGCCGTTGACACCGACCATGGACGTGGTGGTCCCGCATACCCGCACGATGGACGACATGCTGGCGCTGCTCGACGTCTTGGTCGACGACGATCCGCAGACCCGCGGTGACTTCTGGCGGACCCAGCCGTGGGTGAGCCTACCCGCCGCCTCCGAGGTTCGGCCTGCCTCCTACCTCGACCTGCGAGACGGGGATGCGTTGCGCGGCAGACATTTCGGTGTGCCACGCATCATTCTCGGCCAGGACGATCAGGCCGGGTGGCCGATCACGCCGCGGCCGTCGGTGCTGCAGCTGTGGGAGCGCGCCCGCGCAGACCTCGAGGCCGCCGGCGCCACGGTGGTCGACGTCGACTTCCCGGCGCTGACCAATTACGAACTCGACCGTCCCGGTGCACAGGACGGCTATGCACGGGGCATCCTGCCTGCCGGCTTCTTCGATGCCGAGATGTGGGATCTCACCACCTGGGCGTGGGATGACTTCTTGCAGACCACCGGTGATCCGGCCCTGCACCGCCTCCAAGATGTCGAGGGCGAGCTGATCTTCCCGCTACCCAACGGCGCGATCCCCGACCCGCTCGACGGCTACTATGCGCGCTACAACCTCGACATCAGCGAGTACCCGCACCGCGCAGCGCAGGGCATCACACCTCTGACCGAGATCCCCGACCTCGCCGACGGCGTGCGAGGCCTGGAAGAACTGCGCCGCATCGACTTCGAGGACTGGCTCGACGAGCTGGAGCTCGATGCACTGGTGTTCCCGTCCGCTCTCGACGTCGGGGCCGCCAACGCCGACACCGACCCGCAGGCCCACGATCGCGCCATGGCCAACGGGGTGTGGGTGTCGACGGGCAACACCATGATCAGGCACTACGGCATCCCGACGGTCAACGTCACCATGGGGACGATGAGCGACATCGGCATGCCGGTGAACCTGACGTTCGCCGGCCGCGCCTACACCGACAACGCGCTGCTCGCCTACGGGTGGGCCTTCGAGCACCGGACCCGTCGGCGCACGGCGCCACCGCGAACCCCCGAACTGCCCGCCCTCACCCGACCGGGAACCGTCGCCACCGGTGCCGCCCCCGAACTCACGGTGACGGCCACGGCTCGCGGCGATGACGACGTCACCGTCATCGAGGTCACCGGCAGCACCGATGCCCCGATGCTGCAGGTGTTCGTCGACGGCTCGGCGGTCGCGGTCGACCGCGACGACCAGTCATTCACGGCGACAACGCATGTGCCGACCGCCGAGCTGCGCCGAACCCACTCGTCATGGCGTGACTCCTATGGCGCGCTGGTCCTGGCGGTCGCGACGGCCGAGCACGGGGCAGCAGTGGCCGACTACCGGATTGTCGACGAACCGGCCGGCTGACGACGGGCAACCGCGGTCAGTAGGCCGGCGGTTCTCCTTCGGCCGCCGGCCCCTTCTCCACGGGCGTGTTCTCGATGATCGACTTGTACGCGTGATTCTCGTGACGCACCATGCGGACGAAGAACGCGACGAACAGGAGCACCGCGAGCACGAAGACGATCCACACCCCGATGGAGAACCCGCCGAAGGTGAACACGACCGAGGCTCCGTCGTAGGAATCGATGGGATTGAACATTTACTTGACCTCCTCGGTGGCGACGAGCAACTCGTCGGTGGTGCGCATGACGGTGACCGGAATGCCCTCGGGATACGGCGTGGCGGGAACCTCGGTGAGGTCGAGACCCTGCTCCTCCACCTCGGGTGGAATACGCAGCATCCCCAGTTTTTTCAGGGCAAGGGACACGAGATAGGCGGGGACGAATCCTAGCGCGACAAAGGTCAGCGCGCCCACGACCTGTCCCCAGAACGAGATCGAGGGGTTGCCGTCGGTGTTGGGATAGCCGGCCAGAAACACCCCGGCCATGAGCACCGAATACAACCCGATACCGCCGTGGACCGACACCGCACCGACGACGTCGTCGATCTTGAACTTCTCCAACAGTTTTCCGATGAACGGGATCAACGCTCCTGCACCCAGGGCGATGATGAACGCCAGTGCCGGGTGATAGAGATCCATGCCCGACGCGACGCCGATCACCCCGGCCAGCCCGCCGGAGATCGTCCAGAACGGCTCGCCGCGTGAGGTCAGATAGGCGCCGATGATGCCACCGGCCAGACCCATCAACGTGTTGAAGGCGAACGCGGACAACGTGGTCGGGCTTCCGTAGATCGTCGCGTAACCGCCGGGCCCGTAGATGACACAGCCCATCAGGAAGCCGAAGAATCCGGTGAAGATCAACATCAGGCCGAGCATCGTCAGAGGCAGATTGTGGGGCCGGATGGTGACCGCCGACCCGTCGGTGCGAAACTTGCCGATGCGTGGACCGAGGTTGAGAAGTATTCCGAGAGTGGCGAATCCGGCGATCATGTGCACACAACCCGCGGCTCCGACGTCATGGAACCCCAGCTTCGTCAGCATCCACCCGGCGCCATGCCAACCCCACGCCGCGCCGATGATCCACACCACCGAACCAACGAGCACGGTGAGAACGAGAAAAGCGCTGGTGCGGATTCGCTCCAACACCGCTCCGGACATGATCGAGCCGGTCGTCGCGGCGAACAGGGCGAACGCACCCCAGAAGATGCCGCTGGCCGAGTCCTCAACGTTGGGTCCCATGTTGTCGCTCCACGGAAGCGCGGCCTTGGCGGCATCGCTGAACTCGATGAAACCGCTGGGCATCGCGTTGTAGAGGAACCACCCGACAAAGTAGAACGACGCCACGATGGTGGCGAAGGCGAGCAGATTCTTCATGGCGGTGGCCAGCACATTCTTCGACCGCGAGGCGCCCACCTCGTACGCCAGGAACCCGGCGTGGATCAACATCATCAATGCTATGGACACCCAGTAGAAGAACTCGTTGTTGACCGACCCCATCGTGGTGATGGCGTCGGTGACCTCGGTGGACAAATCGAACCTCCCGGCACGCGAACTGTTTCATCTCACTGAACAAGGCGTACCGACGGTGTACGCAGTGGTGAGACTAGGCCGGTGATGGGTCGACGATGTCACCGAAAGTAAACGAGTCGTAAAGTACGCTTTCCCGGCATCACCGACGTGACCACGCCCGGGACCGACGCTCTATGAGGGTGTCAGCCCCGTCGCTTACGCCGCCGCCGATAGGCCTGCAGAAGCGGCCGACCCACTGTCGTCAGGTAGAACGCGCCGAAGCCCACCCCGACCGCGATGAGCAATCCGCCGAACACCCGGTTCGTTCTCGCCTCGTGATTCCGGTCGGTCACATTGGAGGCGTGCGGCGGGAACGGATCGCCCTTGTCGATGAGTTCCTCACCGTCCCGGCCGAAGTGCACACACTCCTCGGTGGCGGTCATCGCCACTCCGGCGCACGTCGTCGCCGCGGTGACCATACTGATTCCCCGGCGATCAGACATCCCGTCACGATCACCGGGATCATCAGGCCGACGACAATCGTCACCGGACCTCGACGGCCGCGGGTCCGGCCACCGCGACCCGGTCGGACACGCCGTGCGTCGCCCGCGTCGTTCATCGTCCGATCGTCTCACAACCGCCGGCGCCCGAGGTCGATCGGACATCCTGACGACGATGACGAAAAAGCATTCACCCTAACCCTTTTCGAGTTTTTTGTCCGTATCGCACACCTTCTCGTCGGCCGGGCCGGCACTCGACAACCATGTGCACGACAGTAGTGTCGATGGCGGTCCCACCAGCTTTCCGATCATCGGAGGTCGCCGTGCTCCTCACCAAGCACACCCACGCCACCATCACGTTGACCGATCACGGTTCGACGCTTCTCGTCGATCCCGGCGCCTTCACGCCGAACACGGCGGAGTTGTTGGCCGACGCCGACGCCGTCATGATCACCCACGAGCACTTCGACCATTTCGATGCCGAGAAAATCCTTGCGGCCCTGCGTGATCGCCTCGAACTGCACCTCTACGGCCCCGCCTCGATCGCCGAATCCCTCTCGGTGGTCGCCGACCGGGTACATATGATCTCGACGAATCAGACACTCGACGTCGGCGGATTCACGGTCGAGGCGTTCGTCACCGATCACGCGGTGATCCATCCCGAGATCCCCTCGGTGGACAACATCGGTTTCTTGATCGACGGTACGGTCTTCCATCCCGGTGACGCCTATCTGAATCCGGGACGACCGATCACCACCCTGCTTCTACCGGTGAGTGGTCCGTGGATCTCCACCGAGCAGGCCATCGACTATGTGCGGGCGGTGAAACCGCAGCGCAGCATCGCCATTCACGACCTGATGCTCAGCGCTGCGGGCAAATCGACGACCGCGATGTTCTTGGGTGAGAACTCACTGACCGCGACACCGCTCGAGACGATGGAACTCGGCGAGTCACGCGAACTCGCCGGAATCTGAACGGTCCGACGATGCCGACCCCGCGATCGACACCAGGACGAACTGGCGCACCCGCCCCGCCGCGCGCGCAGAACAATTGGAGTAGAGCGGATCGGTCAGTTGTTCGGCGAGCACGACCTCGATCGGCCCGTGCGGACCGGTCAGGGTCACCGTGATCCGGTGATCGTCGTGCCGGACGTCGAGCGGATCGAGCGCGTCGATCCGATCCTCTCCGGTCCGATCACGCACGAAATGCTGTGCCGCCTGCACCGCGTGCGGCAGCGATGTGCGACCACGAAGCAGTGAGTCGACCAGCCGTCCCTCGGAGTGGCGCCGGATCACCATCGCGGGATCGGGTGCCGTGTCGACCCGTCCGTAACTCAATCCGTGCGGGAACACGAGCATCGTCGCAGCGAACCGATCACCACCCAGATGCGAACATTCCCATGTCCATTCGGGATACGCCTCGGCGATCGCGGCGGTGGCCGCGCGACCGCGCACCGCACAGCACTGATCGTGTTTGCCATGGGCGCAGACCGCGACGACGGGATCTCCGGAGATCTCACCGGCCGATCCGTCGAGCGCCAGGTCCAGGTAACCGGTCGGATCCGATACCTCGCCGCGGCGCACCGATTCGTGTCCGGGACGCGCATCGACGACGAACCACCGCCAGCGCGGTGTCGGTGGTCGTCGGCCCGGCCTGCGGATCGCCACAATCCGCATTCCCGCCGACTCGGCGCGGCGCACGATGGCACGCCCCAGGTCGGGATCGAGCACCGACGGCGAGGTGAGGAACGCCGACGGCCCCCACGGACCGGAGAGTTCGAGCAGCAGCCACGAGGAGCCCGCCGACGCCGTGCCGTACATCGGGTCGTTGCGCGCGAGGGACTGGTCGCTGCACGGGCGGAGGTCGGTCATGACTCCCGTTCTGTCTCAGGACTTCTGGGTACCGGTACGACGACGGCTTCGCGAAGCAGTCGGCGCAGCAGGACCTCTCCGTCGGCGGCGTCGAGTCCCGGTAGCCGGTCGCTGCGCACCACACCCCCGCGACGCACCTCGGTGAGCGCGTCGGCGCAGAATCCGGGGAAACTCACGGTCCGATCCGGTAGGCGGAGTTCAACGCGGCCGGCCACCTCGGTCACCGCTCCCGCGAGCCCCTGTCTCCACCGCGCCGTCCCCACCGATGCCGGATGTGACAGCGCCTCCAACGTCGCGAGGGGACGTACGGGTGCCGGCCGGGTGCGATCGGCGTACCTGCGGGCGAGCACGCCGGCGGCCCCCACCTCGATCTCCGAGGAGCGGTCCCGCACGATCTCGAGTGCTGCGGCCAGTGTCTTGGAGACCAGCGTTGCGGTGGCGTCGGGATCGGTGAGATCTATTCCCATGGGCAAGGATTCGCGCAGCTCGCGTACCTCCGTGAGCTCATCGACAACTGCTCCGAGGACGTCGAGCGCGGTCAGTGCGGCGGTGCCGATGGTGAGATGAATCGACGTGGACTCCAGTGCTCGGGCCGAATGGACCCAGCCCCGGGGTAGATAGAGCGCATCGCCGCTGCGCAAGACGGTGTCGATGACGGGCGGGTCATCCGTCCGTCGTTCGATGTCGTCGCGATGATCGGTCCATGGTTGCGAGTCCACCGGATCGAGGTGCACCGGCGCGTGCACGGTCCACCGTTTCTCGCCGGAGATCTGGAGAACGAACACATCGTGGACGTCATAGTGGGGATCGAAGCCACGATTGCTGGGCGGAGTCACATAGGCGTTGGCCTGCACCGGGTGACCGAGATCGTCGACGAGGCCGCTCACGAGGTCGATGACCGGGGGCCACAGGCGGTGCAACCCCTGCAGGACGATGGTGGCTCCGTCGGCGAACTGCGCCAACACCTTTGCCGAGTCCACCTGGTCGGGCATCTCGGCACCGAAGCCCGCCGGACCCACATAGTTCTCGCGGGCGAGCAGCGTGCCTTCCTTGGCCATGCGGATGAATGGCGTGCGGACGCCGCGCTCGGCGACGAGTTCATCGACGGCGCCCGGCGAGAGTAGGTCGGCGAAGTCGCGCGGTAGGTTCTCGGCGCGACTGAGCAACGGCGATCGACCCCAATGCTCGCGAGCGAAGACATCGGGATCGATCGCGATGCAGCGTTCCAACATCACTGTCGTTCAGGCAGTTCCGTCAGCTCCACCGTCGTGACCACCGGGGTTGGAGCCGCCGTCGGCCGGACCTTCACCGTCGGCGGTGCCATCGGCGCCACCGTCATGGCCGTCCGGGTTGGAGCCGCCGTCGGCAGGCCCCTCGCCGCCACCGGCGGTGCCGTCCGCTCCGCCGTCATGGCCATCCGGGTTGGAGCCGCCGTCAGCCGGTCCCTCACCGCCGGGGCCGGAGGTGGTGATGTCGTCGTCATCGAGTGCCATCGGTGATCCTTCCTCGAATGGGGCATGCCCGAACGGCACAGCCCTCACCTCCACTATGAGCACATCTTTCGACCCATGGGGCCGTCCCACCCGAAACGCCGACGGTCCGGCTCCTCGTCGCGACACCGCCCACCAGCACGAATGCCGCTCTCCGGGCACCTCGGAATTCGCTGGTCCAACCCGCGGGTAACCCCTAGGCTGTGGCGATTCATCGATACAGCGGAAGGCAGAACATGAGTTCCACGATCAGCGATGACCCCACACCGCCACCACCGCACACCCGGGATTTCCACCCGGGAGACATCGACGGGATCGTCGATCTGTGGGAGAGGACCGTGACGCGGCCCGCCGACGCCGTCTACTCACTCTCGGAGGTGCTCGCCTCCTGCCGTGAGGACCATGCTCTGGTGGCTGTCGACGACAACGAAACGGTCGTCGGCGCAATCGTCGGCCGGGCCGCGCACGCTCAGGGGTGGATCGTGTTCTTCGGCGTGACACCGAGTCGTCACGATTCCACGGTGGCAAGTGCTCTGGTGAATCATCTGGCTCGCAAGATGGGGCCGCTCGGACTCGACCGTCTCTCGGCGATCGTGTCCAGCGACGAGGCACGATTCGACGACTACGTGCGGGAGGGCTTCTCCGCGCGGGAGAACCTGCGATACCTGGAGCGGATGGTTACCGTCAGTGCGCACGAGCTCGCCGTGCTCCGTGAGCTGGGCGGCCACACTCTTCCACCGGATCTGTGGACTGCCGTCGGCGGCATGCACCGGGAAAAGGAACTGCTCGAACTGCGGCTGATCACCCCACTCGACCGGCCCGATCTCGCCGTGCGGTTCGGTGTCGTGCCGCCCCGGGCGGTGATCCTGTTCGGGCCACCGGGAACCGGGAAGACCACCTTCGCCAAGGCGGTCGCCGCACGGCTCGGCTGGTCGTTCGTCGAGGTCTTCCCCTCTCGGCTGGCCGGGGACGGAGGTGGCCTCGCATCAGGACTACGAGACACCTTCGGTCGAATCGCCGAGATCAACCGGGTGGTCGTGTTCATCGACGAGGTCGAGGAGATCGCGTCCCGGCGCACCGGCGAACCTGCCCATGCCGGACAGGGCGTGACCAATGAATTGCTCAAGCTCATTCCCGAGTTTCGTTCCAGTCCAGGACGATTGCTGATCTGCGCGACGAATTTCATCCGTGCCCTCGACACCGCGTTCCTGCGGCACGGACGCTTCGACTACGTCATCCCGATCGGTCTGCCCGACCGGGAGGCGAGGACGGCCATCTGGAGTAGGTATCTGCCGCCCGCCGCTCGAGGGGTCGACGTGGAACGCCTCGTGGTGGCCAGCGACGGTCTGACACCTGCCGATATCGAGTACGCTGCCCGGCGAGCAGCGCAGGACGCCCTCGAACGGGCTCTGCGCGACGACGCGCCGGAGGACTCCGACGGCCCGTCCACCGCGGACTACCTCAACGCCCTCTCGGCGACGCGGGCGACCGTCGCCTCCGATGTGGTCGCGGACTTCCTCGACGACATCGACCAGCTCGCACGACTGTGACCATCGGGCTCCGGGTCGGCGTCCTAAGCTGACGTCATGGGCTTCACAGGTTTTCCCGAGGCTGCGTTGGACTTCTACGACGATCTCGAGATCGACAACACGAAGGCGTTCTGGGCGGCGCACAAGGCCACGTACGCCTCGGCCGTGGCCGAGCCGATGGCTGCGCTGACCGCAGACCTCGCCGACGAGTTCGGCGAGGCCAAACTGTTCCGGCCGTATCGGGACGTGCGATTCGCCAAGGACAAGTCGCCCTACAAGACCCATCAGGGCGCATACGTCGCGGTCGCCCCGGCCACCGGGTACTACGTGCAGATCGGGGCGCCCGGGGTCCGGGTCGGCGGGGGTATCTACGACACCTCGGCCGATCGGCTCACCGCCATACGCGCCGCGATCGTCAACGAGCGCAGTGGAACCGAGCTGGAGCGGATCGTCGATGAGTTGTCCGACGCCGGTTGGGAAGTCGGCGGCGACAAGCTCAAGACCGCGCCGCGGGGATTCGACCGGGATCATCCGCGGATCGATCTCCTGCGCCATAAGACGATCACGGTCATGCGGGATTACGGATTCGATCCGGTCATCCACACCGCCGATCTCGTCGACCGCATTCGGGTCGACTGGCGGACCACCACACCGTTGATCGAATGGATTCTGCGACACGGCAATGCGTGAGGACACCCTGGGTGTGTCCGCAGCGCCGCCACACTGCGACCGCGGCTCGTGCCGCGATCACAGGTGCCGCCCGATACCACTGGCAGCGACCTGCAGAGCCGCCAGCAGCCGATTGCGGTCTCGTTTGAGCGTGGGTACCACGACCCCGATGGCCGCGACCACCGACGCCGGATCGCTGACCGGCATCACCGGCACTGCCAACGAGCAGGCTCCCGGCGACATCTCCTCGCTGGTGGTGGCGTATCCGCGTACCCGGATGTCCTCGAGTTGACGTGCAAGGACCTCCGGTGAGGTGATCGTGTGCGGGGTGATCCGCACCAGTGTCGACATCGATTCTGCGACAACATCATCCGGCGCATGCGCCAATAGCACCTTGCCGACGCCGGTACAGTGCAACGGAAGTCGACTGCCGACGGTGCTGACGATCGGCACCGAGGCGCGCCCGGCCATCCGCTCCACGTAGAGCACCTGGGCTCCGTCACGGACGGCGAGGTGCACGGTCGCCAGCGTCGCCGCATAGACGTCGTGCAGGAACGGCTCCGCGACCTGCTTGAGTCGGCCGGAGACCGGTGCCCGCAGGCCGGCCTCCCACAGGAGTCGACCGACCACGAACCGGCCGTCGGGACGACGTGCCAGCGCGTCCCCGACGACGAGTTCGGCCGCGAGTCGGTGCGTGGTCGCCACCGGCAGCCCCGATCGCCGGGCGAGCTCGCTGAGCGTGAGCACCCGATGGCGCTCGTCGAATGCCCCGATGATCGCCAGGACCCGCGAGGTGACGGTGGCCCCGGCGACGGACGTGTTGCCGGCCATGGGGAGCTCCTTCCGACAGAGGCTTTCCGCTCAGCGGAAGCCTACCCTTTCCCGGATCACCTCGGCCGACCTACTGTGATCCACATGACAGCCCTCAACACCAACCCCGACAGCGCGTCGGCGAGCCAGCGGGAGATCAGTGGTGAGATCACCGCGATCGAGACCGCGTATCAGCACGCCGGCGTCGAGGAGACCCAGCCGCGTCTGGACTATCCGCCGTATCGCAGCAGCCTGCTGCGCCATCCGACCAAGGACCCGCACCACGCCGATCCGGAGACCCTCGAACTGTGCTCGCCGGTGTTCGGGGAACGTGATGTCCACAAGCTCGAAGCCGACCTCACGATCGCGCATCGCGGCGAGCCGATCGGCGAGCGCATCGTGGTGACCGGTCGTGTACTCGACGGTCAGGGCCGGCCGGTGCGTCGCCAACTCGTGGAGATCTGGCAGGCGAACTCGGCCGGGCGCTACATCCACAAACGGGACCAGCACCACGCGCCGATCGACCCCAACTTCACCGGCGTCGGGCGATGCCTGACCGACGAGGACGGCAACTACCGCTTCACCACGATCAAACCCGGCCCCTATCCGTGGAAGAACCACCACAACGCGTGGCGGCCCGCGCACATCCACTTCTCGCTGTTCGGAACCGATTTCACGCAGCGGATGATCACCCAGATGTACTTCCCGGGCGACCCGCTGTTCCCCTTCGACCCGATCTACCAGTCGATCGTCGACGCGAAGGCACGCGAGCGACTCGTCGCCGCCTACGATCACGACGTCACCAGTCACGAATGGTCCACCGGTTACCGTTGGGACATCGTGCTCGCCGGCAGCAATCGCACCCCGCTCGACGACGAGGAGAACTGATGACCGCCCTGCTGCCGCCCACACCCGCTCAGACCATCGGGCCGTTCTACGGGTACGCACTGCCGTTCGAGGGTGACAACGAGCTGGTGCCGCCACGCTCCCCCGGCTCGATCCGCCTGCACGGACTCGTCACCGACGGCGACGGCCAACCCATCCCGGATGTACTGCTCGAACTCTGGCAGGCCGACGCCGACGGGACCGTCGTGCAGCGAGCCGGATCGCTACGCCGAGACGGGTGGACCTTCACCGGCTGGGGACGCTGCGCCACCGATGACGCCGGCGAATACTCGTTCAGCACAGTCCAACCCGGACCGATCGACGGCGCGGCACCCTACTTCCTGATCACCGTGTTCGGTCGCGGCCTGCTGCACCGGCTGTTCACCCGCGCCTACCTGCCAGGTCCACTCGCCGAGGCCGACCCCTTCCTCGCCGGCGTGCCCACGGACCGGCGCGCCACCCTGATCGCCGCGGCCGACACCGACGGATTCCGTTTCGACCTGCGCCTACAGGGCGCCGACGAGACCGTCTTTCTCCACTACCCGGGGCAATAGACGTTGAGCGATCTGTTCTGGCCGGGTGATCACCGCGCAGGCGACCTGATGAGCGACGAAGCGCTCTTGCGTGCCCTCGTCGAGGTCGAGAATGCTTGGCTGGCAGCACTTGTCGGCAACGGTGCGGCGCCGGCGGAGGCGGCAGCAGACCTCCGTCCGCTCGTCGGGGCGGACGATCTCACGACCATCGCCGTCGGTGCCGAGGCCGACGGCAATCCCGTCAGCGGGCTGGTGTCGCTGCTGCGGTCGCGCACCGACGGCGCCGCTTCGGCGTGGCTGCATCGGGGACTGACCAGTCAGGACACCCTCGACACGGCACTCATGATGAGTGTGCGTGACGTCCTGCACCGCATCGAGCAGCAGGTGCGGTCGCAGGTGCGGGCGCTGCTGGCACTGATCGACGCGCACCGTGACGCTCCCCTGCTCACCCGCACCCTGACCCAGCCCGCACTGCCGGGCACCGCGGGCCGCAAGTTCGGCGTCTGGCTCACCGCCATCCTCGACGCCGCCGACACCCTGGCCGCTCTCCCTCCGATTCCCGTCCAGATCGGCGGCGCCGCAGGCACTCTCGCGGCGCAGGTCGAATTGGCCGGTTCGGTGCAGGCCGCGCGTGCGCTGGTGTCCGCAGCGGCCGACACCGTCGGTCTGGCCGATTCGCCGCCGTGGCACACCACGCGCGCCCCCGTCACCCGCATCGGCGACGCCCTGGCGACCTGCTGCGACGCATGGGGCCACCTCGCAGGCGACCTGGCGGTCGCCGGACGTCCCGAGATCGGCGAGTTCACCGAGGGCGGCGGTGGCGGGTCGTCGACGATGCCGCACAAGAACAATCCCGTCCTCACGGTGTTGCTCCGACGGGCCGCGCTGGTCGCACCGGGCCTCGCCGCGACCCTGCATGCCGCGTCGGCGTCGAGCATCGACGAACGCTCCGACGGAGGGTGGCACGCCGAGTGGTCGACGCTGCGCACCCTGAGCCGTCACACCGTCACCGCCGGCGCCCAGGCCGCGCAGTTGCTGACCGGTTTACAGTTCCATCCCGACCGCGCCGACGCCAATCTCGTCTCGGCCCAAGGCATTCTGACCGAGCAGGAGACGATGTCGCGTCTGGCCGGGCACGCGGCGTCGCCGGACTATCTCGGCGCCACCGCCGCCCTGGTCGACGACGTCGTGGCGCGCGCACACCGCTACCTCGAAGGAGTCAGCCCGTGACCGATCCGTACACCGATCCCTACGACGCCGGAATGGCGTTCCGCCGTGAGGTTCTCGGCGATGCCCATGTCGATCGGGCGAACGCCGCCAGCACCGGCCTCACCGAGGAATTCCAGCAGTTCATCACCCGCTATGCCTGGGGAACGGTCTGGACGCGGCCCGGACTGGACCGACGCAGCCGGTCGATGATCACGCTCACCGCGTTGATCGCGCGCGGCCATCACGAAGAACTCGCCATGCACATCCGCGCCGCCCGCCGCAACGGACTCACGGTCGATGAGATCAAGGAGGTCATCCTGCAGAGCGCCATCTATTGCGGGGTGCCCGATGCCAATTCGGCTTTCCGCATCGCGTCATCCGTGCTGGCCGAGGAGATCTGAATCTTCGCCGCGGCCGTCGCGACCGATCACCTCACGCCAGCGCATCGACGTAGTACCAGCGGCCGTTCTCTCGGACGAAGCGACTGTGTTCGGACATCGTCCGGCGCGCTCCGTCGATTCGGTGGTGGGCGACGAAGGCCACCTCTCCAACGTCGTCGAACGGGCCACCACCGGAGGTCTCGGTGACGTCGAGGCGATACCAGTCGATCTCGTCGTCGAGCTCGAGATCGTCTGGGCGGGTGCGTCGATGCCACGTGGCGAGCAGGTACTCCCGATCACCGACGGCGAACGCGGTGAATCGTGACCGCATCAATGCCTGTGCGGTCGGTGCGCGCCGCCGACCCTCGAGAAGCGGTCCGCAGCACTCGCCGAAAGTCAGCCCGGAGGTACACGGGCACCGCCCATCGGATGACACCACACGCATGAGTGCCAGCGTATCCGCCCGGTCGCACCGTCCCGGGGTCGCAGCAAGGTCCACGGTCGGTGACATTCCGTCCCCAGACATGCCGCCCCTTGACATCCCCGCCTCTTGACATCCCCGCCGGGGGCCGGAAGATTCGGCAACACCAGGTGATCTGAAGTCAACGGTGAGAGGGTCTGCAATGAGCCGCAGTGTCGTGGTCGTCGTCGGAACCGGGGGCATGGGTGTGGCCATCGCGCGCCGACAGGGTGGCGGACGACGGGTGGTGCTCGCCGATGCCGATACGACCGCTCTCGACGCGCAGGTCGACACTCTCGACGGCGAAGGGTTCGACGTCTCCGGCCATCCGGTCGATGTGGCGTCGGCGGATTCGTTGGGGCGCTGGCCGAGCACGCATCCGGGCTCGGCGCGGTGGAACAGGTCGTCCACACGGCCGGGTTGTCGCCGGTGCAGGCGAGCGCGGAGGCGATCCTGCGAGTCGATCTCCTCGGGGTCGCCCTGTCGCTGGACATCTTCGGCAAGGTCATCACCCACGGCGGTGCGGGTGTGGTGATCGCGAGCATGGCCGGGCACATGTTCGGGCCGCTGCCGGCCGATCAGGCCGCAGCATTGGCCACCACCGCCGCAGAAGATCTGCTCGGATTGGGATTCCTGCAGGGTGACGTCGCCTCGAATCCGGCGCTCGCCTATGGAATCGCCAAGCAGGCCAACCACGTTCACGTGCGCGCGGCTGCCCGAACCTGGGGTGCCCGCGGCGCCCGGATCAACAGCATCTCTCCCGGCGTGATCGCCACGGCGATGGGTCGCCAGGAACTCGCCGGCGCCAGCGGCGAGACGATGCGAGCGATGATCGAGGGCTCGGGCACCGGACGGGTGGGCACCGCGTCCGACATCGCCGCCGCGGCCGCCTTCCTCCTGGGCCCCGAATCGTCGTTCGTCACCGGCACCGACCTGCTCGTGGACGGCGGCGTGGTCGCTTCCCTGACCGCCCAGAGCTGAAAAATGTACAGTGTCACCGCTTTCGGTGCGGTCGATGTACTGACGGCGGACAACGGCGGCGTCCTACCGTACGGCAACACCGTCGTGGTTCGCGGATCGGACGCTGTTCTGGTGATCGATCCGTCACTCGCCCTCGACGACGACCCCGTCGGCGCCGACGCGGTGATGATCAGTCACGCACACGAGGACCACATCGCCGGACTGCGACACTTCACCGCCGACACCTTCGCCCACCGTCACGACGCTGCCGCGGTCGGCTCCCTCGACACGCTGATCGCCGGCTACGGACTCGACCCGGAGGTCGTCGACGCGATGACCGCGGAGTTGACCGACGAGTACCACCTGCCGGCCGTTCGTGACGGCGTCGTCGGCGTGACCGATGGCCACACCTTCGATCTCGGCGACCAGACCGCGACGGTGATCCATCTGCCCGGACACACCGCCGGGCACTGCGGTGTGCTGATCGAGCCGGCCGGGTTTCTCTACGTCGCCGACATCGACCTTACCTCGTTCGGGCCGATGTACGGCGATCTCGGGTCGAGTCTCGAGGACTACCTCGCCTCCATCGACCGGGTCGCCGAGATCGACGCCCGCTGGTACGGGACCTTCCACCACAAAGGGGTGGTGACCGGACGCCCCGAGTTCGGTACGCGCCTCGCGGCCTACCGCGACCGGATCCTCGAGCGCGAGGATCGGTTACTCGAATTCCTGCGACAGCCACGGACTTTCGACGAGATCGTGACACACCGGCTGGTGTATCGGCCACATGTCGAGGCCCCGTGGGTGCGATCGGTGGAGCGTCGGACCGCCCAGTTGCACCTCGAGCGCCTCCACGCCGCGGGCGCGGTGATCGCGATCGGCGACGGGCAGACCGGGCTTCATACGGGCGTCGATCAGACGCAGACCCGGTCCGGTGCGGTATCGACCATGTCGTGGGTCATCGCGTAGGCGGCACGCATGCGCGCCATCTCGGTGTCCCGGTCGGTATAGGCGCGTCGGGTGAACTCCTCGAGTCCACCGGCGCGGCGGATCTGTGCACGGGTCATGAGGTGCATGATCCCGGACAAGCGGGGTAGCAGCCGGGCGATCCGGCGACGACGGATGCCGAGCGCGTCGGCGTCGGCATCACCGAGGAAGACCCGCTCGTATCCCTCCATGACGGCCGTGGCGACCGGCACCCGCCACCGCTGCGGCAACGACATGGTGTTGGCGAACTCGGGAATCAGATAGTCGGCGTTGAGCGCGGTGACGAATTCGCGGTCGTAGGCATCGGGGCCGGGCGAGGTCAATCGGTACAGTTCCTCGATCCGCCGGTGATCGGCCTCGTTTCGGGGATTCAGGTCGTCGTCCATGCCGATCACATGACCCACGTAACGCCACAGGTGATAGATGTCGTCGAGTTCGTCTGCGGTGAAACGTAGCCCGAGCGTGCCCATCGCCTCGATCGCGATGTGCCCGAACTCGGCGAGCGTGAATGCCATGTACGGCTGCGGAATCGGGACGCCCCACGCCTCATGCTCCCACGAACCAGTGCGCAGCAGATGCGCCCGGACGTGCGCGTGGATCATCCGCACCCGCACCGTGTAGGCGAAACCCTCACCGCCGCGCCGCATCCCACCCGGCGTCAGCACCCGGCGCAACCATTCGCCGACCTCCACCGAACGCACGCCCGGCATCGTCGAGTACCGCCCGGTCAGCGCCAACGGTTTGCCCGCGATACTGTTGCCCGCGCCGCGCAGCAACGAGGCCGCCCCCAGCACGATAGCCATGGCCGGGAAGTGCCGCACGAGGGCGTCGGCGGCGCGGTCGCAACGATCGTGGTCGAGCCAGTCGGGCTCGCGCTCGAGCGAATCGAACAGCGCGACCAGTGCCGGTGGCGCGCCGGTCAGCGAGCCGATGCCGTCGGCGAGAGCCGGGTGGATCAGAGCGGCGGACCCCCGTTCGGCGACGACGGCGTCGGCGAGATCATCGGCACGCCACATGGCGGCGATCCAGGTGTCTCCCGCGTGTCCGTACAACGTGCGGGCTTGGTCGGTGTTCACGAGCTCGGTGGGCGGCACAAGAGTCATGACACCAGGCAAACACGAGGAATCCTCACTTACCATTCATTTCATGGCCCGAACCCCTGCCCGCTCCGCCGCGGGCGCCGCACGCGCGTCGCGCCGCGTCAGCCGCGTGCCATCGCGATGCGCAGGCGCCTGTTGGACGCGACCACGACGTTGCTCGCCGAGCGGCCCGACAGTCTCCCGACAACCCAGGACATCGCAGATCACTGCGATGTCAGCATCGGGACGGTGTATCGCTACTTCGCCGACGTCGGCGACATCCTGTTCGATCTCCGGCAGGAAGCGATCCAGCAGATCAGCACGGACCTCGCCGTCGGCATCGGGCAGGCGATCGACGCCGAACCATTCGCCGCGATCACCACCGTGGTCGATGCCCTCACTTCTTCGTTCGAGCGGCACGCGCCGGTGATCGCGGCCTCGCTGGCAGGTGACAGCGCAGAGTTCGGGTCGGCATGGGCGCAGATCGAGGCGCCGCTGATCCCGCTGGGACGCATCCTCCCGACGCGCTTGCGCCCGGATCTGTCGCCCGCGGAGCTCGACGATCTGGTGTTCCTCACCATGGGTGCCACCGCGAGCCTGTGTCTCCGCGTGGCCCTGGCTCGCCCGGCAACCGCCGATCGCCGGCGACTGGTCGACACCTGTGCACGAATGCTGTTGGCGGCCTTCGCGATTCCCTGATCGTTGATCACCCCGTTGTACCGCCACGGCGACCCACCACGCGACGTCCAGCCAACTGCCAGCGTGATCGCGGTGCCGTCCCAGCTGCGCGCAGTGTGATGATCGGTATGCACACCACGAAGCACTCCTACACCGACACCGTCCTCGTCGTCACCGACGGCTCGCTGCGGTCTCGCGCAGTCATCGACCAGGTCCTGCGCTCGGGCCGCAACGCCGTGGTCGCCGGACGCCACACCCGCGACCTCGTCTCCTATGTGGACGCCGCCGTCCACGACCGGGTCTGGGCGGTCGTCTGCGATCCGGCCGATCCGACGCAGATCGACGAGCTGATCGAACGCGCCACCGACACGATGGGCCCGGTGATCATGGTCGTCGACCCGGCCGGACAACTGCACGACGTCCACTCCGCCGACCGGCAGGTCGCCTGACTCCCGGGGAGCGCGTGCCAGCCTTCAGTGACGTGAGATCTCCCGCACCGTACGCACCGTCGCCATCGTGGCCGGATTCGCATGCTGGTTCGGGGCGGACGTCGATACGGCATGCGACCGGCGAACGTGGCGTCGACAGTGGGTGAACACCGATGGCATAACCTGACGAGGTGCTGTCTGTCCGGGAGCTGTCGCCGCGCCTGATCGTCGTCGGCATCCTCATCGCCGCCGCAGGCGTCTGTTATTCGTCGTGGGTGCTGGAGTTCTTCTGGGCCTCGCCTCTGGATCCGCTCCGCAGCTTCATGAGTGAACTCGACGCGGAGCACCGCCCGCATCGCCTGGTCTACGTGTACGGCGACGTCATCACCGCGGTATGCGCCATGCTTGCCGGGGTGCTGGCGTTCGTTCCTCGTCCCGCAGTGGCCGGCGGCTTCGCCCGCGGTGCGCTCGTCTCGCTCGTGGTATTCGGGGTGTCCACCATCACCGACGCGTTGTCGCCCATCGAGTGCATTCCGCACGTCGACCCGAATTGCCCGTCAGAGCCGAGTGGGCTGTTGCCCCAACTGCATCACATCCACGCCTTCACCAGCAGTGCGGCGGTGTTCGCGATCTTCATCGCGATGATCCTCGGCGTGGTCGCGGCCTGGCGGACACCGATCTGGCCGGTGCTGCGCCTGCTCGGCCTGGCGATCCTGGTGGTCATCTCTGTCGCGACGGTATGGATGTTGGCCGCCGACAACCTGTCCGGCGACTGGCTGCTGGGGCTCGCACAACGCATTCAGATCGGCGGCATGACGCTGTATCTGGTGGTGTGGGGCGCTGCCGTGGCCGTTCAGCGAAGGTCGATCACGCCCTCACCGGCGTCGGCGGCGTAGAGCAACTCGATGTGCTCGGCGTACTTGTCGGCGATGGGCTTGCGCCGCAACTTCATCGTGGGGGTGAGTTCGGTGCCGCCGGGCTCCCACGCCTCGGGCACGATGGTGAATCGTTTGACCTGTTCGACACGGGAGAGTCGACCGTTGCCGAGTCGGACCGCGCCGATGACCTCCTCGACAACCTGCGGATGCCCGGTGAGGGCTGCGACGTCGGCGTCGGGCATGTTCAGCGCTTTCGCACGGGCGGCCGCGGCGTCGGGATCGAGTACGAGCAGCGCCGACACGAACGGTTTGGCGTCGCCGATCGCGACGACCTGCCCGATCAACGAGGACGCCGCTTTCAGTGCGTTCTCGATGTTGGTGGGCGACATGTTCTTTCCGGACTCGTTGATGATGAGTTCCTTCTTGCGGTCGACGATCCGCACGTTGCCGTCCGCGTCGATCTCGGCGATGTCACCGGTGGCCAGCCACCCGTCGGAGTCGATCGTCTCGGCCGTCTTGTCGGGCTGTTTGCGATAGCCGCGCATGACCACCGGCCCCCGGATCAACAGTTCCCCGTCGTCGGCGAGGGTGACCTCGACACCCGATACCGGCTTGCCGACGGTTCCGATCCTCATGTTCTCCGGCGTGGTCATCGTCGAGACGCCTGTGGTCTCCGACATGCCCCACACCTCCAGCACCGGTATCCCCAGTCCGAGGAAGAACTGCAGCACCTCCGGCGGTATCGCGGCAGCACCCGACCCGGCGAAGGTGAGCTGGTCCATGCCGATCGCCGACCGCACCTTCTGCAGGACGAGCTTGTCGGCGAGGGCGTGCAGGGCGCCGGCGATCGCGTTCGGCGAGCGGCCGTCGAGCTGCGCTTGCGCTGCTGTAGCACCGGTTTTCATCGCCCAGGCACCCAGCTTCTTCTTGACCGGGCTGGTTTCCTCGGCGAGTTTGGCCTCGATGCCGGCCCGGATCTTCTGCCAGACGCGGGGCACCCCGAAGAAGAACGTCGGTCGCACCTCGGGGAGCGCGGCAGCGATCTCCCGCGGATCGGGGACGGTGGTGACCTGGATACCGCGCACCATGTTGGCCGCATGCGAGGAGACCCGGTCGGCGATGTGTGCGGCGGGCAGATAGGAGATGACGCGGTCGTCGAAGCCGACGTCGACGACCTCGGCCAGTGAGGCCAACTCGGAGATGATGTTGCGGTGGGTGATCTCGACACCCTTGGGCGGACCGGTGGTGCCCGAGGTGTAGATGATGGTGGCCAGATCATCGGGCCGTACCGTCTGCCATGCGGCCGCGAAATCGAAATCCGTTGCGCCCGATTGCTCTACGTCGTCCAGCGTGATCGCGCCGGTGGCCGGCCCGTCCACCACGATCGTGGTGGTCACCGCGGTGGATGCGGCGCGGACCGCCGGGACGAACATCTGCTCGGTGACGACGACGGCGTTGCCGGCATTGCCGAACAGGTACTCGATCTGTTGCGGGGAGCTGGTGTTGTAGATCGAGAACGGCACCGCACCGAGGTGCAGCGCTGCGGTGTCGACGAGATGAAACTCGGGCCGGTTGGTCAGCATGATGCCCACGGTGTCGCCGGGGCCGACACCGAGTGCGGCCAGACCGCGGGCGATCGCCTCGACCCGGCGTCCGTACTCGGCCCAGGAGATCTCCCGGATGCCGCCGACGGTGCGCAGCGCGATCGCGGTCGGACGCATACCGACCGTCGCCTGGAACGCCTCGGGCAGGGTGGCCACCTCGCGGCCACTCTCGTGTGGGAAGAAAATCGGATCGGATTCGGACATGGATGACCCCCGACGAGACTGGTGTGGGTGATGACGCACATCACACTAGCCGCGGGCGTCGGAGCGCACAGCCGATCGGCGGAAAAGGTAATGAGAAGGTAAAGTCGGCAGCTCGGCCGGGGTTTCACGCCGGTGCAGTGGGGCGGCGCAGGCTACTTCTTGGGCGGGAAGTACTTGATGAGCGCTTCCTGCACGACGGAGGTGGCCAGCGTTCCGTCCCTCATCCAGAACCGTCCCGAGCCCATCCCGCGCGATCCGGTTGCCACCGGAGACCGGGTCGCGTAGAGCATCCACTCGTCGAAGCGGAAGTCGCGGTGGAACCACATCGAGTGGTTCACGGTGGCCGCGAAGAGTCGATCGATTCCCCACGACAAGCCGTGTGTGGTGATGATCGAGTCGAGGACGGTGGTGTCGGAGGCGTAGCACATGGCGGCCACATGCATGATCGGGTCGTCGGGCATCTGGCCGTCGGTCTTCATCCACACGCGGTTGTCGCGCAGCTTCTCCCCCGCCTCACGCATCTTCCACGACGGATCGTTGGCGAATCGGATGTCAATCGGGTGCAGTGCGTCGACGAACGTCGCGATCCGGTCCTCGAAACCCTTGAAATGCTCGCCGAGGGGCGGCAATTCCTCCGGATAGGGCACCTGCGGGATCTCCACCGCGTGCTCGAGACCGGCCGAATTGTCCTGGAACGCCACCAGCATGGTGAAGATCTCTTCACCCTTCTGTTTGGCGGTGACCTGCCGATTCGCGAAAGACTTGCCGTCCCGGAACCGGTCGACGTGGTACTCCATCGGCTCGTTGACGTTGCCGCCGCGGATGAAGTGCGCGTGCAGGGCGTGGACCGGCGGAGTGCCGCGGGTCAGGGTGCGTGCTGCCGCCACAACACCCTGACCGAGCATCTGCCCACCGAAGGTCCGCGCCGTCTTCTGTTCGGGGTGTTGCCCGATGAACAGGTCGGCGTCGCGCTGCTCGACGTCGAGCAGTTCGAGCAGCTTGCCGAGGTCGCTGGTGGGGTCCGCAGTCATGCGAACAGACTAGGGACCCCCGCGTGTCCGGCGGTCACCGGGACCGCGGCGCGCACGGCCCACCGCTCACCGGGCGTGCCCGTGCGACAGGGGGTGGGCCCGCGTCAGCGGCTCACCCCCCGCTCACCGGGCGCGCCACGCCTGCACGATGAAGAGCGCGCCCGTGTGCACCCAACCCACTGCCCGGCGAGCGCGCCGTGCCTGCACGACGAAGAGCGAGGAGCGAAGCGACAATGCGATGAGGAGGAAGGCGCGGTGCCTCCAGCTCGCAGGGCACGCGCGGACGGAGTCCGCGCAAATAGCTCAGTGGTCTTGTTCGCCGATCCGGTGGACGTGGATCATGTTGGTCGATCCGACGGTACCGGGCGGCGCGCCGGCGACGATGACGACGACGTCGCCGTCCTTGAGCCGACCGATGCGCAGGAGCTGGTGGTCGACCTGGTCGATCATGTGGTCGGTGGTGTCGACGTGATCGACGATGAAGGTCTCGGTTCCCCAGCTCAGGGCGAGTTGGCTGCGTACGGCCTGGGTGGGTGTGAACGCGAGCAGCGGCAGACGGGAGTGCAGCCGTGCCAGTCGGCGGACGGTGTCGCCGGACTGGGTGAAGGCCACCATGGCCTTGACCTCGAGGCGTTCTCCGATGTCGCGTGCGGCGTAGGAGATGATGCCGCGTTTGGTGCGGGGGACGTGGGAGAGCGGCGGCACGTCACGTGAGCCGGTTTCGACGGCCACGCAGATGCGGGTCATGGTCTGCACGGTCTCGATCGGCCATTTGCCGACGGAGGTCTCGCCGGAGAGCATCACGGCGTCGGCACCGTCGAGGACGGCGTTGGCGACGTCGGAGGCCTCGGCGCGGGTGGGCCGGGAGTTCTCGATCATCGAGTCCAGCATCTGGGTGGCCACGATCACCGGTTTGGCGTTCTCGCGAGCCATCTGGATGGCTTTCTTCTGCACCAGGGGAACCTGCTCGAGCGGCAGTTCGACGCCCAGGTCACCGCGGGCGACCATGACGCCGTCGAAGGCCAGCACGATGGCTTCGAGGTTGTCGACGGCTTCGGGCTTTTCCAGTTTGGCGATCACCGGAACGCGTCGGCCGACGCGGTCCATCACTTCGTGGACGAGTTCGATGTCGGCCGGGCTGCGCACGAAGGAAAGGGCGACGAGGTCGACGCCGAGTTCCAGCGCGAACTCGAGGTCGGCGATGTCCTTGTCGCTCAGGGCGGGGATCGAGGTCTTGACGCCCGGCAGGTTCAGGCCTTTGTTGTTGCTGACCGGACCGCCTTCGGTGACCACGCAGACGACGTCGTTGCCGTCGATGGCGGTGACCTTCAGTCCGACCTTGCCGTCGTCGACGAGGAGGCGGTCTCCGGCTTCGGCGTCTTCGGCGAGTTGTTTGTAGGTCGTCGAGACGCGATCGTGGGTGCCGACGACGTCGTCGACGGTGATGCGGACCTCTTCTCCGGTGGCCCACATGACCTGTCCGTTGAGTGCGCCGTCGTCGACGAACTTGCCGAGTCGGATCTTGGGTCCTTGTAGGTCGGCGAGAATGCCCACGGCCTTCTCCGCGGCATCGCCCGCGCGACGCACACGTTCGTAGACGGTGCGATGGTCCTCATGGCTGCCATGGCTGAAGTTGAGTCGAGCAACATCCATGCCCGCCTCGACGAGCTCTTTGAGACGCTCCTCGGAGTTGGTGGCGGGACCCAGGGTGCAGACGATCTTGGTACGACGTGTCACGGTGCTCACCTTAGTCGTGTCGGATCAGCATCTCTATCGGTGGCGACCACTGGTCATCACCCGGCCACACCGCGTTCGTCCACTCCCCCGAGGTCAGTGGCGGCGCCACCGTTTCATTCTGTTCAGCCCGATCGGGGTCACACTCCGGGCGCGCCGCCCGACGGCTGTGTCGCGATCGCGACGGCGGACCCGGCCAATTGTCAACGCACCGAAAGTGGTAGCGCCGCCGGGCGGACCGGTGACGGGAGATCGGAAGCACCCATCAGGTATTCGTCGACCGACCTTGCCGCCGAACGACCTTCGGCGATCGCCCACACCACCAACGACGCACCGCGGTGCGCATCGCCGCAGACGAATACCCCGTCGGCGTCGGTTTGCCAGTCGCTGCCGCAGGACAACGCGCCGCGTCCGTTGGGTGCGAGTTCGAGCCCGTCGAGTAGCGGTCCTCGTTCGACACCTTCGAATCCGATCGCGAAAAGCGCCAGTTCGCAGGGGATCTCGAACTCTTCACTGACCGGCGTGATCACCCGTCGGCCGTCGGATTCGCGGATGACGGCGACTTCGGCGAGAACCATCGTGGTGACGTTGCCGTGTTCGTCACCGACGAATCGTTGCACTGCCACCTGATATTTGCGTTCGCCGCCTTCGGCGTGCGCGCTGGAGGTGCGCATCACCAGCGGCCAGGTCGGCCACGGGGATCGGGTGTCGTCGCGATCGGAGGGCAGTTCGGGGTTGTAGTCGAGTTGGACCACCGAGGCCGCTCCCTGCCGATGCGCGGTGCCGAGGCAGTCGGCACCGGTGTCGCCGCCACCGATGATGACGACGTGTTTGCCCTTGGCGGTGATCGGTGATTCTCCGTCGCCCTCGCATTCCCGGTTCGCCGGAACCAGATGCTCCATGGCGAGGTGCACACCGTTGAGGTCGCGGCCGGGTACCGGGTTGTCGCGGGCGGCCATCGCACCGATCGCGAGGACGACGGCGTCGTGGCGCTCGCGAAGCTCCGCCACCGACAGGTCGGTGCCGACGTTGCAACTGGTGACGAATTCTGTTCCCTCGGCGCGCATCTGGGCGATACGGCGGTCGATGTCGGACTTCTGCAGCTTGTATTCGGGGATGCCGTAGCGCAGCAGTCCACCCAGCCGGTCGTCACGCTCGTAGACGGTGACGTCGTGTCCGGCGCGGGTCAGCTGCTGTGCGGCGGCGAGGCCGCCCGGTCCGGAGCCGACCACGGCAACCGACTTACCGGTCTTGAGGGCGGGCGGCTCGGGCCCGATGATCCCCTCGGCCCAGGACTCGTGGGCAATCGTCTTCTCGATCCGCTTGATGGTGACGCTGCCGCCGGTGGTGTTCTCCGAGATCGACAGCACGCATGCCGCCTCGCAGGGTGCCGGGCACACCATTCCGGTGAACTCCGGGAAATTGTTGGTCGCGTGCAGGCGTTCGCTTGCCGCGTCCCATCGTCCGCGTCGGACGAGGTCGTTCCATTCCGGGATGAGATTGCCCAGCGGGCAGCCTGCGGTTCCGGAGTGGCAGAACGGAATACCGCAATCCATGCATCGGCGGGCCTGATCGCTCACCTCGGAGAGCACCTTGATCGGGTTGTCGGCGTGCTCATAGACATCGCCCCAGTCCCGGATGCGCTCGGCCACCGGCCGGTATCGGGCCTCCTTCTTCGAGACCTCCAGGAATCCGCGCGGATCAGCCACGTGCCGCCTCCATGATCGCTGAATCAACGTCGCGCCCTTCGGCTTCGGCCATCTGGGCCGCGTCGAGGACACGCTTGTAATCGGTGGGCATGACCTTGGTGAACGCGAGGCACCGTCGTGGCCAGTCGGCCAGCATCGACGCCCCGATCGCCGACCCGGTCAGCTCGGTGTGGATGGTGATGTGCTCATGGAGCCAGCGCAGGTCGTCGGGGTCGGGGCGCATCAGCTCGACCATCGCCATGTTGACCTTGGCGGGGTCGAGGTCGTAGACATAGGCCATCCCGCCGGACATGCCGGCCGCCATGTTGCGTCCGGTCGGGCCGAGGATCACCACCCGACCACCGGTCATATATTCGCAGGCGTGATCGCCGACGCCCTCGACCACGGCGGTAGCACCGGAGTTGCGCACGGAGAACCGCTCACCGACGCGGCCGCGGAGATACACCTGCCCGGATGTCGCGCCGTAGAGGATGGTGTTGCCTGCGATGACCTGATCCTCGGCGATGAACCAGGCATCGGGGTGCGGCGCCACCACGATCTTGCCGCCGCACAAGCCTTTTCCGACGTAGTCGTTGGTGTCGCCACTGAGCTTGATCGTCACCCCCGGCGGCAGGAATGCACCCAGGGATTGGCCGGCCGAGCCGGTCAGCTCGACGGTGATCGTGTCCTCGGCGAGACCGGCGGCACCGTAGCGGCGGGTGACCTCGGCGCCGAGCAGCGTGCCCACCGTCCGATTCACGTTGCGTACCGGCAGTTCCAAGGTGACGGGATGTGCGTCCTCGAGCGCTCCCTCGGCGAGCTGGATCAGCGTCTGGTCGAGCGCCTTGTCGAGTCCGTGGTCCTGGCCGCGCACCCGACGCGTCGGACCCTTGTCCTCGATCCGACGGAAGATCGGGCTGAGATCGAGGCCCTTGCTCTTCCAATGCGCGACGGCGGCATCGGTGTGTAATCGCTGCGACTGGCCGACCGCTTCGTCGAGCGTCCGATAACCCAACTGCGCCAGATACTTCCGCACGTCCTCGGCGATGAACCGGAAGAAGTTCACGATGTGTTCGGCCTGACCACTGAACCGCGCACGCAGCTGCGGATTCTGGGTGGCCACACCCACCGGACAGGTGTCGAGGTGACACACACGCATCATGATGCAGCCGGTCACGATGAGCGGCGCGGTGGAGAATCCGTATTCTTCGGCACCGAGCAACGCGGCCATGATCACATCCCGGCCGTTGCGCAGCGCGCCGTCGCACTGGACGGTGATGCGATCACGTAAACCGTTGAGCATCAACGTCTGTTGCGCGTCGGCCAGACCGATCTCCCACGGCGTGCCGGCGTGTTTGAGTGAGGTCAGCGGCGAGGCACCGGTGCCGCCGTCGTGACCGGAGATGAGCACGACGTCGGCATGCGCCTTGGACACGCCGGTGGCGACCGTGCCAACGCCGACTGCGCTGACCAGCTTCACGTGGATTCGCGCCTGCGAATTGGCGTTCTTGAGGTCGTGGATCAGCTGGGCGAGATCCTCGATCGAGTAGATGTCGTGATGCGGCGGCGGCGAAATGAGTGCCACACCCGGCGTCGAATGTCGGGTCTTGGCGATCCACGGATACACCTTGTATGCCGGAAGCTGGCCACCCTCACCGGGTTTGGCGCCCTGCGCCATCTTGATCTGGATGTCGGTGGCGTTGATCAGATAATCGCTGGTGACACCGAACCGGCCCGAGGCCACCTGCTTGACCGCACTGCGTCGCTCCGGATCGTAGAGCCGGTCGACGTCCTCGCCGCCCTCCCCGGAATTCGACCGGGCACCGATGCGGTTCATCGCGATCGCGATCGTCTCGTGCGCTTCGGCCGAGATCGACCCGTAACTCATGGCGCCGGTGTTGAAGCGCTTCATGATCTCCTCGGCCGGCTCGACCTCCTCGAGCGGGATCGGGTCGCACGAGCCGAGATCGAGTTCGAACAAACCGCGCAGCGTGCCACCCTCACGCTGGAGGCGGTCGACCTCGTCGGAGTATTTCTGGAACACGTCGTCGCGCCCGGTCTTGGTGGCGTGCTGCAGCAGGAAGATCGTCTCCGGGGTGAACACGTGCAGTTCACCTTCGCGGCGGTACTGGTACTCGCCGCCCACCTCGAGTCGGCGATACACCTGCTCGGTCGGATTCTCCGGGAACGCCCGGTGGTGGCGCATCCGGACCTCCTCGGCGAGTTCGTCGAGTCCGACACCCTCGATGCGGGAGACGGTTCGGGTGAAGTACTCCTTGACCACCGCCGAGGAGAGTCCGACGGCCTCGAATGCCTGCGAGGCGGTGTAGGAGCTGATGGTGGAGATACCCATCTTGCTCATCACCTTCAACACACCCTTGCCGAGTGCCTCGACGTAGTTGCGGATGGCCTTGCTGGCGGCCACCCCGATCAGCTCGCCCTGCGCAATCAGATCTTCGATCGATTCCAGTGCGAGATACGGATTCACCGCGGCCGCACCGAATCCGATGAGCAGGGCGATGTGGTGGACCTCGCGGGCATCACCGGACTCGACGACCAGCGCGACCTTGGTGCGTTCCTTGGTGCGGACCAGGTGGTGGTGCACCGCGGAGGTCGCCAGCAGTGACGGGATCGGTGCGTGTTCGCGATCGGTGTGGCGGTCGGAGATCACCAGGGTCCGGTGCCCCTCGGCGATCGCCTGGCTGGCGCGCAACCGCAGATCCTCCAGTGCCGCAGCCAATCCCGGCCCACCATCGGCGACCTCGTAGAGCCCGTGGAGCACCTTGGCCGACAGTCCGGGGTTGTCGCCGTCGTCGTCGATGTGGACGAGCTTGGCCAGATCGTGGTTGTCGATGACCGGCCAGTGCAACAGGATCTGACGACACGATGCCGCGTTGGGGCGCAACAGATTCTGCTCGGGCCCCATGACCCGGGCCATCGAGGTGACGATCTCCTCACGGATGGCGTCCAACGGCGGGTTGGTGACCTGGGCGAAGAGTTCCACGAAGTAGTCGTAGAGAAGGCGAGAACGCTTGGACAACACCGCAACCGGGGTGTCGGTACCCATCGAGCCGAGTGGCTCGTAGCCGGAGGCCGCCATCGGCGTGAGCAGGACACGCAGATCCTCCTCGGTGTATCCGAACGAGACCTGCCGCCGCACGACGGTGTCGTGATTCGGCTTGTAGACCGGTCGCGGCGGCAACGTCGCGATGTCGAGCAGACCCGCGTGCAGCCATTCGTCATAGGGCTCGGCGTTGATCAGGTCGCCCTTGACCTCCTCGTCGGGGACGATCCGACCGGCGGCGGTGTCGACGAGGAACATCTTGCCCGGCTCGAGCCGACCCTTGGAGACGACGTCGTCAACAGGAACGTCGAGGACTCCGGCCTCGGAGGCGAGGATCACCCGACCGTCGCGGGTCTGCCACCAGCGTCCCGGGCGCAGGCCATTGCGGTCGAGGACCGCACCGACGACGGTGCCATCG
This sequence comes from Gordonia polyisoprenivorans, assembly GCF_017654315.1. NCBI lineage: Bacteria > Bacillati > Actinomycetota > Actinomycetes > Mycobacteriales > Gordoniaceae > Gordonia > Gordonia polyisoprenivorans. The sequence continues at coordinate 4,025,481 of NZ_CP072203.1, forward strand.
GTGAAGGTGACGCACGCCGGCCCGTCCCACGCCTCCATGAGCGAGCCGTTGAACTGCAGGAAGGCGCGTCGTTTGGGATCCATCGACGGCACGTTCTCCCAGGCCTCGGGGACCATCAGCATCACTGCGTGGGCGACACTGCGTCCGCCGAGATGCAGCAGCTCGAGCACCTCGTCGAGAGAGGCGGAGTCGGAGGCCTCCGGCGTGCAGATCGGGAACGCGCGCTTGAGGTCACCGGGAATCAGGTCGGTCTCCAGCAGGGCCTCCCGCGCGCGCATCCGGTTGCGGTTGCCGCGCACGGTGTTGATCTCGCCGTTGTGGGCGACGAATCGGAACGGATGCGCGAGCGGCCACGACGGGAAGGTGTTGGTCGAGAAACGTGAGTGGACGATGGCAATCGCGCTCATGCACCGTTCGTCGCGCAGATCCGGGTAGTACAGCGGCAGCTGCATCGTGGTGAGCATGCCCTTGTAGACGATCGTGCGGCTCGACAGCGACGGGAAGTAGAGGCCGGTGCCCTCGGCGTCGATCTCCGAGGTCACCCGCTCGGCTTGCTTGCGAAAGGGATAGATCGCCCGGTCGAGGTCGATGCCACCGATGCGTGTGACTCCCGGCCCGGGGTCGACGGTGACGAACAGCTGAGCCATGTGCGGCATGCAGTCGAGTGCGGTCTCGCCGATATCGGCACCGTCGGCGTCGACCGGGAGCTCGCGCCAACCGAGGATCGTGATGCCCTCCGCGGCCGCGAGGTCGGTCACCCGAGCGATCGCCGTCGAGCGCAGGTCCGGGTCCCTCGGCAGGAAGCAGGTGCCCGCAGCGTAGGTGTTATCACCCGACGCGGTCGGCGCAGGAAGCTCGAAATCGACACTCGCGCGCAGCAATTCGTCGGGCAACTGAATCAGGATGCCGGCGCCGTCACCGCTGTTGGCCTCGGCGCCCGCCGCGCCACGATGTTCGAGATTCTCCAGCGCCAGCAACCCGTCGGACACGATCGCATGCGAGCGTCGACCGTGAATGTCGGTGACCATCGCCACGCCACAGGAATCGACCTCGGCCTCGGGGTCATACAGGCCCTGCTTGGCAGGGAGCGCCGAAAACAACATCAATACCTCCACCGGATTCGTGACGAATCGCATGCATGATGTCCTGGGACAGCGCTGGCCCGTGGAGCACTACGTCGGTCGCGGGTATGGGCTGCCGCAAACCGTGAAATCCCACTGTAACCGACCACCCAGCGGGGTGCCCGCGATGGCGAGGTGATCCTCGCCGGCTCGACCCCCGAAGCCGGTCAGCGGGTGGGTGGGGTGTCTTTGGCGGAGTCGGGGGCGGTGGGAGCGCTGTCCTCGTCGGGGGAAGCGCCGTCGGCATCAGGTTGAGCGCTGTCGGCGGTATCGGGAGCGCTGTCGGCATCAGGCTGAGCGCTGTGGGCGTCGGGCTCGGCACTCTCGGCCTCGGGGGGAGCGCTGTCAGCGTCGGGCTGGGCGCTGTCGGCATCCGAGGGAGCGCTGTCGGCATCAGGCTGAGCGCTGTCGGCGTCGGGCTCGGCGCTGTCGGCGTCGGTGAGAGCGCTGTCGGCGGTCTCCGAAGCGCTGTCGGCATCAGGCTGGGCGCTGTCGGCAGTATCGGGGGCGCTGTCGGCATCAGGCTGAGCGCTGTCGGGGGTATCGGGGGCGCTGTCGGCATCAGGCTGAGCGCTGTCGGGGGTATCGGGGGCGCTGTCGGGGGTGGCGTCGGCGGCAGGGTCGGGGGACGTCCACGGGGACGGGGCCGCAGTGGCCGGTGCGACGACGTCTTCGTCGAGTTCCGGGTCGACGGCGGCTTCCTCGTCGTGTTCGGCGATGCCCTTGTCGATGACCTCGGTCGCGGTGCTGTCGTCGCCTGCGTCGGTCATCTCGCCGTCGGAGTCGAACGGCTCGTCCTCGTCCGGCTCGTCGTCGGGCTCGCGTTCGGCGTCGAGTTCGTGGTCCGGGTAACGGTCGTCGACGTAGCCGACGACGCCAAGGGCTTCGAGTTCCTCGGCACGGTCGGGGTAGTACATCTCCAGACCGCGCTCGCGGCCCTTGGTGGCGACGACGAAGTAGATCGCCGCGCACACGAACAGCAGGGCGGAGGTGAAGACGTTGATGCGAATGCCGGCGATGAAGGTGTACGCGGTATCCGAGCGCAGGAGTTCGACGACGAATCGGCCGACGCAGTATCCGGCCACGTACAGCGCGAAGAGTCGTCCGTGGCCGATGCGGAATCGTCGGTCGAGCACCACGAGCGCGATAACGACCAGGACATTCCACACCAACTCGTACAAGAAGGTCGGGTGGACGATCTCGTACACCTGGCCGGTCGAGGTTCCGTTGATCAGATTGGGGCCGGTCTGGATGCCGTTGGTGCGCTCGTAGATCTCCAACCCCCACGGCACCGTTGTCGGCCGGCCGTAGAGCTCCTGGTTGAAATAGTTGCCGAGCCGCCCGATCGCCTGGGCGAGCAGGATCGCGGGCGCGATGGCATCGCCGAACGCGGGCAACCGGATGCCGTGACGGCGCGCACCGATCCAGGCGCCGAGGGCACCGAGGATCACCGCGCCCCAGATTCCGAGACCACCGTCCCAGATCTTGAAGACGTCGATCGGGGACTTGCCACCGCCGCCGAAGTAGATCGACCAGTCGGTGAGGACGTGATAGATGCGGCCGCCGATCAGACCGAAGGGCACTGCCCAGATGGCGATGTCGAGGACCTCGCCGGGCTGGCCGCCGCGTGCGATCCAGCGGCGATCACCCCACCAGACCGCGACGATGATGCCGACGATGATGCACAGCGCGTACGCCCGCAGCGGGACCGGCCCGAGATGCCAGACCCCCTGCGGCGGACTGGGGATATAGGCGAGCAACGTCGTCGTCGGCGCGATCACGGTCACACCCTAACCGACCGTCGGAGGCACACGATCGCACCACCCGGTCGGTTCGTCCGATCGGACCTCACCCGCGCGGGTCACCTCGGCGGGTTCGGATGGGCGACGCCGTCGGCGAGTTCGCGAACCAGATCTCGCAACTGAGCCTGACCGGCCTGCGCCGCGGTCAACAGGGCCGAACCCACGATGACACCGTCGGCATAGGAGGCGATCTCCGCGGCCTGCTCGCCGCTGCGGACACCGAGACCGACCCCGATCGGGATGTCGGAGTACTCACGGATCCGCGCACAGAGTTCGGGGGCGGCGTTCGACACCGCGGTACGAGCACCGGTCACTCCCATGGTGGAGGCCGCGTAGACGAAACCGCGGCACGCATCGATGGTGTAGGCCAGCCGTTCCGGGGTCGACGACGGTGCGACCAGATAGATGCGGTCCAACCCGTGGGCATCGGAGGCCTCATGCCACGCATGCCCCTCCTCGGGGATGAGGTTGGGGGTGATCAGTCCGGCTCCTCCGGCTTCGGCGAGATCGGCGGAGAACCGCTCGACACCGTAGGCGAGGATGGGATTCCAGTAACTCATCACGACGGCCTGCCCACCGGCCTCGGTGATCGCCCGGACTGCGGTGAACACGTCGCGCACCCGCACCCCGTTGGTCAGTGCCAGATCGGCGGCTTCCTGGATCGTCGGCCCGTCCATCACCGGATCCGAGTAGGGCACCCCGACCTCGATGATGTCGCACCCGGCCTCGACCATGGTGGTGAACGACTCCACCGAGCCGGCCACCGTCGGGTAGCCCACGGGCAGATAGCCGATCAGCGCGGCGCGGCCCTGCTCACGGCAGCGGGTGAAGACCGGTGAGAGCTTGGAGGCTCCCGCGTGTCGGACGGTCGGCGCGGTCATCGACTCTCCCCCGGATCTGATTGGGCCGCTTCGGATTCGGACGACGTATGCGAGCCGGCCTGGGCGTCGGATTCCGAGGGTGGCGGATCGAACAGATGGAACCATTCCGCGGCGGTGTCGACGTCCTTGTCACCGCGGCCGGACAGGCTGACGACGATGATCGGTGCACCCTCGGTACCGGCCTGCGCCCCGCGCGGTGAGGTACGCGCGAGTTCGTGGCCGAGTTTCAACGCACCGGCCACCGCGTGCGCCGACTCGATCGCCGGGATGATCCCTTCCCGCCGGCTCAGCAGCGCCAGCGCGTTCATCGCCTCGGTATCGGTGATCGGCCGGTACTCGGCCCGGCCGATGTCCTTGAGGTAGGCGTGCTCGGGACCGACCCCGGGGTAGTCCAAACCCGCCGAGATGGAGTGGGATTCGATGGTTTGGCCGTCCTCGTCCTGCAGGAGGTAGGAGAAGGCACCCTGGAAGGCGCCCGGTGTACCGCCGGTGAAGGTCGCCGCGTGCCGGCCGGTCTCGACACCGTCACCGGCGGCCTCGTATCCGACGAGCCGTACGTCGGCGTCGTCGATGAACGGGTGGAACACCCCGATCGCGTTCGATCCGCCGCCGACGCAGGCCACCACCGCATCGGGCAGCCGTCCGGCGTGCGAGAGGATCTGCGCCCGGGCCTCGAGTCCGACGATGCGCTGCAGATCTCGTACCAGCATCGGGAACGGATGCGGCCCCGCGGCGGTACCGAAACAGTAATAGGTGTTGTGCGCGTTGGTAACCCAGTCGCGGAGCGCCTCGTTGATCGCGTCCTTGAGGGTCGCCGAGCCGGTCTCCACCGCGATCACCGTCGCGCCGAGCAGACGCATCCGTGCCACGTTCAACGCCTGACGCTCGGTGTCGACGCGACCCATGTAGACGATGCATTCCATGCCGAACAGGGCACAGCCGGTGGCGGTGGCGACCCCGTGCTGACCGGCACCGGTCTCGGCGATGATGCGCGACTTGCCCATCCGGCGGGCCAGCAACAACTGACCGAGCACGTTGTTGATCTTGTGGGAACCGGTGTGGTTCAGGTCTTCCCGCTTGAGGAACACCCGCGCCCCGCCGGCATCGTCGGACAGCCGCGTCGCCTCGTACAGCGGCGAGGGGCGACCGACGTAGTCACGTTGCAGCCGGTCGAGTTCGGCAAGGTAGTCGTCGTCGGTGCGCATCTTCTCGTAGGCGGTGGTCACCTCGTCGATGACCGCCATCAACGCCTCGGGGACGTGCCGCCCACCGTAGACACCGAAGTGGCCGCCGGCGTCGGGCTCGAGGGAGGTGCGGGTCGCCACTCCCTGACTGGCCGTGGGCAGGACGGTCGGGGCGGCGTCGGTGCCGCTGCTCTGATGGGTCGTCACAGGACACCTCACTGCTTCACATACGCGTCAGCGGCTTCGGCCGAAGCCGAATGCCATTGTCAGCGAACGGGTTTCGGACAGGACGGGTGGGTGCCGGCGGTTACCAGCTCCGCCACCGCGGTACGGGGGTCGCCACTGGTGACCAGCCCCTCACCCACCAGGACCGCGTCGGCGCCGGCGCCGGCGAACGCCAGCAGGTCGGCGGTGCCGCGCACACCCGACTCGGCGACCCGAATCACCTTGGTGGGCAGGCCCGGAGCGATCCGGGAGAAGTTGTCGCGATCGACCTCGAGGGTCTTGAGATTGCGGTTGTTGACGCCGACCACGGAGGCTCCCGCCTCCAACGCGCGATTGGCCTCTTCCTCGGTGTGCACCTCGACGAGAGCGGTCATGCCCAGACTCTCGGTGCGGTCGAGCAACGAGGCCAGCACGTTCTGTTCCAGAGCGGCGACGATCAGCAAGATCATGTCGGCACCATGTGCGCGCGCTTCATGGATCTGGTACGGCCCGACGATGAAATCCTTGCGCAGCACCGGGATGTTCACGGCCGCGCGGACGGCGTCGAGATCGGCGAGCGACCCGCGGAACCGCCGCTCCTCGGTGAGCACACTGATGATCCGTGCACCACCGTCCTCGTAGGCACGCGCAAGTTCGGCGGGGTCGGCGATGGTGGCGAGCTCACCCTTCGACGGGCTGGCACGCTTGCACTCGGCGATCACCCCGATGCCGGGCTGCTGGAACGCGGCCATCACGTCCTTGGGGTCGGGCGCCTGGACCGAGGCCGCCTTGACGGCCGCGTAATCGACGACCGCTTCGCGCGCGGCGACGTCGGCCTTGACTCCCTCGATGATCGAATCGAGGACGTTCGGCGTGCTCACGACAGCTGGTTCCCTTTCGACGCTCCTTGCCCTCACCAGGGTAGACCGGGGTTCCCAACGGCCCGTGCGCGGGTCCGTCGAGACCCACGTCACGCCGAGCACCGCAGAGATCAGCGCTGTTCGGTCGGGTCGATCCCGGTGTCGAGGGCATCCCACATCATGCGTTCGTTCACGTGCGGCGGTTCTGTGCGCGCGGCGTCGCCGCCGGCGTCCGCCGCGTCCGGACCCTTCTGGCCGGTGGGAGCCCCGGCCGGATCGGTCCCCGCATCGCCGGCCGCCTTGCGACGCTCGTGCTCGGCGAAGATCTCACGTTCGAGCTCGTCACGGCGCGCGGCAGGCGTCCGATACTTGCTCGACATCCCCGCACCCGACGCCGACCGCAGCAACAGCACACCGGCCGCGACACAACACACCGTCCCCGCGAACACGATGGCCGACACCCAGCCGTGGGTGGTGGTCAACCGCACGATGTACCGATCCGACAGGTCGATCGCCCGAGCCGCGTACAGCGAGTCCGAGCCGCTGGTCAACAGCGACAGGGCCGGGAACGCGGCCAGCAGCCCACCCGCGGCGACGAGGACCGCCACGATCCGCAATCCCCACCCGCGCAGCGAGAACGCCGCCAGGATCGCCGCGAGCAGCACCAACGCCAGCGGCGTCAGCCACGGACTCCAGTCGGCACCCTTGACCTGCATGTATCGGTCCGGCGACATTCCGTCACCGGCGTAGACGGTCGCCCACGTCACGCGCGAGGCCGACCAGAATGCCAATGCACCCAACGCCATCAGGATCGCGGCGATCACCTTGATCCGCCGGGACCGGCGGGCGGGGTCGGCGGCGTCGGATGTCGTCGGATCGGGGGTCTGCTCACTCACTTGTCGGCCCACCTTCGGCAGCGCCGCCGGAGACCCGACGCATCGTCGAGGCGGCGGCAACCGCATTGAGCACCGCGGTCGCCTTGTTGCGGGCCTCGTTGTACTCATAGTCGGGATCGCTGTCGGCCACGACACCGCCGCCGGCCTGCACATAGGCGGTGCCGTCCTTGATCAACGCGGTGCGGATGGCGATCGCGGTGTCGGCGTTGCCGGCGAAGTCGAGGTAGCCGACGATGCCGCCGTACAGGCCGCGCCGCGTCCGTTCGTGGGTGTCGATGAGCTCCATCGCCCGCACCTTCGGCGCGCCGGTGAGCGTCCCCGCCGGGAAGCACGCCGTCACCGCGTCCAGGGCGTGCTTGTCCTCACGCAACTCCCCCGACACCGTCGACACCAGGTGCATGACGTGGCTGTACCGCTCGATGTGTCGGTAATCGCTCACCTTCACGGTGCCGGGCCGACAGACCCGACCGAGATCATTCCGTCCGAGATCGACGAGCATCAGGTGCTCGGCATTCTCCTTCTCGTCGGCGATCAGGTCCTTCCCGAGCAGTTGATCCTCCTCCTCGGTCGCCCCACGCCATCGGGTACCGGCGATGGGATGGGTCGTCGCCCAGCCGTCCTGCACGGTCACCAGCGCCTCGGGACTCGACCCGACGACCGTGAACGGGTCCGACTCGATTCCCGGGATACGCAGCAGATACATGTACGGGCTCGGATTGGACGCCCGCAGCACCCGGTACACGTCGATCGGGTCGGCGGCGGTGTCCATCTCGAACCGCATTGACGGCACCACCTGGAATGCCTCGCCCGCCTCGATCTCGCCGACGAGGTCGCGCACGATCTCGTGGTACTCCTCGCGGCTGCGCTGCACCCGATAGTCGGGGTCCGGCCGGTCGAAATGCGACACCGTCGACGGGGCCGGCGCGGCGAGGGCCTGCGTCATCCGGTCCAGCCGGGCAACGGCGTCGGCGTAGGCCTCCTCGGCACGCTCGTCGGAACCATCCCAGTTGACGGCGTTGGCGATCAGGGTGATGGTGCCCTCGTGATGATCGACCGCGGCCAGATCGGTCGCCAACAACATCATCAGATCCGGCAGGTGCAGATCGTCGGTGGTGGTCTCGGGTAGCCGTTCGAGCCGGCGCACCATGTCATAGGCCATGAACCCGACGAACCCGCCGGTCAGTGGCGGCATGCCCGGCAACGGATCGGTGGCCAGCAGGCGTAGTGACTCGGCCAGCACCGTCAGCGGGTCACCGTCGACCGGTGCGCCCGACGGCACCGTCCCCCACCAGCTGGCCTTGCCGTCGACAACCGTCAGCGCCGACGGCGCTCCCGCGCCGATGAACGACCACCGCGACCAACTCCGCCCGTTCTCGGCGGACTCGAGCAAGAACGTGCCCTCGCGGTCGCCGGCGAGCTTGCGGTAGGCCGACAGCGGCGTCTCCGAGTCGGCGAGGACCTTGCGGGTGACCGGCACGACACGATGGTCGGCAGCCAGATCCAGGAACTCGGCCAGGCTCGTCGTCGCCGAACCCGCCGCATGATCGTGCGTGGAGGTGCTCATCGCGGGCGTACTCATCCCAGGGGCTCGCCGCCCACGCCCCACTGGGTACGCGGGATCTCGTTGATGGTGACCCACACCGAATCCGGGCTCTTGCCGGTGGCCCGCGCGTACGCCTCGGTCACCGCCGCGATGGTCTCGCGCTTCACCCGGTCCGAGAGCCCGGGGGTCTGCGAGATCTGGATCAATGGCATGACTGGTCGCCACCTTTCGTCAAAAGAGTGTCCGCCCCGATTCTCCCAGGCATCAGCCCGCGCCGGTCGCGTCGGGTTGGGCGAACGGCAACGACGGCGTGTCGAAGCAACTGTGATTACCCGTGTGGCAGGCCGCCCCCACCTGATCGACGATCAACAACACCGTGTCGCCATCGCAGTCGAGCCGGACGTCGTGCACATACTGGGTGTGACCGCTGGTCTCGCCCTTCACCCAGTACTCCTGACGGGACCGCGAAAAGTAGGTCGCGCGCCGTGTGGCCAGGGTGCGTTCGAGTGCGGTGTCGTCCATCCACGCCACCATCAGCACGGTGCCGGTCTCGCGCTCCTGGGCGACGGCGCTGAACAGCCCGTCGGCATTGTGGGTCAGCCGACCCGCCAACTCGGGATCGAGAGCCATCGCCTCACACCTCCATCGGGGTGTCGCGTGCGGTCCGCCCAGGAGTGTCGCGTGCGTTCCGCACCGGAGTGTCGCGTGCGGTCCGCACGGTGATCCCGGCGGCGGCCATCGACTCCTTGACCTCACCGATGGTCAGTTGGCCGAAGTGGAACACCGAGGCCGCGAGCACCGCGTCGGCGCCCGCCGCGACCGCGGGCGCGAAATGCTCGACGGCCCCCGCGCCACCGCTGGCGATCACCGGTACCTCGACGGCCGCACGGACCGCAGTCAGCATGCGCAGATCGAAGCCCTGCTTGGTGCCGTCGGCATCCATCGAGTTCAACAGGATCTCCCCGACGCCGAGTTCTTGTCCGCGCCTTGCCCATTCGACCGCGTCGATGCCGGTACCACGGCGTCCGCCGTGCGTGGTGACCTCCCAACCGGACGGGGTGGGCTGCTCACCGTCGGGCACGGTGCGCGCATCGACCGACAGCACGATGCACTGCGAACCGAAACGCCTGCTCATCTCCTCGAGCACCTCGGGCCGGGCGATCGCCGAGGTGTTGACGCTGACCTTGTCGGCGCCGGCCCGCAGCATCGTGTCGACGTCGGCGACAGTGCGGATACCGCCACCGACGGTCAGCGGGATGAAGATCTGCTCGGCGGTGCGCCCGACGACGTCGATCATCGTGGCGCGCCCCGAACTCGACGCGGTGACGTCGAGGAAGGTCAATTCGTCGGCACCCTCCGCGTCGTAGCGCGCCGCGAGTTCCACCGGATCACCGGCATCACGCAGGTTCGCGAAGTTGACGCCCTTGACGACGCGTCCGTTGTCGACGTCGAGGCACGGGATCACACGCACGGCCAAAGTCATCGGTCGGTCTCCTCGGGTCGGGCCGCATCGGTGGACCACTCGTCACCGATCACCTCGTACACAACGTCCATCAGTTCCGAATGAATCCCCGGCGATCCGGCCACCAACGAGGGCGAATCGACGGTCCACCGCCGTCCGGACAGATCGGTGGCCACGCCACCGGCGGCACGAACCAGCGCCGCCCCGGCAGCGTTGTCCCACGGGTGACGACCGAAGGCGATCGACCCGCCGAAGGTCCCCGACGCCGCGTAGGCCATGTCGACCCCGGTGCTGCCGGTCATCCGCAGCCGGGCCACCCGCGCGGACAGCGCCCGGATCAGGTCGGCGCGGCGAGCGCCCGGATATCGGCCGCCGTGCCCGACGTTGAACGGTCCGAAGCCGATCGCGCACTGCGCCAACGACGTTGCGCCGGAAGGGGTCACCGGCTCACCGTTGCACAGCAACGGCGAGTCGAGGTGTCCGGCGAAACGCTGCCGCGACAACGGCATCCACGTCAGACCCAACACGCTCTCGCCGTCGACGAGCAGCGCGAGCAGGATGCCCGTCAGCGGCATCCCGGCGGAATAGTTGTAGGTGCCGTCGACCGGATCGAGAACCCAGACCACACCCTCGTCGACCGGAGGGCCGCCGAATTCCTCACCGTGCACCCCGATGCCGGTCAGGTCGGTCAGCTCGCCGACGATCCGGCGTTCGAGATCGAGATCGACCTGGGTGGCGAAGTCGGTGGCACCCTTGCGGACCGCGCTCGGCGCTCCCAGACCGGCGATGAAGTCGTCGCTGACCCCGTCGAGGACTCCCCCGGCCACCTCGAGCAGTCGGGACAGATCCAGGTCGGCGCCCGCGGTCACCGGCCGCCGACCGCCGTCAATGCCTCGGGCAGGGTGAACCGCCCGGCGTAGAGCGCCTTACCCACGATCGCCCCCTCCACGCCCTGCTCCACCAGACCGGCGATCGCCACGAGGTCGTCGAGCGCCGACACCCCGCCGGAGGCGACGATCGGCGCATCGGTGGCCGCGGCGACCTCGGCGAGCAGGTCGAGATTCGGGCCGCCCAGCGTGCCGTCCTTGGAGACGTCGGTGACGACATAGCGGGCGCATCCGTCGCCGTTGAGGCGTTCGAGCACCTCCCACAGATCACCGCCGTCGGTCACCCAGCCGCGCCCGCGCAACCGGTACGACGAGCCTTCCCGGATGACGTCGAGTCCGACGGCGATCCGGTCGCCGAATCGCTCGATCGCCGTGGCGCACCACTGCGGATTCTCCAGCGCGGCGGTACCCAGATTCACCCGTGTACAGCCGGTGGCCAGTGCGGCCTCGAGCGACTCGTCGTCGCGGATGCCGCCGGACAGTTCGACCTTCACGTCGAGTTCGCCGACGACCTCGGCGAGCAGGTCACGGTTGTTGCCCCGCCCGAAGGCGGCGTCGAGGTCGACGAGGTGAATCCACTCCGCGCCGTCCTTCTGCCAGGCCAGCGCGGCCTCACGCGGTGAACCGTAGGAGGTTTCGGTACCGGCGGCACCCTGGACCAGGCGCACCGCCTGACCATCGGCGACATCGACGGCCGGAAGCAGTTCGAGGGTTGTTCCCATGGGGTTGCGCGGGTCCTTTCAGGAGGTCGGGGGATTGCTGCGGTGCTGGGCGCGCAGCGCGCGTTCGGCCTTGCCGATCAAGCGTTTGGAGGTGATGCCGATCGCCGTGATCATCAGCACGATGCTGACCAGCGACGCGACCAGCCCGGCGATCGCATTCCATTTGGCCAGCGCCAGCACCACCGGGATGCAGATCACCAGCACGATGACACCTGCGCCGAGGACGAACAGGACGAATCGACCGTAGGAGAAGCGGTACTCCGGATCGCCGCCGGCACCCGAATCGGTCATGAGAGGGCCCTGATCCAGTTGGCCAGCAGATGCGCCCCGGCGTCGCCGGATTTCTCCGGATGGAACTGGGTGGCGCTCAGTGGACCGTTCTCGACCGCGGCGAGGAATTTCCCACCGTAGTCGGCCCAGGTCAGCCGCGGTGCGCGCAGTGCGGTGCCGTCGTTGTCCATCTCCCACGACTGCGCGGCATAGGAGTGCACGAAGTAGAAGCGGGTGTCGGCGTCGAGCCCGGCGAACAGCACCGAGTCCTCTGGCGCGTCGACGGTGTTCCATCCCATGTGCGGCAGCACCGGTGCGGGCAGCCGGGTGATCGAACCGGGCCACTCACCGCATCCGTCGGCTTCCTCCCCGAATTCGACGCCGTGCTCGAACAGGATCTGCATGCCCACGCAGATGCCGAGGACCGGACGTCCGCCGGCGAGGCGGCGGCCGATGATCCGGTCACCCTTCACCGCGCGCAGTCCCTCCATGCATGCCGCGAAGGCCCCGACCCCCGGGACGACCAAACCGGTCGCGTTCAGGGCGGTGTCGAAGTCGGCCGACACGGTCACCTGGGCTCCGGCCCGCTCCAGTGCCCGCTGCGCCGACCGCAGATTCCCCGACCCGTAATCGAGGACGACGACGTCGGGCCCGCTCATAGAGCACCCTTCGTCGAGGGCACCCCGGTCACCCGCGGGTCGGCCTCGGTGGCCTCGCGCAACGCCCGGGCGACCGCTTTGTACTCCGCCTCGGTGATGTGGTGCTGATCGCGTCCGTAGAGCACCCGAACATGCAGCGCGATACGGGCATTCAGCGCGATCGACTCGAAGACGTGTCGGTTGATGATCGTCGAATACGGGACGCCCGGGTAGCCGCCGATGACCGCGGTCAGCAGATGCTCCGGCTCGCCGGTGTGCACGCAGTACGGCCGGCCCGACACGTCGACGACCGCGTGGGCGAGGGTCTCGTCCATCGGGATGTAGCAGTCACCGAAGCGACGGATGCCCTTCTTGTCCCCGAGCGCCTGCCCCAGCGCCTGACCGAGGACGATCGCGGTGTCCTCGATGGTGTGGTGACCCTCGACCTCGACATCACCGGTCGCCTTGACCGTCAGATCGAAGCTGCCATGCGCACCGAACGCGGTCAGCATGTGATCGAAGAACGCGATGCCGGTGGAGATGTCGGTGCGACCGGTGCCGTCGAGGTCGATCTCGACGGCGATCGACGACTCCTTGGTGGTGCGCTCGCCCTTGCCGATACGGGCCCCCGCGGTCCCGGTGGCGCTCGACTCCTGTGTGGTACTCACTCAGCCATTCTCCAGATCGGTTGCGGCCAGGCGTCGACTGACCTCGAGGAAGACATCGTTCTCGCCGCGCAGACCGACCGTCACCCGCAGGTAGGCAGGAATCCCGACGTCACGGATGAGGACCCCGTCGTCGAGGTAACGCTGCCACGACGCCGAGGCGTCGGCGAACCGTCCGAACAGCACGAAGTTGGCGTCGGAATCGACCACCTCGAAACCTGCCGCGGCGAGCTCGGCGACGACGCGCTTGCGTTCGGCGATGATCGTGGCGACCCCCGACAAGGTCTCGTCGCCGTGGCGCAGCGCCGCCCGCGCGGACGCCTGGGTCAGCACCGACAGGTGATAGGGCAACCGAACCAGTTGCAGGGCCTCGACGATCGCCGGCGACGCGGCCAGATACCCGAGCCGTCCACCGGCAAAGGCGAACGCCTTGCTCATCGTGCGACTCACGACGACCTTCGCCGGGAACTCCTCGATCAATTCGGTCGCACTGGGTTGCTCGGAGAACTCGCCGTACGCCTCGTCGACGATGACGATACCCGGCGCGGCGTCGACGATGGCGCGCAACCCGGCATTCGGGATCGATGCACCTGTCGGGTTGTTGGGCGAGGTGAGGAACACGACGTCGGGGCGACGCGCGGCGACCTCACCGATCGCGTAATCGACGTCGAGTGAGAAATCGGCGTTGCGCTTGGCCTCCAGCCACGTGGTGGTGGTGCCGTCGGAGATGATCGGATGCATCGAATAGCTGGGCACGAAACCCAACGCTGTCCGCCCCGGCCCGCCGAAGGCCTGCAACAGCTGCTGCAGGATCTCATTGGAACCATTTGCCGCCCAGAGGTTCTCGACCGACAACCGAACCCCGGTGGCGCGGCTGAGATACTCGGCCAACTCGGTACGCAGCGCGACCGCATCCCGGTCGGGGTATCGATGCAACTCGGCCGCGGCGACCCGGACCGACTCGGCGACATCGGCGATCAACGCCGCCGACGGCGGATGCGGGTTCTCATTGGTGTTGAGCACCACCGGCACCGTCAACTGCGGTGCCCCATAAGCACTCTTCCCACGAAGGGTGTCCCGCAACGGCAACTCGTCGACCGAGATCGACGCGCCGGGAACAATCGGCCCGCTCGCTACGCTCCCGGCGCCGGGCACACTCGGCCCGCTCGCTACGCTCCCGGCGCCGCGTACATTCGGCCCGCTCGCTACGCTCCCGGCGCCGGCACTCTCCGCGGTCACCGCGCGTCCTCCATGAAGCGCCGGGTGATCGCATCCCCGTGTGCCGGAAGGTCTTCGGCCTGCGCCAGGGTGACGACCTTGTCGGCGACATCACGCAGTGCGGCCTCGTCGTAGTCGATGACGTGGACGCCCTTGAGGAAGGTCTGTACCGACAACCCCGACGCGAAGCGCGCCGAACCCGAGGTCGGCAGAACGTGATTGGAACCCGCACAGTAGTCACCGAGGCTGACCGGCGCGTAGTTACCGACGAAGATCGCGCCCGCATTGTGCACACGATCGGCAACCGCGGCCGCGTCGCGCGTCTGGATTTCGAGATGCTCGGCGGCGTAGGCGTCGACCACCGCCAGTCCCGCCTCGAGATCGTCGACCAGCACCACACCGGATTGCTTGCCCGCCAAGGCGGTTGCCACCCGTTCGCGGTGTTTGGTCTGTGCCACCTGATTCTCAAGGGCCGCATCGACGGCATCGGCGAGGTCGACGCTGTCGGTGACGAGCACCGAGGCGGCCAGGACATCGTGCTCGGCCTGCGAGATGAGGTCCGCGGCAACGAGTTCGGGCCTCGCCGTGGCATCCGCGAGAATCGCGATCTCGGTCGGGCCGGCCTCGGAGTCGATACCCACGACCCCGCGGCACAAACGCTTGGCCGCCGTCACGTAGATGTTCCCCGGTCCGGTGATGAGGTCCACCGGATCCAGAACCGCGCCGGGTGCATCGGCGGCGTCGGTGTCGGTTCCGCCGTAGGTCAACAAGGCAACGCCCTGCGCTCCGCCGACCGCCCACACCTCGTCGACCCCGAGCAACGCGCACGCAGCGAGAATCGTCGGATGCGGCCACCCGCCGAAGTCCTTCTGCGGCGGCGAGGCCACCACCAGCGACCCCACACCGGCCTCCTGCGCCGGAACGACGTTCATGATCACCGACGAGGGATACACGGCATTGCCGCCGGGCACGTACAGACCGACGCGCCGCACCGGAATCCACTTCTCACTGACCACACCACCGTCGACGACCTGCGTCCGCGAGGTCTGCCTGCGCTGATCGGCGTGCACCGCCCGCGCGCGGGAGATCGACTCACGCAAGGCGTCGGCCACCGCCGGATCCAGCGCCGCGAGTGCGTCACCGATGACCGATGACGGCACCCGCACCGACGCGGGACGTACACCGTCGAAGCGCTCCCCGTACTCCAGTGCCGCTGCCGTGCCGCGCTCGGCGACGGCATGAACCACCGGCCCCACCGTGTCGAGAACGGCGTTGACGTCGGTGCCCCCACGGGGCAACGCGCGACGCAGTTCGGCAAGCGTCGGCGTGCTACCGCGCAGGTCGGTTCGGGCGAGCATGGATCTCTCCTGGCGTGACTGGAGGAAATGACCCATCCAGGATACGGGCACGAGGCGAGCGGATTTCACCTGCACCTCATCGGAGCGAGCCGCCCGAACCTTGCGGATGCAAGGACTCGGATTCATTACGCACCTCTAACAAACTCGCACCATGAGTAACACTGGCCCCACTCGTCACGGATATGCTCACAGCGACCTCACAGAGATGCGTCGGGAACCACTCGAATGGCGAACGGAGCACGTGGATGACAACTCGACGACCCGGACCGCGACAACCCGGAGCCGAACCACACCGTGCCGGACTCACCATGGCCTCGTGGGCCCGCCGTCTCGGGATCATCGCGGTGATGGTGCTGCTGAGCGCAGCCGTCGGTGCGCAGATGCCGGCTCGCGCGGAGGCCGCACACCTCGTCGCCGTCCGCGACGTCTCCCCGACCGAGTCGGTGCTCGAGGTGTACTCGTCGTCGATGGGCAGGGTGATCACCAGCCAGGTGCTGCACCCGCCCGGACGACCTGCGGGACCCGCCGTCTACATGCTGCCCGGACTCGGTGGCGGCGAGGACGGGATCTCCTGGATCAACAACGGCGGCGCCCGTGCCTTCTTCGCAGGCAAGGCCGTGACGGCCGTCTTCCCCGTCGGAGGTCACGCGTCGATGTTCACCGACTGGCAGCACGACGATCCGGTCCTGGGCCGCAACAAGTGGCGAACCTTTCTGACACGAGAACTCCCGCCGATCGTCAACCGCGCCTTCCACACCAACGGGATCAACGCGATCACCGGGGTGTCGATGTCGGGCGGTCCGGCGCTGGCGATCGCCGAATCGGCTCCCGACTTGTATCGCGCCGTGGCGTCCTACAGCGGGTGTCCCGGGACCACCGATCTGCTCGGCGTTGGCGCGGTGACCGCCGTGGTCACCCGCGGCGGCGGCAACGTGCTCAACATGTGGGGACCGCCGGGCGGGCCCGACTGGGTGACAAATGACCCGATCGTCAATGCGGGCAAGTTGCGCGGAAAAGCGGTGTTCCTGTCGGCGGCCACCGGCATGCCCGGTCCGATCGACGGCGGCCCGGCAGAGACCCTCGGCGGGCTTGCCGGCGGTGGTCAGATCGAGGCGTACACACGAGTGTGCACTGCGGCCATGTCGAATCGGTTGACCGCCTTGGGGATTGCGCACACATTCTCGGCACGCCCACTGGGATCGCACTCCTGGGGCGTGTTCGCCGCGGATCTGCGCGCCTCGTGGCCGGTGATCGGGCGCGCGATCGGGGCGTGAGCCGTCACCGTCGCAGATTTTGCTGATCCGCGGCCTTCATTTGGCGCATGATTTCCGCATTTTTCCGAATTCCGGATGGAAATCACCACATTGCCATTGCGCAGCCCGCGCGTGTTGTCGCCGACCTCGGCGGTGCGGTCCGAGAAGCACGGCACGAGATGTGATTACGTGGAGGGTCATGAACGTGACCCACATTTCGGGCCGACATTCTTCTGAAACATCTGCAGCGGTGGCCGCGGGCGCGCTCGCGGCACTGGTGTCCTTCGTCGGTTCCTGGATTCCGCAATTCTGGTACGACGAGATGGCCACGCTCGGCGCGGCGCGGCGCACACCCGCAGAATTGATGCGGCTCCTCGGCAACGTCGACGCTGTCCACGGCGCCTACTACTGGTTCATGGACGGGTGGCTGCGCCTCGTCCCGGACACCGAGTTGTGGACCCGCCTACCCGGTGTGATGGCCATCGGCCTAGCCGGCGCCGGAATCCATGTGCTCGCCCGTCGGCTGGCGGGGCCGACAACGGCACTCGTCGCAGCGGTGTTCTTCGCATTCCTGCCGAGCACCGTCCAGACCGCGACGGAGGCCCGCCCGTACGCCTTCACCGTTGCGGCCGCGGTGTGGGCCACGGTCGCGTTGGTCACGCTGGTACGCGCGATCCTGGACGGTCGGCGCTGGTGGCCGGCGGCACTGACCTATGGTGTGCTGCTGGTGGCGAGTATGGCCTTCTCGGTCCTGAGTGCCCCGCTGATGGCCGCCCACGCGCTCAGTGTGCTGATCTCGCGATCGACTCGTCGCGCGATCCTCATCGTGCTGGCGTGCATGGTTGCCGCGGTGATCGTCGTCTCCCCGCTCGTGCTCGCGGTCGCCGACCAATCCGGTCAGGTCGCCTGGATCGGCGACTACCACTACAACCCGGTGCTGCGCGTCAACGACATCGCCTTTCCCAACGCACCGCAATTGACGGTCTTGGCCCTGGTCGTGGGGGTATGCACGATTGTCGGCATCGCCCGCGCACGCGCGCACCGGGACTCCGTCGTGACACGGAAGCCACCGCCCGGCCTGACCCTGGCGGCGGTCGCGTGGCCGTGGCTGATCGCGCCACCGATTCTCCTGGGCCTGTATTCCCTGATCAGCCCGTCATTCGTGACGCGGTACCTGTGGTTCGTCGCACCCGCGGTGGCGCTGCTGCTCGCGGCGGGTGTGATTCGTCTCGCCGACAACCGAATCCGGGCCGGGGTGCCGATGGTGGCCGTCTGGACAGCGGCCTACGTCGTCCTGGCCCTACCGACCGTCGCGTATCTGCACACACCACTGTCGAAGCCGTACGGTATCGACTACCGTTCGGCCACACGGTATCTCGCCGACCACCTGGCGGCCCAAGATTGTCTCGTCCAGGGCGATGTCGCGCACGCCGACGGCACGTCGCGCTACATCGCCGAGGGCTATCCGCAGGGATTCGCCCGCGGACGAGACATCATGCTCGATGACACTGTGGAGTCGTCCCTCGATCGCGGTGCACTCTGGGACCGGTCACTGCCCATGGACACGACCGGTCAGCGTGCGCAAGGTTGCCCGCGGGTATGGGTGCTCACCGATCGGGAGAATGCGTCGGCTCCGTCGGACAGTCTGCGAGCGAACGGGTTTCGCGAGTCGGGCAGGTTCACCGGGAAGGACCTCCAGGTGATCGAATTCGTCCCGACCCGCTGACCCCGTGATGTCAGGTGAAGGCCTTCAGGTCGGGGTAGTTGGTGATCTCCCAGCCGCCGTCGACGACGAGACTGGTGCCGTTGATGTAGCTCGCCTGGTCGCCGGCCAGATAAAGACAGGCATCGGCGATCTCCTCGGGTGTGCCCGCCCGGTTCATCACAATCCGATTCAGGTAGTCCGTGGCCACCGACTCGATACCGAGGAACGGTGCGGTCATCGGCGTGTCGACAAGCCCCGGTAGGACGGCGTTGACGCGGATTCCGTCGGCTCCGAGCTCCAGGGCGGCGTTCTTGGTGAAACTCTCGACCCCCGCCTTGGCGGCGGCGTACGAGCTGCCTCCGTACAGCGGCACATGGGCGTTGAGCGACGACACGTTGACGATGGCGCCACCGCGACCACCGTCGCGGATCGCTCGTGCAGCATGTCGAGTGACCAGGTAGGTGCTCTTGAGCACGACATCGATCGTGGCGTCCCAGTCCGACGTAGGCCCGTCCACGATGGTGCCGATCCGCGCGATACCGGCGATGTTGAATGCGATGTCGAGTTGGCCGAACCGCTCGACGGCGAGTGCGACAGCACCGGCGACGTCGTCCTCCTGTGCCACGTTGCCGGCCACCCCGACGGCGGTGTCGCCGAGGCTTGTCGCCACCGACGCGACGCCGTCGGCGTTGAGATCGAGCAGAACCACGGAGGCCCCCTCGTCGACGAGTTTTCGGCCGACCGCAGCGCCGATACCCGAAGCCCCGCCTGTGACCAGCGCGACCTTGCCTTCGAACCGCGACATCGTTGTCCTCCTCAGTCAGTTGTTAACACCACGCATGTGATGCTCCCCACACCGTAAGGAGCGACATGCGCGTTGGACATTCCCCGACGGGGGCAGCACAAATAGCACTTTCGTGGAATATGACCGAGCCAACTCAGATGTGACCGTAGTGACACCTGCCACAGCGATGGCGCGACCCGTCGTCACGGGATCGTTTCACCCGATTCATCCGTCCACCCAGGCCGATCGTCGGCCGCCAGTCACAGGAGACAACGACCATGTCCATCGACACAGCCGACATCGCGGCCACCCCGATCGAGATCGGTGAGGTGACACTCAGCGTCATCGACGTCGGCGAAGGCCCCACTGTCCTTCTGCTCCATGGTTTTCCGGATCGAGCAACCATGTGGCGAACCCAGATCCGCGATCTGCGTGAGGCCGGCTATCGCGTCATCGCGCCCGACCTGCGCGGGTTCGGCGACAGCAGCCGGCCGGCAGATCCGTCGGCCTACGCGGCACCGACCTTGCTCGACGACATCATCGGACTCCTCGATCACCTCGGTGTCGGCGAGTTCAGCGTGGCCGCGCACGACTGGGGTTCGCTCATCGGTTGGGTCCTTGCCGCCAGCCTCCCCGATCGGGTCACCAAGCTCGCCGCGTTCTCCGTCGGCCACCCGCGGGCGTATGCCGGCGCCGGATTCCCGCAGAAGCAGCTGGCCTGGTACATCCTGTGGTGGCAGACACCCGGCGTCGCGGAATCGGCACTCCCGGTCAACGATTGGGAGTGGTTCCGCGAGTGGGCCTACGACGGTGCGCAACGCTCCTCGGACCCCGATCTCGATCGGCAACTCACCGACCTCGAACGCGACGGCGCACTGAGCGCCGGACTCAACTACTACCGGGCCAACCTGACACCGGCCGAATTCGCCGACAACGACTGGTACGCGCTGGCCGATCTCCCACCCGTCGCCTGTCCGGTGATGGGCGTGTGGGGAGAGGACGAGATGGCCCTGACCGAACGCCAGATGACCGACTCGGCACGGTATGTCACCGGACCGTGGCGCTACGAGCAGCTGTCTCATGTCGGCCACTGGATCCCCGCCCACCGTCCGGAGCAGACCTCGGCTCTGCTGCTCGACTTCTTCGGGGGCACAACGACATCGTGACGCCGCCCGGCAACCGAGGTGAGTATCGCTGTCGATGTTCGCCTCGGTTGCCGATCGTCACGGCCGCCGCTCGTCTCAGGTGGCGATCGTCTCAGGTGGCGATGTCCAATCCGAGATCGAGCACGGTCACCGAGTGGGTGAGCGCCCCCACGGCGAGATAGTCGACACCGGTGCGGGCGTATTCGCCGGCCACGTCGAGCGACAGGCCACCGGAACTCTCCAACTTGGTCTGCGGCGACCGAGAATTGCGGCGTTGCACCGCGATCTGGGTGGCCCAGGGCTCGAAATTGTCGAGGAGTACCAGTTGCGGCGACAACTCGAGGACCTCGTCGAACTGTTCGAGCGAATCGACCTCGACCTCCACCGGCAGATCCGGTGCGGCAGCACGCACGGCCTCCAGCGCGGCGCGGACCGACCCGGCTGCGGCGACATGGTTGTCCTTGATCAGTGCGGCGTCACCCAGACCCATCCGGTGGTTGACACCACCACCGGCGCGGACGGCATACTTCTGCAGAGACCGCATGCCGGGCAACGTCTTCCGAGAATCCCGGATCTTGACGTCGGTTCCGGCGACCGCGTCGACCCACGCCGCTGTTGCCGTGGCGATCCCCGACAGGTGGCATAGCAGGTTCAAACAGGTGCGCTCCGCGGTGAGCAGAGCCGCGGTCGGCGCGTGTACGGCAAGGACGGTGTCGCCGGGCGCCACTCGCGTGCCGTCGGGAACGATCTCGGTCACCGTGTATGCGCCTGCGCCGATGACCGCGTCGAACACGGCCTGCGCCACCGGGATTCCGGCGACGACGCCGTGTTGGCGGGACACGATCGCGGCGTCGGTGGTTGCCTGCGGTGGCACCGTGGCGGAGGTGGTCACGTCGGGCCCGTAGCGCAGGTCCTCGTCGAGTGCGGAGCGGATGAGCGACCGGATCTCGTCGGTGATCTCGAGTTCGTCTCGGCCCGTGGCCGTTTCCTGCCCGACGAAGGTGGCGCTCATCGTATTACTCCCCCGAGCCCGGATTACCGATCGCGATCATCCGCTCGACGCTGCGGCGTGCACGCTCGGCGACATCGTCGGCGACGAACACCTCGTCGCGACCCTCCCGCAATGCGCGCAGCAGCGCCGCCGGGGTGATCATCTTCATGTACGGGCACGAAGCGCGGTCGTTGACGGCCTGGAAATCGATGCCGGGAGCGGCCTTTCGCAGCTGGTGCAGCATGCCGATCTCGGTGGCCACGAGGACCTGCTTGGCGCCGGTCGCGCGGGCCGCGTCGATCATGCCGCCGGTGGAGAGGATCTTGACCCGGTCGTCGCCGACCGCGCCCTCACCCGCGAGATACAACGCCGATGTGGCGCAACCACATTCGGGGTGGATGAACAGGTCGGCGTCGGGGTGGGCGTTGGCCTGCGCGGTCAGCTCGTCGCCGTTGATCCCAGCGTGCACGTGGCATTCGCCGGCCCAGATGTGGATGTTGTCGCGGCCGGTTTCGCGCTTGACGTGAGCGCCGAGGAACTGATCGGGCAGGAAGAGCACGTCACGATCGGGATCGATCGAGGCCACCACGTCGACGGCGTTCGACGAGGTGCAGCAGATGTCGGTGAGTCCTTTGACCTCGGCGGTGGTGTTCACGTACGAAACCACGACGGCGTCGGGGAAATCGTCCTTCCACACACGCAGGTCGTCGGCGGTGATCGAGTCCGCCAGCGAACAACCGGCGCGGGCGTCGGGGATGAGCACACGCTTGTCGGGGCTCAGGATCTTCGCGGTCTCGGCCATGAAATGCACGCCACAGAAGACGATCTCGTCGGAATCGACCTCCGCGGCGATACGCGAGAGGGCCAGCGAATCGCCGACATGGTCGGCGACGTCCTGGATGGCCGGCAACTCGTAATTGTGGGCGAGAAGAGTCGCGTTGCGGGCCCGTGCGAGGCGACGGATCTCCTCGGCCCACTCCGCTGTCGGTTCGACACCGGTGTATCCCCCGGGACCGTCCACCCACCGGGCGTCGATCAGTGCCGGCGTGGTGTCGCCCACGGCGATGCGGTCGCTGGTGATGCTCATCTGCCACTCCGTCCTTCATGCCGCTCGGGCATTGCTGCTCGCGGCACGGGCTGTGCTCCGAGACCGGTTTTCGACTACTGATCGAAAACCTGGTGATCATCGTAACACCGGCCCCCGCGGGGACATTCCGTCGCACGCGAGTAGTTCCAAGCGCATTCCAAGTAGTCCACTACGCGTTTGCCGGAGACTCGTCGTCCGTAGCGTCCGTACTGCGTCGCCGCACATTCCCTCACCTGCATGTTCACAGGAGGCCTGACCCCAATGACCGCAAGCCTGACCCCCGCCGGAGATTCCCGGACCCCGATCGTCCCAATCGCCGCGCCGCGCCCGGTGATGCCGGTTCGCCGGGCCTACTCCACTCCCCTGCAGGCGGTTCGCCGCCGTCAGGAGGCGCTCGAACGTCTCGCCGCGCGTCGTGTCGTCGCCCCGATGCCACAACCGGCGGCGTTGCGCCCCGTCCCCGCACCCGAACCGGCCGACACACGGCAGTATCCCGCCGTCCCCCTGACGTGCCGAGAGGTCGAGGTGTTGCGTACCTGGCTGCTGGTGGACTCCAAGTCGGAGGCAGCGGCCGATCTGAACATCTCGGTGGGCACCGTCAACACCCACCTGGCCAGGATTCGCAGCAAGTACGCGCAGGCCGGACGCACCGCACGCACCAAGGCATCGCTGGTGGCCCGCGCCATCCAGGACGGGCTGGTCGTGCTCGACGAGCTCTGAGGCGGCCGCGGACAGCAGCCGGAAGAGCCCACAACCGTGAAGTTCACATGGGTGGCTTGAGGGTGGCGAATTCATCGGTGACGCGGAGTTCGTTGTCGGCGAAGGCATACAACGCCGGTGGCCGTCCCCCCGACCGGCCCGTCCGGCCCAGGGTGCCGGTGGCGACGACGACACCGCGGCGACTGAGGATGCGCAGGAGATTGGTGGTGTCGACCCGGTAGCCGAGGGCGGCGCCGTAGATCTCGGAGAGTTCCGACATCGGGAATCGGCTCGGCGCCAACGCGAAAGCAATGTTGGTGTAAGAGAGCTTCGCGGCCAGCCGGTGGCGAGCCTTGGTGATGATCGAGCCGTGATCGAAGGCGAGTTCGGGGAGCGCGTCCACGCGATGCCAGTCGGCTCGATCAGGCGAGGTGGTGCGCGCATCGCTGGGTACGAGTCCGAGGTACGTCGACGCGATGGTGCGGATACCCGGCACGCGATGCGGCGCGGAGAATACCGAAAGCTGTTCGAGGTGCGCGAGAGTGTCGATGTCGACCATGTCGGCGACGACCAGCCGTGCGCAGGTTTCCAGGGTGTCCTCGGCACCGACCCGGCCGCCGGGCAGACACCAGGTCGATCCCTCGCCGCGCACCAGGAGCACACAGAGTTCCGGCGCGGCGTCATCGATGTCGCGGACCTGGAATACCGCGGTCAAGACCTCGACACGCAACGGCGAGACGGACGCCTCGGCGGAGTCCTCGGCGCGTGCGGCTGATGGCATGGCGTCGATTGTAGGGGTGCTTCGGCGTCATGACGGGCGCCGTCGGCGAGGTGACGGGCGCCGTCGGCGTCATGACGAGCGCCGTCGGCGAGATGACGAGCGCTGTCGGGGTGGTGACGGGCGCTGTCGGCGAGATGACGAGCGCCGGCGGCGAACTACGCGGGCGGGGCCGGTGGTCCGGGCTGCGCGGGAACCGGTTGCGGCGTCACGAGTTCAGGCGGCGCATCCCCGACGCCGAGATCGCCGTGGCGATTCGCCAGGGCGAACACGAGATAGACGACCGTGGCCGCGAGCGGCGCACAGATCGCCAATGCCCATGGACCACTGGGGGTTCCGCGGGTGGCGCCGTCGAGCCACAGTTGCGGGACGGCACGGAAGAGGGCACCTACCGCGACCGAGTCGGGGTCGGTGAAGCGACGCGCCGCGATCAGCGTCCCGGACCATCCCGCGATGCCCGACCCGAGCACCGTGGCGAGGAAGACGGTGGCGTACCCGGGGAGTCCGCGCCAACCCGGGGCCACCAGCCACCCGAGCACACCGGCCAGCGCGCCGTACCCGAGCATGACGAAGGCGAATGCCGAGACACCGGCGATGCTGTCGATCGGATACACCTGATGCGCGGCTTTCAGCGCGCTCATCGACGGTGTGATCACGGCCCACAGGGCGCCGGCGACCACCCCGAGCACTCCGATCACCGCTGCGCACGCCGCCAGGGTCGCCGGGGTGCGGTGCGCGAGGCGCCTGCGGGGTCCGGCGGACACCGGCCCCGGCGCGGTCATCGGTGACCCAGTTCGGAGGAGTCGACGCGGCCGTGCCGCGAGCATCTCGCATCCCATCCGTCCGGGCGGACCTGCACGATCATGCGCCGCCCACACTGCCCGCAGAAGCGGGGTGGCTCGAGTCCGAGCCGGGCCGCGGGCGGTATCGCGTCGGCCGACTCGATCTCCACCTCGATCCCGGTGTACACGCCGTACCGGCACGGCTGATCCAGCGGGCCCGGGATCGGCACCGCACCGGAGATCACGCTTGTTGTCATCGCACCACTCACGCTGGCGAGCCTAGTCACGTCGTCGTCGGTGTGGATCAGATGCTGTCGTTGAGCGCCTTGATGGGCATCGACAGGTCGTTGAGGAGATCGAGGTCGTCCTCGGCGGGGCGACCCAACGTGGTCAGGTAGTTGCCGACGATGACCGCGTTGATACCACCGAGGATGCCCTGCTTGGCGCCGAGATCGCCGAGGGTGATCTCGCGGCCGCCGGCGAACCGCAGAATCGTGCGCGGCAGGGCCAACCGGTACGCGGCGACGGCTTTGAGCGCCTCGGCCGCGGGGAGCACGTCGAGATCGCCGAACGGGGTGCCCGGACGCGGATTCAAGAAGTTCAGCGGCACCTCGTCGGGCTCGAGCGAGGCGAGGTCGGCGGCGAACTCGGCGCGCTGCTCGAGGGACTCTCCCATGCCGAGGATGCCGCCGCAGCAGACCTCCATGCCCGCGTCGCGCACCATGCGCAGCGTGTCCCAACGCTCCTCCCAGGTGTGGGTGGTGACGACGTTCGGGAAGTGACTGCGGGCGGTCTCCAGGTTGTGGTTGTAGCGGTGGACGCCCATGTCCTTGAGCTGGTCGACCTGTTCCTGGGTGAGCATGCCCAGGCTGCAGGCGATCTGGATGTCGACCTCGTTGCGGATCGCCTCGATCCCCGCGGCCACCTGCGAGAGCAGTCGCTTGTCGGGTCCGCGTACGGCCGCGACGATGCAGAATTCGGTGGCACCGGTCTTGGCGGTCTGTTTGGCCGCCTCGACCAGCGACGGGATGTCGATCCAGGCGCTGCGCACCGGGGAGGCGAAAAGGCCGGACTGCGAACAGAAGTGGCAGTCCTCGGGGCACCCGCCGGTCTTGAGCGAGATGATGCCCTCGACCTCGACCTCGGGGCCGCACCACCGCATGCGGACGTCGTGGGCGAGTTGCAGCAACTCGGTGAGCCGGTCGTCGCCGAGCCGGAGCACGGTGAGTACCTGATCGCGGGTCAGCGCCTCACCGCGTTCGAGGACCTGGGCGCGGGCGACGGCGAGGATGTCGTCGGTGTCGGTCCCGGCCGCGACGTCGGACTGTACGGGGGCCTGGGTCATGGGTGAACTCCTTGATATGCGGGCTCGGATTGTGGTGCGGGTGCGGACTGTGGTGAGGGTGCGGACGGCGGTGCGGACGGCACCGGCGTTGCGGGGGCGAGACTCTCGATCCAGCCGGAATCGAACCAGCCCGGAGCGGACTCGGCGAATTCGGCCCGGCTGCGCCCGCCTGCGCCGGCTGGCAGCACGCCGACCACCGGCACCCCGGTCAGCCGGGGCAGATCGTCGCGATTGCAGCGCATCGCGAGATCTGGTGTGTGCGGCCAGGATCCGAGAACGAGGCCGGCCGGATGCAGCCCCGCCGATCGGATGGCCCGAACGGTCAGTTCGGTGTGGTTGAGTGTGCCGAGAGCGGGGTCGACGACGACGAGGACCTCGGCGGCGAGGGCGGCGGCCACGTCGAGGATGGTGTGCTCGGGAGCCAACCGGACCAGCACGCCGCCGGCCCCCTCGACGAGCGTCATCTGGTGCGCCGCAACAAATCCGGCGATCTGACGGCCCATCGTGTCGGGGTCGGCCTGCGCCGATCCGGCATGACGGGCCGCGGTCTCGGGGGCGAGGGGGTCGGCGAACCGCACACACTCGTGGGTCGGCAGCGTTCCGGCGAGGGCCGTGACGGTGGCGAGATCACCGGGCTCGTCGGGTCCGACGCCGGTCTGGGCGGGTTTGCACACCGCGACATCGACACCGCGGGCAGCCAGGGTCGCGGCGAGCGCAGCGGTGACGACGGTTTTGCCCACGTCGGTCGACGTCCCGGTGATCACCAGGGAACGGCCCGCAAGGCCATGTGAACCCGCAAGGCCCTGTGCGACAACCCGACCGGCGGTCATCGGACGCCCACCTCCTCGAGGGCGGCGAGCACCACGTCGGCGGCGCGGTCGACGTCGGCGGCATCGAGGTCGGCGCGCATCGTCAGCCGCAGGCGCGAGGTACCCGGCGGCACCGACGGCGGCCGGAAGCATCCGACGAACACCCCGCGGGCCCGGCAGGCCGCCGCGGCGGCGAGCGCGGGGTGCGGATCACCGACGATCACCGAGAGCACCGCGGAGGTCTGCGGTGTCCCGTCGGGGCCGAGCGGCAGGGTCAGGCCGAGGCGATCGGCGATGCGTAGGACGTTGTCGCGCAACCGTAGTGGCATGTCCGGATCCGCCCGCAGCAATCCCAGCGCGGCGCGGGCGGCGCCGACCGCGCCCGGGTTGAGGCCGGTGTCGAAGATGAAGGTGCGGGCCCGGTCGATCAGATGGCCGCGC
This sequence comes from Gordonia polyisoprenivorans, assembly GCF_017654315.1. Taxonomy (NCBI): domain Bacteria; kingdom Bacillati; phylum Actinomycetota; class Actinomycetes; order Mycobacteriales; family Gordoniaceae; genus Gordonia; species Gordonia polyisoprenivorans. Next base: position 4,053,011 of record NZ_CP072203.1, read on the forward strand.
AGCACCTGCGGTCCGAGTACCACTCCCCCTTGTGCGCCCAGGGATTTCGAGGCGACCGTGGTCACCACGAGATCCGGTGCACCCGAGAGCCCGGCCTCGGCGACGACGCCGCGTCCGCCCGGCCCGCGGACACCGAGGCCGTGCGCCTCGTCGACCAGCAGAGCCGCGCCGTGCGCTCGTGCGGCGTCGTAGAGTTCGCGAACCGGCGCGGCAGCGCCGTCGACACTGTAGATCGAGTCGGTGACGACCAGTGCGCGTTCCTCGTCCCGGGCCGCGAGGGCGGCACGCACGGCGTCGTGATCTCCGCGGTCAACGACCACCACCCGCGCCCGCGACAGCCGGCAGCCGTCGATCAGGGAGGCGTGGGTACCGGTGTCGCTGACGATGAGGTCACCGCGCCCGGCGAGCGCGGTGATCACCCCCACGTTGGCGAGATAGCCGGAGGAGAACACCAGAGCCGAAGGGAATCCCAGGAATTCGGCGATCTCGCCTTCGAGGTCGAGGTGCGCCCGGGTGGTGCCCGCGACCAGTCGCGAGGCGGTCGAGCCCGCACCCCACTCGTCGATCGCCGTGCGGGCCGCGGCGAGCACCGCCGGATTCCTCGACATCCCCAGGTAGTCGTTCGAGGCGAGGTCGAGCAGACCCGAACCGCCGTCGCGGACCACCGGGTCGCGATGCAGCCCGGCCTGTGCGGTGGCATGTTGGGCCGCGTGCAGCCAGTCCAACGCGGGTCCGGTCGTACCGGTGAGCGTGTCCGTAATGGTCACGGCGACACCACCTCTCGGGTTGCGGCGATACTGGCCTGCGCCGCCGATGCCATGGCGCGCGTGATCACCTCGACGTCGTCGTCGGAGCACAGGAACGGCGGCATGGCATAGATCAGGGTGCGGAATGGTCGCAGCCATGCGCCGGCGTCGAGCGCGGCAGTGGTGGCGGCGGTCATGTCGACCGGCCGGTCGAGTTCGACGACGCCGATCGCGCCGAGGACCCGGACATCGCGGACACCGTCGAGGTGGCGCAGTGGGTCGAGTCCGCGGCGCAGGCCGTCCCGGATGCGGGTGACGTCGTCACGCCACGGGCGCGAGAGCAGCAGCTCGGTCGAGGCGACGGCGACCGCACACGCCAGCGGATTGGCCATGAACGTCGGGCCGTGGGCCAATCCGCCCGCCTCCCCGGAACTGATCACCTCCGCGATCTCCTCGGTACACAGGGTCGCGGCGAGGGTGAGGTATCCCCCGGTCAACGCCTTGCCGACACACATGATGTCGGGGGCGACGCCGGCCTGATCGGCGGCGAACATCGATCCGGTGCGGCCGAAGCCGGTGGCGATCTCGTCGAAGATCAACAGCACGCCCTCCTCGTCGCAGATGCGGCGCAGCGCGCGCAGGTGCGCCGGATCGTGAAAGCGCATGCCCCCGGCACCCTGGACGATCGGTTCGACGATGATCGCCGCGAGTTCGTCGCGATGGGCTGCGACGACGCCGGCGACGTCGGCGTCATAGGTGTCGTCGGCGTCCCGCGGCGGCGTCGGCACGAAGATCTGGTGGGCCAGGACGTCGGTCCACATGCTGTGCATCCCGCCGTCGGGGTCGCACACGCTCATCGGGGTGAAGGTGTCGCCGTGGTAGCCGCCGCGCCACGTGAGCAACCGGGTGCGGCCCGGTTCACCACGACCACGCCAGTACTGCAGCGCCATCTTGACCGCGACCTCCACCGAGACCGATCCGGAATCGCAGAAGAACACCTTGCGCAGCGGTTCGGGAGTGAGCTCGACGAGCAGTTCGGCGAGTCGCGCCGCGGGTTCGTGGGTGAGTCCACCGAACATGACGTGCGACATCGAGTCCAGCTGCCGCCGCACCGCGGCGTCGAGCACCGGGTGACGATAACCGTGGATGGCCGCCCACCATGAGCTCATCCCGTCGACGACCGTGCGTCCGTCGGCCAGCTCCAGTCGCACGCCGGATGCGCCGGTGACGACGAGCGGCCGGGTCGACGGCGGGAACGCACCGTAGGGATGCCAGATGTGGTCCGCATCGATGCGGCTGATGCTCATCTGATCCACGGGGACGTTCCTTCGATGTGTCGATGCGGGCGACGTGTCGATTCGGGGCCGGGCGGCCCACACAGGTGCGGGAGGGGCTGCCTCGCCGAAGCTTCGCCTGGACACTGTACAGGGCCGCCCTGGACGGTGTACAGGACCGCCTCGGCGGTGTCCGGCCACGGGGCTCTACGCTGTCCGGGTGAGCAACAATCGCGCCGACGTCCTCGCCGCCGCCCGCGACGTGCTCACCCGACACAGCCTCGCCGACCTGACCATGCGCAGGCTGGCAACCGAGGTCGGCGTCCGCCCCAACGCCCTGTACTGGCATTTCCCCAACAAGCAGACGCTGTTGGCGGCACTGGCCGACGACATCCTCGCCGATATCGACGAGCCCGGTCCGGAGCTGCGGTGGGACGAACGCCTCGAGGCCCTGGCGACCGGCATGCGCACGGCCCTGCTGGCCGTCCCCGACAGCGCCGAGGTCGTCTCGTCGAGCTGGGCCAGCGCACTGTCCGGGCGGCCCGTCGCCGACGACGTGGCCTCCGCCGCCGCACTCGGCGGCCTCGACGAGCATGGGGCCCGCGCGGTCGCGACCGCGATCTGCCAGCTGGTGATCGGACTGACGATCGAGGAACAGACCCGAGCCCAGATGGAACGGCTCGGAGTCATCGAGCCGTCCGAACGGGACTTCGACGCGGAGTTCACCGGCGCACTCGCGGTGATCATCGACGGCGCCCGCAGTCGCGCCCGCGTGGCCGGGCACCCGTAGAACCACCGGGCGCCGGTAGCGTCGAGAGTGCGCACACGTCCGCCTCCGCACGAAAGTCCGACTCCCATCGTGTCCACCGCCCAGGCAGTCCGTACCCCGTCCGGGTCGGCGACCCCCGCGGCGCAGTCCTACCGCACCGATCTCGACGGGCTACGCGGGATCGCGATCGCACTGGTGGCGTGCTTTCACATCTGGTTCGGCCGGGTCTCCGGCGGGGTGGACGTCTTCCTGACGCTGTCGGGTTTCTTCTTCATCGGCTCACTCCTGCGCCACACCATCGCAAGTCAATCCCCCGACGTCGGCCTGGCCGCGACCATCAATCCGTGGCCCCGCCTGCGCCGACTCCTCCGCCGCCTGCTGCCGGCCCTGCTCACCGTCCTGGGTGCGGTGCTGATCCTGACGGTGCTCCTACTCCCGCCGACCCGATGGGCCAACATCGGTCGCGAGCTCACGGCGAGCGCCCTGTACTACCAGAACTGGTATCTGGCTCTGAACTCGCAGGACTACCTCGCGGCGAGCTCGGCGAACAGTCCCCTGCAACACATCTGGTCGATGTCGGTGCAGGGCCAGTTCTTTCTCGCCACGCTCCTGGTCGCGCTGGGCTTCGCCGGACTGGTCAAACTCGCCGCGCGGGTGATCGCACCGATCGCCACACCGCACACCATCCGCGTGTGCGTGGGGGTGGCGTTGCTCGGCGCGGCGGCGATCTCGTTCTACTGGGCCGACATGCGCATGGGCGTGAACCAGCAGTGGAACTACTTCGACACGCTCTCCCGTCTGTGGGAGCCGCTGGCCGGAGGACTGCTCGCGGTCTGGTTGCCCCGATGGCGTATCCCTCGAGCGGTGCGCACCCTCGCCGGCGCGATCGCACTCGGACTGATCATCACCTGCGGATGGTGGATCGACGGGGTGGACTCCTATCCCGGCCCGTGGGCGCTGGTGCCGGTCGGATCCACCCTGATCCTCATCTGGGCGGGCGCGGCGGCCCTCGAACAGCGCTCCGGTGCCCGACACGCACGTCCGGTCCATCCGCTGCCGATGATCAACCGGCTGCTGGCCTCCCCCGGGCCGGTGTGGTTGGGGACCATCGCCTACGCGCTCTATCTGTGGCATTGGCCGCTGCTGATCTTCTTCCTCAACTGGCGCGGTAAAGAGCAAGCGTCGTTCCTCGACGGTGTATGCCTGCTGGTGGTCTCGATCGGTCTGGCATGGCTGACCAAGCGCTATATCGAGGACCCGCTGCGCACCCGGACCGCACCCGGTGGCCGGGACCGGGCGACACGTCGCCTGCCCTCCTACACCGCCGTGCTCACCTCGATCCTCCTCGTGCTCAGCATGTCGGGGGCGGTCGCGATCGGGATGTGGCAGCGACACGTGGCGACGCTGACCGTCGACACCGCCGACCTCGATCCGCGTGACTACCCCGGTGCCCGCGCATTGCTCGACGGTGCGCCGGTCCCGGCACTCGATCCGCAGCCGACGCCGCTCGCGGTCATCGAAGACTTTCCGGAGACCTCGACCGACGGGTACATGAGCAGCTTCGAGGACCCGTCGATCCACGTCGGGGTGTACGGCGACCCGAACGCGCAACGCACCGTCGCGCTCGCGGGCGGTTCGCATGCCGAGATGTGGATCAGCGCCTTGCACCTGCTCGGCAAGAGACACCACTTCCGCGTCACCACCTACCTGAAGATGGGGTGCCCGCTCTCGACCGAGGAACTGCCGTCGATGCAGAACGGCGTCCCGTATCCGCAGTGCCACGACTGGGTGCAGCGGGTGATCCCCCGGATTATCGCCGACCGCCCCGACGCGGTGTTCACCACCTCGACCCGCCCGGACACCGCAGCCGCCGGCGACGTGTTGCCGGACACGTACGTGCCGGTGTTCGAACGATTCACCGATGCCGGTATCCCCGTTCTCGGTATGCGGGACACGCCCTGGCCGCATGACGCGCGGGGTGCCATCGACACCCCCACCTGCCTCGCCGACGGCGGCAACGGTGAGTCCTGCGGAACCGATCGCGCCTCGGCTCTCGACGCCCGCGATCCGGCGGCCGCGCTCGCCGCCACCGACCCGCTGTTCCATGCCCTCGATCTGTCCGACGGGGTCTGCACTCCCGAGCGCTGTCCCGCGATCGTCGGCAACATCATCGTGTACAAGGACTGGCATCACCTCAGCGCCACCTACGTGCGCAGTCTCACCGACGGACTCGGTGTGCAGCTCCGGCGAGCGCTGCCCTGGACCGGCGGTGTGGGAGGGTGAGCGCTCCGGAGGCGAGTGGCTTGCTTCCGAGATGAATGCGCGCCGTATCGCGACTACTGTCGGTGCATGACCGACAGAAGGTGGGCATGACCGTACCGCCAACCGCCGATGACGCCACAGGTACCGAGACCACAGGTACCGACACCACGGGTACCGAGACTGCAGGCACCGAGTCTTCTGCCACCGCGACCGGTACCGCCACCACCGCGGCGCCGCGCAGCAGCAGCACCCGACCGCATCCGACGGAGAAGCTCGTCGCCGACGGCGCCCAGGCGGAGGCGATGGTCGAGCCGGAGCCCGCGCCGATTCCGGTGTGGCCCGGTCAGGCGTACCCGCTCGGCGCCACCTACGACGGCGTGGGAACCAACTTCTCCCTGTTCTCCGAGGCCGCCGAAGCGGTGGATCTGTGCCTGATCGATCGCGACGGCAACGAACGCCGTATACGCATCGAGGAGGTCGACGGATACTGCTGGCATTGCTATCTGCCCAATGTGGGTCCCGGCCAGTTCTACGGCTACCGAGTCCACGGACCGTATGATCCCGGACGCGGATTGCGTTGCGACCCGAGCAAATTGCTGCTCGATCCCTACGGCAAGGCCTATCACGGCGAGTTCGACGGCGACGCGTCACTGTTCTCGTATCCGCTGCCCGAGAGCACCCACGACGACGCGGGCACGGACGAGAGCTCCGACGATGCGGACGGTTGCCTCGACGAGGCGGATACCGCCGCGATCGAAGCCGACGAGGTCACCGAGACCGACTCCGCCGACGAGACCGACCCTGCCGACGAGACCGACTCTGCGACAACGGTTGCCGAAGAAGCGACCACTACGGAAACAATCGACTCGCACGCCGCTGACACGCAGGCTGCCGGGTCCGCAGGGTCCGATGCAGCGGGTTCCGGCGCAGAGGCATCCGATACAGAGGCGTCCGATGCAGCGGGGGCCGATGCCGGGGCGTCCGGTGCCGGGGCACCGGGTGCCGAACAGCCCGATGCAGAGGGGGCTTCCGACGCCGATCCACTGACCGCCGACGACACCACCGACGTTGTGCCGCCGGCTCCGGAACCGGTCACCGAGCCGCAACCGTCGCCGTCGATGCCGCAGCTGGATTCGTTGGGGCACACCATGTTGTCGGTGGTCATCAACCCCTACTTCGATTGGCAGAACGACCACTCGCCCCGACTGCCGTACCACCAGACGGTGATCTACGAGGCCCACGTCAAGGGCATGACGGCCACCCATCCCGACGTCCCGGAAGCATTGCGCGGCACCTACTCCGGGCTGTGTCATCCGGTGATCATCGATCACCTGAAGTCGTTGGGTGTGACCGCCATCGAGCTGATGCCGGTGCATCAGTTCATGCAGGACTTCGTGCTGCTCGACAAGGGTTTGCGAAACTACTGGGGGTACAACACCTTCGGCTTCTTCGCGCCGCACGTCGAGTATGCGTCGAATCACGACCAGCCCGGGAGCGCGGTCACCGAGTTCAAGGCCATGGTGCGCGCCTTCCACAAGGCGGGTATCGAGGTGATCCTCGACGTCGTCTACAACCACACCGCCGAGGGCAACCACCTCGGACCGACCGTGGCCTTCCGCGGAATCGACAACGCCGCCTACTACCGGCTCGTCGACGACAATCCCGAGATGTACATGGATTACACCGGGACCGGCAACAGCCTCAACGGCCGCCATCCGCACACCCTGCAGCTCATCATGGATTCGCTGCGCTACTGGGTACTCGAGATGCACGTCGATGGTTTCCGGTTCGATCTCGCCTCGACGCTGGCCCGCGAGCTGCATGACGTGGACCGGCTCTCGGCGTTCTTCGATCTGGTCCAACAGGATCCGGTGGTCAGCCAGGTCAAGCTCATCGCCGAGCCGTGGGACGTCGGCGAAGGCGGGTATCAGGTCGGGAACTTCCCGCCGCTGTGGACCGAGTGGAACGGCAAATATCGCGACACCGTGCGCGACTACTGGCGCGGCGAACCATCCACCCTGGGCGAGTTCGCCTCTCGCCTCACCGGCTCGTCGGACCTCTACGAGGCGACCGGGCGCCGCCCACTCGCGAGCATCAACTTCGTCATCGCCCACGACGGCTTCACCTTGCGTGATCTCGTGTCCTACAACGAGAAACACAACATGGCCAACGGTGAGGACAACCGCGACGGGGAAAGCCACAACCGGTCCTGGAACTGTGGGGTCGAGGGCCCCACCGACGATCCGGAGGTCAATGCGCTGCGCGCCCGGCAGCAACGCAACATCCTCGCCACACTGTTCCTCTCCCAGGGCACGCCGATGCTCGCCCACGGTGACGAGATCGGGCGCACACAATCGGGCAACAACAACGTCTACTGCCAGGATTCCGAGTTGTCCTGGATGGACTGGTCATTGGCGGAGAAGAACTCCGATCTGCTGGAATTCACCCGCAAGGCCATCACACTGCGCACCAAACACCCGGTGTTCCGCCGACGCCGGTTCTTCGCGGGCAAACCCATCCGGTGGGGCCGGCAGTACCTCGACATCGCCTGGCTCACCCCCTCGGGCGAGGAGATGACCACCGCCGACTGGGACAGCGGATTCGGCAAGAGTCTCGCGGTGTTCCTCAACGGCAACGGAATCGGCGAAAAGGACGAGCGCGGCGAGAAGATCGTCGACGACAGCTTCATCATCTGCTTCAACGCCCACTACGAGCCGATCGAGTTCACGCTGCCGGCCATCCTGGAGGCGGGATGGACCGGTGTCCTCGACACCGCCCAACCCACGGGTGACTCCGACATCGAGGACGCCTGTGGCGGCACCACATTCGCGGTTCAGGCCCGCTCGCTACTCGTCCTGCGAAAGCAGCACTGACCCGATGGCCGGCACAGTCCCGGGCTCGGAGACCGGCGACGGTGCGGGCGCCGCCGGCGGCCTCCGCCCGGAACCCATTGCCACCTACCGGGTTCAGCTGACCCCGGACTTCGGTTTCGTCGAGGTCATCGGCATCCTCGGACATCTGGCCGATCTCGGTGTCAGCCACGTCTACCTCTCGCCGATCGGTACCGCGATGCCCGGCTCCACCCACGGCTACGACTGGGTACCCCCTCCGCAGGTGTCACCGATCCTCGGCGGCCGTGAGGGTCTGGCCGCCCTGCGCGCGGCGGCGCGCGCGGTCGGCCTGGGCATTCTCATCGACATCGTCCCCAACCACACCGGGGTGGCCGAGGTCCTGCGCAACCCCTGGTTCGCCGATCTCTTGCGGCACGGGCCCGGTTCACGGTACGCCGGGTACTTCGACGCGGATTTCTCCTCCGACAACGGTAGCGACGGGAAACTTGCCCTGCCGGTCCTCGCCGCCGACGGCGACCTGGCTCCACTGACCGTCGACCGGCACGGCATTCTGCGCTATTACGACCACGAATTCCCCACCGCGCCGGGCAGTCTCGGCGGTACACCGCAGGATGTTCATGCGCGGCAACACTATCGACTGGTGCCCTGGAATTCCGGGATCATCGGCTACCGCCGATTCTTCACGGTCAACGAACTCGCCGGATTGCGCCAGGAGGACGACGCCGTCTACGACGCCACCCACGCCTGGATTCGGGAGCTGATCGACGCCGATCTGATCGACGGGGTGAGGGTCGATCACCCCGACGGGCTGTGGGACCCGATGTCCTATCTCGAGCGGTTGCGCGGTGACATCGGCACCGATCGCCTGCTCTACATCGAGAAGATCCTGGCCGCCGACGAGGCGCTGGAACCGACGTTGCCCGTCGAGGGAACCACCGGATACGACCAGCTGCGACTCATCGAGTCGGTGTTCACCGCTCCGTCGGGGATCGTCGAGCTCAGCGAGATCCACGAACACACCACCGGCGTGCCCGCCGACGCCCACTGGCTGCACGACACCGAACGGCAGCGCAAGCTGACCACACTCACGCAGATGTTCCCCGCCGAGCTCCGCAGACTGGTGCGTGCGCTGACCCATTCCGATCCGACCGCCGACGCGGCCGCCCTCACCGACGCCGTCGCCGAGTTGATCGCCGATCTCGGTGTCTATCGCGCGGACTATCCGTCGCTACGATCTCGTCTGCTCGGTGTGGCCGAGGGGATCACCCGCCGACGACCCGATCTCGCCGACGCCGTGACACTCATCGTGCACGCCACCGCCACACCCGGTGCCCCGACGTCGCGGTTGGCGCAAACGTGCGGTGCGGTCACCGCCAAGAGCGTCGAGGACAGCCTGTTCTACCGCACGGCCCGACTGGTGTCGGCGCAGGAGGTCGGCGGTGACCCGGCCAACCCGGCGCTGCCGCTGCGTGAGTTCCACGAACTCAACGTCGTCCGGGCGCAGGACTGGCCACGAGCCATGACGGCGTCATCGACCCACGACACCAAGCGCGGCGAGGATGTGCGGGCGCGCATCGCGTTGCTCGCACAGGTACCCGAGCGGTGGTCACTGCTGGTTCGCCAGGTCTGGGACGCCGCTCCGCCACCGGATCATCTGACCGGATACTTCTTGCTGCAGAACGTGATCGGGGTGTGGCCGCTCGACGGCGGGGTCGACGACGAGTTACGTGATCGCCTGCGCGCCTATGCGCGCAAAGCGGCCCGCGAGGCCGGTGTGCGGACCACGTGGACCGAGGTCGACGAGGCGTTCGAGGATGCGCTGGATACCTGGATCGGTGCGCTCACCGCCGAACCGGTGGCCGGGATGATCGATGACCTGATCACCCGGATCGGTCCGGCATGGGAACAGGAAGTGTTGGCCCGCAAGGCCATCGCACTTCTCGGCCCTGGTGTCGGCGACATCTACCAGGGCACCGAGTGGTTCGAGGACTCACTGGTCGATCCCGACAATCGTCGTCCGGTGGACTTCCGCCGGTCTCTCGATCACCCCAAGACACGGCTGGTGGTCGCCGCGTTGCGGGTTCGCCGGGAACACCGCGCGGCCTTCGGCCCCCACGGCGACTACCGACCGATTCGGGTCGACGGACCGGCCGCCGACCACGCGATTGCCTTCGGTCGGGGTGTCCGCGGCGAGAGCGATCCGCGGGTGATCGTGGTGACCGCCCGCTTCACCCACAGCCTCGACGACGACCGCGCCTCGGCGACCACCCTGGCGCTGCCGCCCGGCACCTGGATCGATACCGATTCGCGGTCCGAGCACGCCGGATCGGTCGATCTCGCCGCGCTGCGGACCGCGGGTCCGGTGGCGATCCTGACCCCGTCGGGTACCTGACGGGGTCGACGGCCTCAGCCGCCGGGTGCCGGAGCGGGAGCAGGCGTGGGTACCGGGGTATTCGCCGGCCCTGCGTTCGGCGTGGACCCGCCGCCGGCACCGGCCTCACCGGCATCGGACAGACCGGCCTGCATGGCGTCGAGATCGGACACGAGCCACTTGCCGTCGACCTTGTCGAGCTTGAGCGAGTACATGAACAGCGACGTACCACCTTGCGGCGCAAGGGTGCTCGTTCCGGTCACCTGCACAACGGCCATGGTCGAGGCGTGGTCGGTACCGAAGTCGATCACCGACACCTTCTGGACATCGATCTTGGTGTTCTTGACGTTGATCGACTGGATTGCCTTGGTGGTGTCACCGAGCTGGGATTCCAGGTGCTTGCGATACTCACCGGTCGTCAGCGGCCCGACGATGTCCTTCATGTTGGCCACCGTGTCGGCGTTCATGCTGCTGGTCAGCTTCTCGGCGAAGATCGCCGAGGCGTTCTTGGCGTCGTCGAAGGCGTTGAGACGCTGCTGATCGCGGTAGAAGAACCAGCCGAGCACAGCCACGCCGACGATCGCGGCGACGACCACCAATGCCAGCAACGATCGCCACAGGGCGCGCGCCGACAGCGTGATCGAGATCTGCTTCCCACCACCGGTGGGTGCGGGCTCGGCGGATTCGGGCACAGCAGCGGGCCGGGCGGATGGACCCTCGTCCTCGGGAATCACGTTCTCCGGCTCGGTACGCCGGGCCGTTCCGGATCGTGCGCTCTTGGTACGCGGGACCGGCTTGCCCGACTGCTTGGTCAGCGATGCCTTCGCCGCCGCGGTGTCGGTATCGGTGTCGGTATCAGTGCCGGGGCCGGAGCCGTCGGCCACGGCCGAGTCCGCTTCGCCGGAATCCTCCACGGCACCCGGCACATTCATCGCCGCACCCTCTGGGCCGTCGGCGGCCGCCTCGTCGCGCACGTCGTCCTGCTCACCTGTCATCGCGTGTTTCCGTTCTCACTCGCCGCCCACTCCTGCCCCACCCCACCAACTCCCCTCGACGAGGAGTTCAGGCGGTGCGAGCCCCCCGGAGGCCGGGCGTCACTTGTCCAGCGGAACCGTCCGCGCATTCGGGTCGTAGTTCGGCGGCGGTCCGGCGGTGTCGTCCCCCGGCGGACGGGGTGCGTTCGCCGAGCCACGGATCTGCTGGTTGGGATCCTCGGTGACACAGTACAGATTCGTCGGCACCGACAACTCGAGGATCTTCGTCGGGCGCACCGGGGTGACCGCATAATCGCAGTACGGGCGCGGGTAGATCGAACCGAACGCCCACCAGGCGCCGTCGTGGAACATGGTGAGGGACTTGATCGATGCATCCCTGATCGAGGGCAGCAGATTGACCACCGCCGGTGCGCGCAACGCACCTTGGCGGGTCACGTCCAGCAGCTGACCGAGTACGTCGGTGATCGGGTCCTGGATCTCGTTGATCGAGCCGGACAGGCTCGACAACTGCTGCGGGCCCTTGCCGAGCAACGTGCGCAGCTCACGGTCGGCGGCAACCGCCGCATTGACCACCGAACTCAGCGAGGACACCGTGCCCTGCAGATCGGGCTGGATCTGTGAGGTGGTCTGCAGGATCGTGCCCGTCTCGGAGATCAGCTTGGTGGTCTGCGGCAGCACCCGGTAGAGGTCGGCGAAGATCGTGCCGCCCGCGTCGAACAGCACGCGCAGGTCGTTGGTGTTGCCCTTGGGATTGAGGGCGACGTCGAGGTTGTCGACGATCGACGCGAGCTTGGCCGGGTCGATCTGGTCGATGACACCGAGCGAGGTCTCCAGCAATTGCGGGAACGGCGTGGTCACCTTCGTCTGGTTCACGTTGATGGTGTCGCCGTCGCGCAGGTAGGGCCCCTCGGCGCTCGGCGGGGAGAAATCGACGTACTGCTCACCCGCGGCCGACAAGCCCAACGCCGAGACCGTCGTGTTGCGGTTGATGTGCACGTCGTCGTCGACCGACACCACCACCTTCACCGACTGTGGTTGCACCTGAATGGATTTGACGTCGCCGATCGGGACGCCGCGCAGGGTCACCTGCGAGGTGTCCTGCAGGCCACCGGAGATCGGGAAATTGATCGTGAGCGTGTAGTGACCCTGGAACGGCTGCCACCGCAGCGCGCCGAACGACAGGTAGGCCAGCCCGATGAGCATCACCCCGATCAGCGCCAGGTTGCCCAGCACGATCGAGTGTTTGCGCAGCCACCCCATGAATCCACTCATCCGCAGCACCCCTGGGTCGCAGTCAGCCGGGCCAGCAGGCGGGTCAGCGTCTGCTGCAACGACTCTCCCGCCGCCCCGACATCGCCGAGCTCGGGAAGCCGGCTGGCCGAATCGAACCCGGCGCCCGGGTTCAGGTAGTACACCTTCGCCGACAACGACGCCGCACTCGAACTGGTCGACTTGGCCCATTTGGGGGTCAGCTCGGCGACATTGTCCGACAGCGGTCCGAGGATCGTCGCGCCCTGTTTGAGTTCGTCGAGGAGGGTGGCGAGATGGCCGGTGAGCTCGACGAAATTCTGGCCGTCGCTGCCGAGGAAGTCGTTCGTGGCGGCGGTGACCTGATTGGTCTTGTCGAGCGTGGTCAGGATCGTCTGCATCTCGTCGTTGATGGTGTCGAAGGCGGGCGAGAGCTTGTTGATCGACGCCATGATCTGCGCGCGGCCCGCCGCGAGCTGCCCGGTCAGCACCTGTGTGTTGCGCATCGCGGCGTCGACCTCGGCGGAGTTCTGGTTGAGTTTGCGTAGGGCCGTGGTCAATCCGGCGATGGCACCGTTGAGTTGCTGCGGATTGTCCGGCGAGGTCGACACCGCGGCGCTGAGTTCGGTGATGATCTGCTGGGTGGAACCGAGCGAACCGCTGTCGACGAATCCGCTCAAACTGACCAGGAGATCCTCGACGGTCGCCGCGGCCGACCGCGGTCCGGTCAGCGTCTGACCATTGGACATGTAGCCGGCGTCGGTAGTCGACGGCGGGAGCAACGCGACGAACACGTCACCGAGCGGGGTCGCCTGCCGCAGTTCGGCACCGGTGCCCTTGGGCACCTTGGCCGAGGTGCTGACATCCATGGTGACGATCGCCTTGTAGTTCTCGGCACGGATTCCGGTGACCTCACCGACGTCCATGCCGTAGAGCTTCACCTTGGCCCGGGTCGGCAGGTTCAGCGCATTGTCGAAACTGGCGTTCAACGTCATGGTGTCGCCGAGGTTGCCCGGGGCGGGCAGCGGGATCTGCTCGACGGTCAGTCCGGGGATCGCCGAACAGCCGGTCACGGCCAGCACGGTCGCGACGATCCCGGTCACCACCAGCTTGCGGGTCCACGAGCGAACCGGCGCCGGACGGCGTCTGGAGAAAGTGCGGCGAGTGAAGGGATGGCGGGAGGAGGGTGCCGGAGTCATTTGGTCAGTGCCTCCAATGCCGAGAACACCCCGAGATCGGGTCCGAAGCCCTGGAGCTGACCGGTCTCGCAACCGTTCTTGTGCAGATTGATCGCCTTACAGAACTGGGACACCAGCTGGGTGTCGAGCAACGACTTGTCCAGCAGCACCTGGGCACGCCAGGCACCCTGTTCGGCAGAGATGGAATTGCTCAGGTTCTGGAAGAGCAGCGGCCCGAGGTCGATGGTCTCGACGACCTGACGTGAGTAGTCGCTCAGGTTCTCCGCGAGTGCGGCCAGCCGCCCGGTGGAGGCACCGATCGTACCGGCGTTGTTGTGCAGGAACTCCGAGGTGTTGAGCAGTGTCTGATTCAGATCGCCCAGGGTCGCCACCAGACCCGGCGACTGACGTCCGAGCATCTCGCTGACCTGATTGATCGAGTTCGAGAAGTCCTTCATCTTCGGGTAATTCGCGACGAGGGCGGCGGTGAGTTGCTGGACCGACTTGACGATGTCGACGATGGCGTCGCCGTTGCCCGACACGACCTGCGAGGCGCTGCCGAGCTGATTGATCGCCTCCTGCAGCCGTTGCCCGTTGTCGCTGGTGATGCCCGAGGTCACGTCCATCAGGTCGGCGACCGCCCCCTCCCCCGGTGCCTGGCCGGAGAGGTTGCTGACGAGCTTGTCGACCGCGTCGAACAGGTCACCCACCGACACCGGACTCATGCCCTCGTTGCGCATCACCGCGCCGTCGGTCAGCTTGGGGCCCTTGGAGTATGCCGGGGTCAGCTCGATGTGGCGGGTGGTGACGATCGAGGTGTTGACGATGGCCGCGGTCGCGTCGGCCGGAACGGGCACGTTCTTGTCGATGGTGAATTTCACCATGACGCGGTTGCCCTGTTCCTCGATCTTGGTGACCTGACCGACCGGCATTCCCAGTACCGCAACGTCATTGGTGGTGTAGAGGCCCGCGGTGTTCGGGAAGAACGCGGTGACCTCGATGGCCTGACCGGTCGCGGTCTTCCAGCCGGCCGGGATCAGCGAACACCCGGAAAGCACACCGATGGCGAGCACGATCAGTCCCGCGAGGATCGTCGACCGCCGCGTGAACTTCCGAGAAACCATGTGCGCGTTCAGCATCCGTCCACCACCCGTGCCGTGCAGAGCCAGTTGTCGGGGAAGATGCCCCACGGTAGGTAGCCGTTGGCGTACGGGCCGTCGCCGATAACGTTGTTGGTCAGGCGTGCGGTGACCGGCAGGACCTCGAGCATCTTGCGGAGGTTGTCGCGGTTCTTCTCCAGACCCTGGGTGATGGTGTTCAGGTTGGCCATGATCGGGGCGAACTGGCCGGCGTCCTCGGAGGCGACGAGTTGGGCCTGCTCGGTGATCTGGGCGATGCCGTCGAGCAACCGGGTCACCAGTGCCTCCCGGGCGACGATCTTGTTCGCCAGTTGCGCGCCCTGGCCCACGATGATCGCCAGTTGCGCCGAATTGTCCTGCACGATCGCCGTCACCGACTTGGTGTCGCTGATCAGCTGATTGATCTGATCGCGGCGGTCGGTGATGATCTCCGACATCTGCGTCAGTGAGTCGAGCGTCGGTTTGGTGACCGCGGGTGCCCCGGCGAGTTGCTGGTTCAACGTCCGGATGCTCTGGCCGAGGTCCTCGTCGTTGATGCCTTGCAGGATGGGCGTGCCCTTCTCGATGGTCTTCTGCAGGTCGTAGGGAACCCGGGTCTCGGTGATCACGTTGTCGGCCGCCGGATCGGGTGAATTGCCCAGCGAGATATCGATGTAGCGCTGGCCGAGCAGGGTCGAGAGTTTGATCTCGGCCGATCCGTTGGCGGTGACGTCGACGTCCTTGTCGACCTTCATGGTGATGTGGATGTGGTTGCCCTGCAGTTCGGTCGAGCCGACCTCACCGACGTCGATGCCGGCCACCCGGACCTTGTCGCCCGGTCGCACGCCTCCGGCCTGGGCGAAGTCCGCCGAATAGGTCTTCTTGCCGATGTCGGCCTTGCCGATGCCGGTGATACCGAGGACGAGCAGCACGATGACCACCGTGCCGGCCAACCCGTACCAGAGGAGTCGGCGGTCGTCGAAACTGCGACGCATACGGCTTCTCATCGGCACACCACCGAATGGTTGGTGCCACCGATCTTGTTGATGATCCCCGGCGGGAACAACACGTCACCGATCGCGATGTCGAGGTCGCAGGCGTAGATGTTCAGGTAGGCCCCCTGGCCGAGCACGAGCGGGAAATGTCCGAGGAAGATCGGCAGGTTCTTGGCCATCCCGTCGAGTTTGGAGCCGTTGCCGATCAGAATCCTGGTCGCCTGGTTGGCCGAGGTGGCCGCGTCGGCGAGATTGCCCCGGGATTGGGTGAGGACGTCGGCGAATCCCGCTGCGGTGTTGCCGATCTGGGTGACGGCAGTACCGAAGGCCGCCGAATTCGCGTTGAGGCTCTTGATGACGCCGGAGACGCTGTCGACGAGGGTCCCGATCTGGTCGCCCTGACGCGACAGATCACGCAGCACCCCGCTGAGATTGTCGATGATCGCCCCGATCACCACGTCCCGGTTGGACATGTCGGAGGCGAACTTGCCGACCTGGGCGACGGTGTTGGACAACGACACCGTGTCGCCCTGGAACGCCTGGACCAGACCGTTGGAGAGATTGTTGACCTGCTCGGGGGTCAAGGTGTCGAAGACCGGCTGGAACCCGGCGAGCAGTTTGGTGACGTCGAAGGAGTCCTCCGAGGGCTCTTTGAGCGTCGACCCGACCGAGAGTGGTTGCGGGGTCCCGTCGGCGAGGGACAACGCGAGATACCGCTGACCGATCAGGGTCTGGTACCGGATCGCGGCCTGCGTGGTGGTGTACATCGGCTGGTTGTCCTGCACCTCGAAGGTGACCTTGGCGCGGCCGTCGACGAGATCGATCGAATCGACGCGACCCACCCGCACACCGGCCATCCGGACGTCGTCGCCCGTGGCCAGTCCCGAGGCGTCGGTGAAGAAGGTGCTGAAGTTGTTGGTGCTGCCCGACACCGACCGTTCCAGCGTCGAATAGATGATGTAGGTCAGCAGCAACGCGACGACCGCGAACAGCGCGAAACCGATCAGCGGCTTGCGGATACTCGACTGCGCGGCGCTCATCGTCCCCCTCCCGAGGTGCCGGCCTGGGATGCGGTGCCGGTTTGGGTCGAGACCGACTGCACCAGCGGGCCGAGCATCAGGGTGTCGGCCGCGTTGGGCGCACGATCGAGTGCGGCGGTCAGCGTCTGGTTGTCGGCGCCGGTGGTGACCATGCCCGCCGGCGACATCCGCCGCATCCCGTCGGACGGATAGATCATCAGCGGACCCGAACTCGTCGGTCCGGTGCCGGTGCCCGGACCAACACATCCGGGACCACGCAGCTGACCGTAGGGCCCGCCGTTGTACACGGGACAGTTCTGGCGGGTGTAGCGCTGGAAGGCACTGAAACTCACGCCGATGTTGAGCTGGGCGTGCCCGTTGACGCCGGTGAAGACCGTGAGGACCTTGGCCGCGAGATTGTTCAGTGCACTCAGCGCCTGCGGCAACGCATTCGGCTCGTAGACCGCCGCGCCGAGCAGGGTGTTGGTGTCGGCGACGATGCGTTTGCCGCCGTCGCCGTTGGCCGCGAACAGTGCCTGCACCTCGTCGGTCAGGCCCTGCGCCGCCGAGAGCAACGCGGTCAGGTCGTCCCGCGACTGCGCGATGGTCATCGCCGGGATCACGCTGCGGCCCAAGGTGTCCAACAGCTGCGGTGCGGATCGCGACAGGCCCTGTACGGACTGGTTGAAGTTGTCGAATCCGGACGGCGCACCCGGGGGGAACTGCGCGTTGATGGTGTCGAAATAGTTCTGCAGGACGCCGACGAACAGACCGAAGGTGGTCCCGCCGCCGCGCAGTGCGTCGGCGATGGTGCCGAGGACACCGGCGAGTTGCTCCGGTGGCACGGCCTGCAGCAGTGTCCGCAGCTGGTTCTGCGCGTCCTGCAGTTTGATCGTCTGTAGCGATCGGTCCGCGGGGATGGACGCTCCCGCCGGGAGATGGTCGGCAGACGGATGGTCCGGTTGCACCAGCTCGACGGCGTTCACACCGAAGAGGTTGGAGGGCACCGTGCGCGCGGTGACGTTGGCCGGGATGCCCTCGGACTGTGCCGGGGTGATGTCCATGTCGACCTGGCGCAGGTTCACCCCGGACTGGCCCGGCTCGTCGGTGAGTGCGACGTTCTTGACCGACCCGACGATGAGGCCGTTGTAGCGGACATCGGCACCCGAGGTCAGGCCGTCACCGACGTCGGTGAGTTTGGCGTTGACCGCGACGGTGGAGCTGAACACGCCCTGATACCGCATGAACAGCAGCACGAACAGGATCACCAGAACGATCAGGAATGCACTGCCGCGCAACACATATTGCACCAGTGAAGGGTTACGGCCGTCGGTGGCTATCAGCATGGCTGCCCCTCACCCCGAGATCTTGATGCCGGGCGATGTTCCCCAGAACACCAGCGTCATGACCAGATTCGCGAAGACGATGACGATGATCGCCAGCCGGATCGCGTGTCCGGCGGCCACCCCGACGCCTTCGGGCCCGCCGGAGGCGAAGTACCCGTAGTAGCACTGGATGAAGGTGGTCAACAGCACGAAGACGATCACCTTGATGAACGAATACACCATGTCGCTCGACAGCAGAAAGGCGTTGAAGTAGGCGAGATAGTTACCCGGGCCCTGGCCACTCTGCACCTGGAACATGACCTGGCACGCAAGGTAATTCGCGGCCAGTGAGACCGAGTACAGCGGCACGATCGCCAGCACCGCCGCCGACATCCGGGTGGTCACCAGATACGGCAGGGGTCGGATCGCGATGGATTCCAGCGCGTCGATCTCCTCACTGATCCGCATCGACCCGAGCTGCGCGGTGAACCGGCAGCCCGACTGCGCGGTGAACGCGGTCGCCGCCAGCAGAGGCGCGATCTCACGGGTCGTCGCGAATGCCGACAGGCCGCCGGTCACCGGTGACATCCCGAGGAGGTTCAGTGCGGTGTAGCCCTCGATGCCGACGGTCGCCCCGCCCATGACGCCGAGGATGACCATGACGCCGACGGTGCCGCCGCCGACCACGATCGCGCCGTTGCCCCACGCGACGTCGGCGAGCAGACGCCAGACCTCTTTGCGGTAGTGGGTGAACGCGATGGGCACCGAACCGATCGACCGGACCAGGAAGGTGATGAGGTGTCCCATACGCGCCAGCGCGTCGCGCGGCCCGCGGTAGACGCCCTTGGCGGCCTCGACGGGCCGGAGTACGGGCGGGACGTACCGGGATGCGGCCATCTCACACCACCTTTGCCGGGACGACGATGGCGAACAACTGGGTGAGCACCACGTTGACGGTGAACAGCAACAGCACCGAATTGACCACCGCGGCGTTCACCGAGTTGGCCACCCCGGCGGGCCCACCCTTGGTGTTGAGTCCGCGGTCACAGGCGACGATGGCCACGATGGCACCGAACATGACCGATTTGATCAGGGCGAACAGCAGGTCCGAGACGGAGGCGAAGGAGGCGAAGGTGCCGGTGTAGCTACCGGGGGTGCCGCCCTGGAAGTAGACGTTGAACGCGTAACCGGTGATGAAGCCGACGAAACACACGAAGCCGCAGAGCAGGAAGCTGACGACCATGGTCGCGAGCAGGCGCGGTGAGATCAGTCGCTGAACGGGGTTCACGCCCATCACCCGCATCGCGTCGATCTCATCGCGGATGGTGCGGGAACCGAGGTCGGCGGCGATCGCCGAGCCGACCGCACCGGCGAGCAACAGCGAGGTGACCAACGGTGCGCCCTGCCGGATGACACCGAGTCCGGTGGCGGCACCGGAGAACGACGTCGCACCGATCTGACCGGCGATGTTGGACACCTGGATCGACACGATCACCCCGATCGGGATGGCGACCAGGAAGGTGGGAAACACCGAGGTGCTCGACATGAAGGCGCACTGGCGGATGAACTCGCCGAACGGGAAGCGGCGCTTGAGGATGTCCTCGATCAGGACCTTGAACACCTCGACGAACATCGCGAGCTGACGACCGAAGGTCTCGAAGCTCGCCACGATGTGTTCGCGAAACCATTTGCGCATCCCCCCGGGCTTGCGCGTCCCTGTTGCCTCGTCCGCCGAGGCCACTGCATCAGTGCTGCTCAACACCCGTCCCTGCGTCGTCTGTCATCCGTCGCGTGCCCCCCTGGCAGGCCTGGCCCGAAGTAATATACGGCACCGTCAAATCGGCATATGCCCTGGGTCACACCCGGCGTGGCCTGCGGCCGTGTACTCCACGCAATACGGTGGGGTGTGTGGACGAGCCTCAGGATGGTCCCCCCGACGTGGAGGGCCACGCATGTGTGGGTGCCGACACAGTAACGTGGTCACGCCGCCCGGGTGAGAAGAAACACGGGAATCGTTCCAACAGAATCGATGCGACTCCCCATTCACCCCCTCGGAGCCTGGCGGACCTGCAGGTCTGGGCACCCGCGGCGTCGCGGATGCGCACCAGGGTCGTCACCCCGGCCGGCACCCGTGACCTGCCGATGATCGGCACCGATGCGCCGGGGTGGTACCGGATCGACCCGGCCGTGCTCACCACGGCGGCACTCGACGAACTCGGGTACGCCGATCCCGGCACCCTGCGATACGGATTCCTCATCGACGACGGGGAACGCGCCTTGCCCGACCCCAGGTCGGTGCGTCTGCCCGACGGTGTCCACGGTCTGTCCGCGCTTCACGTGGTGGACCCGTCGATCTGGCACGACGCGCAGTGGACCGGTCTCGACATCCGCGGCGCCGTGCTCTATGAGCTCCACATCGGCACCTTCACCCCCGAGGGAACTCTCGACTCGGCCATCGGGCGCCTCGATGATCTGGTCGATCTCGGCGTCGATGCGGTGGAGGTCATGCCGCTCAACGCCTTCAACGGTGAGTACAACTGGGGCTACGACGGCGTCGGCTGGTATGCGGTGCACGAACCATACGGCGGCCCGGATGCCTTCGCCCGCTTCGTCGACGCCTGTCACACCCGGGGGCTGGGCGTCGTCCTCGATGTGGTCTACAACCATCTGGGGCCGTCGGGCAACTACCTCCCCGACTTCGGGCCGTACCTGGGTGCCGGTTCGACCGGCTGGGGGGCGTCGCTGAATCTCGACGGTCCGGACTCCGACGAGATACGCACCTACATCCTGCGCAACGCGCTGCGCTGGTTCGCCGAGTTCCACGTCGACGCGCTGCGGCTCGACGCGGTGCACGCCCTCGTCGATCACCGCGCCTATCCGCTGCTCGAGGCCCTCGCTGTCGGCGCCGACGCGCTCTCGGACGCGCTGGGCCGTCCGTGCTCCCTCATCGCGGAGTCCGATCTCAACGATCCGCGACTGATCCTGCCCAGAACGGTCAACGGCTGCGGGCTGACCGCTCAATGGGACGATGACATCCATCACGCGATCCACACCGCCGTCTCCGGTGAACGACAGGGTTACTACGCGGACTTCGGCAGCCTCGAGGGTCTGTCAAAGGTGTTGCGCGGCGGCTTCTTCCACGACGGGACGTACTCGTCCTTCCGCGGCCGCCACCACGGCAGGCCGATTCCGGACACGGTGCCGACGACCGCGCTGGTGGTCTACACCTGCGACCACGATCAGATCGGCAACCGGGCGACCGGTGATCGGCCGAGTCAGTACCTCGACCACGGGCGGCTCGCGATCAAGGCGGCCCTGGTGTTGTTGTCGCCGTTCACCCCGATGCTGTTCATGGGTGAGGAGTGGGCCGCCGGCACGCCGTTCGCGTTCTTCACCTCCCATCCCGAGCCCGAGCTCGCCGAGGCCACCCGCAACGGCCGCAAGGCCGAATTCGCCGACCACGGTTGGGATACCGACGACATCCCCGACCCGCAGGATCCGGAGACGTTCCTGCGCTCCAAACTGAATTGGTCGGAACCCGACACGCCGGCGCACGCCCGGGTCCGGGACTTCTACCGCGACCTGATCGCGCTGCGCAAGTCCACGGAGGCCTTCTCCCGCAGCGATTTCGCGTCCGTCGACACCGACCACGACGACAACGGGGGATGGTTCGCGATGCACCGGGGCGGTGATGCGTCCGGGCAGTGGTGGTCGGTCGTCTGCGTCCTGGCCGACGAGCCGCTCACCGTGCCCATCGACCTCGAGCCGGTGTTGTGGTGGGAGCCGGTGGAATCGGTCGACGGCGGGATACGCAGCCCCGGCCACAACGTGGTGATCGGCCGCCGCCCGTGACCGCCACCGTCACGTCAGGTACTGATATGCCGGCGAATCCGGTTCGAGCCGTTCGCAATCGAGCCGCGAGCGATCCATCCGATCCATCAGGCCGGCGAGTCCCTCACGGTCGCCGAGCTCGATGCCGACGAGTGCCGCGCCGGTCTCGCGGTTGTTGCGCTTGACGTATTCGAACAGGGTGATGTCGTCGTCGGGACCGAGGACCTCGTCGAGGAAACGCCGAAGTGCACCCGGCTCCTGCGGGAAGTCCACGAGGAAATAGTGCTTGAGCCCCTGGTGGACCAGCGAACGTTCGATGATCTCGCCGTAGCGGGAGACATCGTTGTTGCCGCCGGAGACCAGGCACACCACGACTGCGTCGTCGGGCAGCTTGAGCTGCGAGAGCCCGGTGACCGCGAGCGCCCCGGCCGGCTCGGCGATGATGCCCTCGTTCTGATAGAGCTCGAGCATCGTCGTGCAGATCGCGCCCTCGTCGACATGGGTGATGTGCGCCGACCCGGCGGGCAACGACACCGGCTCGTCGGGCAGGACCCGAATCGCACTGTGCGCCTCGCCTTCTGCGCGGACATCGTCGAGAACCGGGTGGGCGGTGACCGATGCGTCGAGGTCGGCCATCGCGCGATGCCCCAGTGCGCCGATGCGTTTGACGGCCGCACCGTCGACGAACGGGTCGATCCGATCGAGCGTCACCGGTCCACCGGCGACCAGGGCGGCAGCCAGGGAGACGGCGCCGGTCGGCTCGACCCCGACGATGACGACCTCGCGTGACACCGACCGGAAGTAGGTGGCCATCCCGGCCAGACAACCACCACCGCCGACGGGCGCGACGACGACGTCGGGTGCGCGGCCGAGTTGATCGACGATCTCGCGGGCGATGGTACCCTGACCCGCCGCGGTCCGCGGATCGTCGAAGGCATGAATCCAGGCAGCACCGGTGCGCAGCACGTCGGCCTGGGCCGCGGCCGCAGCCGCGTCGTAGGTGTCGCCGACCGCCAGAAGTTCCACGAAATCGCCGCCGTGCCAACGAATCCGGTCACGCTTCTGCTTCGGGGTGGTGGTCGGCACGTAGATGCGCCCGGGGGTCTGCATGGTGCGGCAGGCGTAGGCCACCCCCTGTGCGTGATTTCCCGCGCTCGCGGCAACCACCCCGCGCGAGCGCTCCTCCGGCGACAGTTGCGCCATCACGTTGAAGGCGCCGCGGATCTTGTAGGACCGAACGGTCTGCAGATCCTCCCGTTTGAGGTACACCTGCGCGCCGACGTCACGGCTGATCCGTGGCGCAGCCTCGAGCGGGGTGTGGGCGACCGCGGGCTCGATGCGTACCGCGGCAGCATCGATGGCCGCGGCCGACAACCCCGGCACCGACTCCTGCTGCGACTCATTGACATGCGGTGTGCTCACGGCACCCATGTTCTCACCGGCAGCGCCGCCCGGACCGGGCGGGGCGGACGGCTCGATGACCCGCCGGGGACCGACACAGTGACACTGCCACGCAATTGTCTGCGCCGCGCCGCGCCGCGCGCCTAGACTCGGGCGGAAACGCATCCACCACATGGTCGTCGGCGCGTGTCGGCAGGACTCGAAACACCGGTTCCGCCGTCACATCACCGATCACCACGCCTGCGGAGGGAACCCCTGTGCCCCTGCTCACCCGGACCCTGTTCGCCCGCCCGTACGTGCGCGGGTCTCGCCGACTTCTCGCGGCGGCCTGCGGCGGCGTGCTGACCGCCGGACTTCTCAGCGCCCTCGGTACCGCGCCGGCCCAGGCGGCGCCCGTGTGCGCCGGCGGCGGCGCACCCGCCCGGCTCGTCGGAGCGGTTCCGGGCGCGGCGCTGGAAGGGCTGACCGTCGATGCCGCCGGTCGCGCCTATGCGACCGATCTGATCAGCGGGCAGGTGTTCCGATTCGACCGGCCCGGTGCACCCGGCCGGGCGATCGCCCGTGTTCCCTCCGGTGGTGCAGGGGCGTTGGCCTGGGCTCCCGACGGCACGCTGCTCGTCGGCTACGGAGCCGACCCGCGGGTGGTCATCGGTGACGCGGTCCGCCCGGGCGCGATCGCACGCCTGGATACCCGGACGAACGTTCTGCGACCCTGGGTCGGCGGACTCTCCGCCGCCGACGGGATGGATGTGGCGGCCAACGGCACCGTGTACGCCACCAATGACTTCGGGAACCTCATCGGGCGCGTCGCACCGAACGGCGCGGTCAACGCGCAGTGGGGATCGCTGCCGAGCGCCAACGGCGCCGTCCTCGGCCGTGGCGATGGGTGGCTGTACGTGTCGCGTACCTTCACCAATCCGGGCGTGAGCCGGATCTCGACGGCGAATCCGCGCGTCGTGCAGAGTCTGCTCACCCTCGGTGGCGCCGACGCCCTGGCGGCTCCCGACGGTCTGACGCTCGATTCGCGGGATCGTCCGGTGGTGCCGTTCAATGCCGGTGGACAGATTGTCCGGATCACCACACCTGGATCGTATTGCGTTCTGGCCCAAGGCCTTCGACTGTCCAGTGTGCTGAGTTACGGCCGCGGGGACCGCGGCTTCGCGGCGGGCCGGCTCTACAGTGCCGGCTTCGACGGCCGGATCTATGAGATCCCGGGCGGGTTCGATGCCGGGGCGGTCGCCGCGTTCCCGGGTAGGTGACGGGCGACGAGCCACGTCGTCACCAGCGCGACGCCGGACAACCACGCGGTCAGCTCCGGGGTGAGGATCAGCAGCGAGATCAGTCCGACGACACCCGCCGCCGCGATCGCCTGCAGCTTGTGCACCGGCCACGCCACGCCCGCGACGTCGACGGTACGTACGGCGCGCACATGCTCTCGGACGGGATTCATCTCGATCATCGCGGTCATCTGTGCACTCCTGCCGACGGTTCTTCGTTCTGCCGTGACACCGAATATAGCATCGCCGTGACAAAAAGTTTCGGTGAGCCGAAACCAGGGTTTCGTGTGGCGGTTTCGTGTGACGCTGTCAGGCGATGCGACCACCTCGTCTCAACGGCTGCGTTGCAGGGTGTCAAGCAATTCGTGATACGGACCGACCAGGTACGCGGTGTCCTCGGCGGCCAGCCGGTCGTCGCGTCGAGGGTGCAGCACGGTCCCCGATCGTCGGATGATCGCGACGATGCGGGTTCGTGTGGGGAGGTCGGCGAGCAGCATGCCGTCCAGGGCGCTGCCGCGCCGGATGAACAGGCCGCCGACCATGAAGGAATAGCGCCCGACCGAGAACGTGGAGATGACCTGCAGACCGAGTGCCGCCCCGATGAACCAGGGTGCGGCGAGTTCGACCGTGGAGCGCACGTTCTCGAATCCGAAACGGTGCGCGACCGCCGCTCCCAACGACTGGTCGTAGACACGCAGCACCACCGGAACCCCGGCCCTCCCGGCCGACCGGGACCAGCGCCGTCCGAGCACCTCGCGCAGAATGATGCCGGTCTCGATGTTCACCATGTCGTCGTGGGTGAGCACCGCCACCGCGTACGCGCGGTCGATACCGGCGTCGGCAAGTGTGCGCCGTAACGTCGCGTCACCGATGACCACCGGGATGTCGAGTTCGGCCGCCACCTCGAGGAAGCGGTTGTCGTCGTTGCGTTCGACCACCACGACCTCATGACCGAGCGCCCGCAGGTCGGTGGCCACCCGGATGCCGAAGGACCCGAGCCCGACGACCAGGATGTGACCGGCCATGTCGCGCACGCGCCGTCGGGCGGCCGACGCGCCGATCCGGCGCGACAGCAACAGGTCGGCGACGAAGGCCATCAGCACCGCGGTGGTGGTGACACCGGCGAACATCAGGCCGATGGCGAACAATCGCAACCATGTCGGCTGTCCGACGAAGCTGAAATCACCGTAACCGACGGTCGCGATGGTCTCGGTGGAGAAGTAGAGCGCATCGACCAGACTCATCCCCGGCCGGTGATAGGTGAAGCGCAGCAGGATGGTGGCGAAGGCCAAGAGCGCCAACGACACCCCCAGTGCGCGAAAGAGATTCGGGTTGACGTCGTCGCGGAACGCACGGACGGCGCCGATCGCGCGCAGCGGCAGCGGTCGGCGTGAGCGGGTGCGTCGTCGGGGCGTGGCGATCTCCACGCCCTGCGCGGCGAGGTCGTCGACCGTGCCGATCATCGCGACCCAGTCCCCCGCGTCGACCGGCAGATCGCGGCCTGGGCACGGCACGACCGAGTCCGGGCCCGCCCCGGAGCCGGCGCGCAACACGGCCACCGGCGCGAGGTCGCCGTAGAGTTCGCGCAGCGTGCCCGCGCCGGGAGCATAGGCCCCCGACACCACGAACTCGTTGCCCGCCACCGGGATCGAGTGCGTCGTACGTCCCAGACATGCCTCGACGACCGACGGGGCGGCGAGTTCGGCGACGTCGAGAACGGCGCCCGGGCCGTTGCCCGAAGCGACCGCGTCCCGCAGCACCGCGTTGGACAGGTTGGCCACCACCCGCACGTGCGGATCGAGAGTGCGTGCAAGAAGCGCGATCTCGAGGTTCACCGCATCGTCCGACCCGGCGCACACCACTGCCGCGGCGTGCACGACGTCGGCGTCGGCGAGGTCTCCGGGCGCCGCCAGCGCGACGATCCGCGCTCCGGCACTGGCGAGTTCCTCGGTGACCCGCAGCGTCAGTGCGTCGTCACCGTGCACGATGATGTGGCCGGGCATTTCGCAGAGCGTACCCGCGCCGTGCCCGGCCCGCGTGCCGACGCCGACCACCGAGAGGCCGGCCCGTGCACCTCAGCTCAGCTCAGCCCAGACAACTCGGACCGAGCAGAGCCTTGAGGTCACCCATGAGCGCCGAACTCGGGGTCACCCGCAGCGATTCGGTCAGGCACAGCAGCGTCGAGCGATCGTCGGAGACGAGGGTGACGTGAACGTCGGCGGTCCCGGGATGGCGGGTCAACACCTGCTTGAGTGCGGCGACCCGATCCGGCGTACACAGTCGGCTCGGCAACGTCAGGGCGACCGGCTTGGTCGTGCCCGCCACGTCGAGGTCGGGGACGGCGAGGTCGTTGGCGCTGATCATCATCTTGTCGTCGTCGCGCAAGGTCACGCGAGCCTTGATGAGCACGATGTTGTCCGGGGCGATGTCCATCCCGTACGCCAGGAACGACCGTGGGAAGAAGTAGACCTCCACGCCACCGACCATGTCCTCGAGGGTGATGGCGGCCCACGGTTCGCCCTTCTTGTTCACCCGTCGGGTGACCGTGGAGATGATGCCGCCGATCGTGATCTGGGCACCGTCGGACACATTGCCCTCGAGCAGCTGGGTGATCGAGGTGTCGGTCTGCGCGGCGATGGCGTGCTCGACGCCGGCCAACGGATGCCCGGATACGTAGAGCCCCAACATCTCTCGCTCCAGGGTGAGTTTGTGTTTGGTGTCCCACTCCTGGTCGGGGACGGGCACCGCGAACACCTCGGCGAGGCTGTCGTCGGCCGACTCGTCGCCACCGCCGAACAGATCGAACTGCCCGATCGCCTCGGCCTTCTTGGTGCCGATCACCGATTCGATCGCCTCGGTGTGGATCAGGAACAGACCCTTGCGCGGATGACCGAGCGAGTCGAAGGCACCGGCCTTGATCAGCGACTCGGTGACCTTCTTGTTGCACGCGGTGACGTCGATCTTGTTGAGGTAGTCGGAGAAGTTCGCGAACTTCCCCTTCGCCTCCCGGGCCTCGAGGATCGCGCCGACGACCCCGGAACCGACGTTGCGGATCGCGGCCAGACCGAAGCGGATGTCGGTGCCGACGGCGGCGAAGTTGCGCTGCGACTCGTTGACGTCGGGCGGCAACACGGTGATGCCGAGCTTGCGGCAATCGGCCAGGTAGATCGCGGCCTTGTCCTTGTCGTCGCCGACCGAGGTGAGCAGACCCGCCATGTACTCGGCGGGATAGTTGGCCTTGAGGTAGGCGGTCCAGAAGGAGACCAGGCCGTAGCCCGCCGCGTGCGATTTGTTGAACGCGTACCCGGCGAACGGCAACACCGTGTCCCAGAGGGCGGTGATCGCCGCCTGCGAGAACCCGTTGTTGCGCATGCCCTCGGCGAAGCCGTCGTAGGCCTCGTCGAGGATCTCCTTCTTCTTCTTGCCCATCGCGCGTCGGAGCAGGTCTGCTTGTCCGAGCGAGTAGCCGGCGACCTTCTGCGCGATCTGCATGATCTGCTCTTGGTAGACGATCAGGCCGTAGGTCTCGGAGAGGATCTCCTTGAGCGGTTCCTCGAGTTCGGGGTGGATCGGCCGGATCTGCTGCAAACCGTTTTTGCGCTTGGCGTAGTCGGTGTGCGCGTTGACGCCCATCGGGCCCGGGCGATACAGCGCGAGGACGGCGACGATGTCCTCGAAACCGGTGGGCTGCATCATCTTCAGCAGCTCACGCATGGCCGCGCCGTCGAGCTGGAACACGCCGAGCGTGTCGCCACGGGCGAGGAGCTCGTAGGTCTTCGGGTCCTCGAGCGGGAGCGTGTCGAGATCGAGGTCGATCCCGCGGTTGAGCTTGATGTTCTCCAGGGCGTCACCGATGACGGTGAGGTTGCGCAGTCCCAGGAAGTCCATCTTCAGCAGGCCGATCGCCTCGCACGAGGGATAGTCCCAACCGGTGATGATCGCGCCGTCCTGGGCGCGCTTCCACACCGGGATGGCGTCGGTGAGCGGCTCCGAGGACATGATCACCGCGCAGGCGTGGACACCGGCGTTGCGGATCAGCCCCTCGAGGCCGAGGGCGGTGTCGTAGATCTTCTTGACGTCGGGGTCGGTCTCGATGAGCGTGCGCACCTCGGTGGCCTCGCCGAATCGCTCGTGCTCGGGGTTGGTGATCCCCCAGACCGGGATGTCCTTGGCCATGATTGGCGGCGGGAGGGCCTTGGTGATGCGGTCGGCGATCGCGAAGCCGGGCTGGCCGAACTGGACTCTGGCCGAGTCCTTGATCGCGGCCTTGGTCTTGATCGTGCCGAAGGTGATGACCTGGGCGACCTTGTCACTGCCCCAGCGTTCGGTGGCGTAGCGCACCATCTCACCGCGGCGGCGGTCGTCGAAGTCGATGTCGATATCGGGCATCGACACGCGCTCGGGGTTCAGGAATCGCTCGAAGAGCAGTCCGTGCGGGATCGGGTCGATGTTGGTGATGCCCAACGCCCACGCGACCAGCGAGCCGGCCGCCGACCCGCGGCCCGGGCCGACGCGGATGCCGACCTCCTGCGCGTGCCGGATGAGGTCGCCGACCACCAGGAAGTAGGCCGGGAATCCCATCTGGATGATGACGTCGAGTTCGTAGTTCGCACGCTCCTGGTACTCCGCGGGCACCTCGGAGTCGGGGAAGCGACGTTCCTTGAGGCCCTTGGCGACCTCCTTGCGCAGCCAGGTCTCCTGGGAATCACCCTCGGGCACCGGGAAGACCGGCATCCGGTCGCGGTGGGTGAAGACGTCGGCGTAGCTCTGCACCCGCTCGCCGATCTCCAGGGTGTTGTCGCAGGCACCGGGCACGACCGAATCCCACTGCGCCCGCATCTCCTCGGCCGACTTCAGGTAGTAGCCGTCACCGTCGAACTTGAAGCGGGTGGGATCGGAGAGGGTCTTGCCGGTCTGCACGCACAGCAGCGCCTCGTGCGCGGCAGCGTGCTCCTTGGTGACGTAATGGCAATCGTTGGTGACGATGGGTTTGATGCCGAGCTTGCGACCGATCTCGAGCAGTCCGTCGCGGACCCGGCGCTCGATCTCCAGGCCGTGCTCCATCAGTTCGAGGTAGAAGTTCTCCTTGCCGAAGATCTCCTGCCATTTCGCGGCCGCCTCGAGTGCTTCACGCTCGTGGCCGAGCCGTAGACGCGTCTGCACCTCGCCCGACGGGCAGCCGGTGGTGGCGATGATCCCCTCGGCGTGCGCGGCGATGATCTCGGCGTCCATCCGCGCCCACTTGCCCAACTGCCCCTCGATCGACGCCAACGACGAGAGCGTGAACAGGTTGCGCAGACCCGTGGCATTCTCGGCGACCATCGTCATGTGGGTGTAGGCACCCGAGCCGGAGACGTCGTCGTCCTTCTGGTCGCGGGTACCCCACAGCACGCGTTTGGTGTTGAAACGCGACTCCGGGGCGATATAGGCCTCGATGCCGATGATGGGCGTGATGTCGTTCTTGACCGCGGTGTTGTAGAACTCGCTGGCACCAAACATGTTGCCGTGGTCGGTCATACCGATCGCGGTCATCCCCAGGCGCTTGGCCTCTGCGAACAGCGGCGACACCTTGGCCGCGCCGTCGAGCATCGAGTACTCGGTGTGGTTGTGCAGGTGAACAAACGAGTCTGCCACGGACGCTTCTCACCTCTGGTGCGAGTCATTGGGATAGGGCGTCACCAACTCTAGGCGCTGCGACCGACAGGCACGCCCGGGCACGCCGCTGCGGGAAAGCTGTGGCAGGTGAGGCGTCGTACGCGGAGTGTCGGCGCCGGTGTGTCACGCCCGGCGTGTCGTGGTGGTCGCCGATCCGGGGCCTGCCTCAGCCCTCGCGCAGCACGTCGAGCGCGTGCTGGAGATCCTTCGGATACGGGCTGGTGTATTCGACGTACCGGCCGTCGGCGGGATGGGCGAACCCCAGCGACCGTGCGTGCAGCCACTGACGGTCCAGACCCAGACGCGCGGCGAGCACCGGGTCGGCCCCATAGGTGAGGTCACCGCAACACGGATGGTGCAGGGCCGAGAAGTGCACCCGGATCTGATGGGTGCGCCCGGTCTCGAGATGGATGTCGAGCAGCGACGCCGCCGCGAACATCTCGAGGGTGTCGTAGTGGGTGATGCTCGGCTTGCCGCCCGCGGTGACCGCGAACTTCCAGTCGTTGCCCCGATGGCGGCCGATCGGGGCGTCGATGGTTCCCTCGGGCGGATCGAGGTGTCCCTGCACCAGCGCGTGATACCCCTTGTCGACCTCGCGGTCCCGGAAGGCGCGCTTGAGCAGCGAATACGCCCGCTCGGACACCGCGACCACCATGAGCCCGGACGTCCCGACGTCGAGCCGCGACACGATGCCCTGTCGTTCGGAGGCACCCGAGGTGGAGATCCGATAGCCGGCGGCGGCGAGCGCACCGACGACAGTCGGCCCGCTCCAGCCCACCGAGGGATGCGCGGCGACCCCGACGGGTTTGTCGACGACGATGATGTCGGAGTCGTGATAGACGACCGAGAGGTCCTCCACCGGTGTGGGCTCGACCCGCAGCGGCTCGGTCGGCGCGGGCAACAGGACATCGAGCCATCCGCCGGCGACGAGTTTGTGGGATTTGCCGACCGCGACGCCGTCGACGGTGACCTCGCCGTCGTCGGCGAGACGGCCCACGACCGTGCGCGACAGGCCCAGGAGCCGGGCCACCCCGGCATCGGCGCGCATCCCGTCGAGGCCGTCGGGAATGGGCATCGCCCGAGACTCACGCATCGGCGTTCCTTCCGGTCTGGGTGTCCAGGCCGGAAGCGGCGTCCTTACCGGTGTCGGTGTGCTCTCCGGCGTCGGTGTCCTTGCCGGAAGCCGCGTCCTTGCCGGAAGCCGCGTTCTTGCCGGCGTCGGGGTGCTCGCCGGCGTCGTCCGCGCCGGCCTCGGCGGCCCCGCGATCGCCCTCCGCCGGCTGCTCGTCGAGGTCCGGGTCGTTGCGGGCCGCCCAGCCCGAGCGGGTGCCGTCGTGGTCGAATCCGAGCAGCGACAGGATCACCAGCAGCACCGCCCCGCACACGACCGCCGAATCCGCGACGTTGAACACCGGCCACCAGCCCACCGACACGAAGTCGACGACGTGCCCGCGCAACGGACCCGGCGCCCGGAAGATCCGGTCGATCAGATTGCCCAGCGCCCCACCGAGAACCAGGCCAAGTCCGAGAATCCACCAGCCCGATCGGAGCCGGCCGGCATAGCGGATGATGACCGCGACGACCGCCAGGGCGATCAACGTGAGCACCCACGTGTAGCCGGTCGCCATCGAGAACGCCGCACCACTGTTGCGCACCAGGCGCAGGGTCACCGTGTCGCCGATGACCCGCACCGGCTCGCCGGGGGTGATCAGAGCCACCACAAGCGTTTTGGTGATCACATCGAGAGCGACGACGGTGCCGGCGATGGCGGCCAGAACGGCGAGTACCTTCGCGCCGCGCTGCGTGCGAGGGGCCGTCGTCGCGGTCGTCATCTGCTCGTCGGCACCCGAGGTGGTGCCATTGGTCGCTGAGTCGTCCACACGTCCATCATCCCTGACGCGTGCAATACGCTGACTGCCGTGTCCTCCACGCCCGCTTCGTCCAGGATCGCCGCACGCCCGATCCGGCGCAGGCGCCGCCTGTCACGCACGTCCACCGCCACGGTCTGGGCGACCGTCCTCACCGGCGCCCTCGCGGTGAGCGCCTGCGGCTCCGGAGCCGACAGCGCGGAGTCGTCGCAACCACCGACCCCGACCGGGGCGTGCGCCACCGACCCCGGGATCGGTCTGACCCAGGCCACACCGATCCCGATCCCGACCGCGACCGTCACGCTCACTTCCCCCGGCGCGGCTCCCACCCGCGTCGCCACACCCGCACCCGACGTCGGTTCGGCACAGCAGGTGATCCTGTCGACCACCTCGAGCGAGGTGTCGACCACCGCGCAGACCACCCAGGAGGTCACCACCCCGCTGACCGCCCGGTTCGGATGCACGGCGACCTCCGAACTGCACCTCGTCCTCGGAACGCCGACGTCGTCGCAACCGGAGCTGACCGACCAGCTCGCCAAGGCCAAGGGCAGCGTCGCCGGGATCGCTCTCGGGCCGGCGCTGAGCCCGATGTCGCTGCGTCTGCGGCCGACCGACGCGTCGTCGGCTCCCGCACGTCGCGCACTCGAACAGTCGCTCGTACAGACGCTGCAGGATTCGATCGTGTTGCCCACCGACCCGATCGGCGTCGGCGCCACCTGGCGCAGCGAACGCACCGTCGTCGGCGCGGCAACGGTGACGCAGACCATCGAGGCGCGGCTGAGCGCGTGGGACGGCAATCGCCTGACCATCGCCTTCACCGCCGAGGAGTCACCGATCAACTCGGTGTTCACGATCCCCGGCGGCAACACCACCCTGACGATCGCACGGTATTCCTATTCCGGGTCCGGGGACATCGTCGTCGACCTGACCCGGGGATTACCCGTCGGCGGGCATGCCGACTACAGCGGTGCCCGTGAACTCGTCGGCGCCGATCCCGACCAGCCGCTACTGCAACGCATCGGGTTCAGCGTGAACTGGAAGTGACCCGTCCACACCGCGCAAGTCCCCCGACACCGGGAGAAACGCCGCAGGGCCCCGACTCGTCGAGTCGGGGCCCTGCGGTGGTGTTGATCGAGTGCGAGCTCAGCTCGACGGGCGGGTACTCGACGACGTCGGGCACATCGCGCTGGTCACACCGTTGGTGGTGATCAACGGACAGACGAAGCTGCTGGCCAGCTTCCATCGGCCACCGTCGTAGACGATCTGTGCGTCGATGTCCTGCGGCTGCTGATCGGGCAGTTTGACCTGCACACGAACACTCGCCCGGTTCGGTCCGTCGGTGGTCACCGGACCGCGGATCTGGTAGGTCACGTCCGGGTTCTCCTTGCGCGCCTGCACCAGCTTGTCGAACACGGCCGGATCCTTCTGCGAGTTCTGCACCAGCTGCGTCTTCTGCGCGTTCGGCACATTCGGGTCGAGCGCGGTCTGCAGCATCTGGTTCAGGGTCGCCACCGAGGGCGGGTTGCTCGCGTCGGTGACGTTGGTCCCGCCGCCGGCGGTCGAGGCGGCGCTGCTGGTGGTGGTCTGGGCGACGGTGGGGATGTCGTCGGCACTGTCGTCGCTGCTACACGCTGCAACGCTGACGGTCACCGCGGCCGTGATCATGACGGCACCCACGAACTTCGGAAACTTCAACGATCTCCCTCACTGTCTGTGCGACCCCGCCCTCACCGGCGCGGTCATCCTTACGACTTGTCGCGGTTGCTCCCACCCTGTCGGATGGGTCAACGGTGACACCACTATGCCAAACCGTCGCACGGCACCGGAGTGCCGGACACCACGACCGCAACGGTTGACGCCGTCGGCCGGTTCCCGCAACCTGTGATCCATGGCACCGACGCCGCACGCACGCATCGCCCTGATCACCACCGGCGGCACCGTCGCGGCCCGCACCGGAACCGACGGTGCGGTGCCGGTGCTCTCCGCCGACGACCTGCTGGCCAGGGCCGAGGGGTCGGCCGCGCGCGGGGTGCCCACCGGGGCCTCGTTCGAGCCGCAGATCGTTCCGGTCGATCTGATGTCGGTGGACAGCTCGGCGATGACGCCGACCGAACAGTTCCGCGTGGTCGCCGCGATCGCCGACGCGTTGGCCGACCCGGGCATCGACGGGGTGGTGGTGACCCACGGCACCGACACGATGGAGGAGACCGCCTTCCTCGCCGACCTCTTCGCCGCCGATCCGCGGCCGGTGGTCTTCACCGGCGCGCAACGCCCGGCCGACGACCCGCACGCCGACGGCCCCGCCAACATCGCGGCGGCGTTGGCGCATGCCGCCGACCCGGGCTCGCGCTCACGCGGGGTGCAGATCGTCCTCGGTGGTCGGATCACCCCGGCTCGCGGCGCATTCAAGGCCTCCACCGTCGACCTCGACGTCTTCGATTCCGTACACGACTCGCTCCCACGACCACTGCTGACCGGTCCGCTGCCGGGTGGCCACCCCGCGCGCGTCGACGCCTACACCCTCTATCCGGGAGTCTCACCGGGACTCATCGCCGCCTCCGTGTCGCAGAACGCCGCGGGCATCGTGCTCGCCGGCACCGGATCGGGCAACACCCATCCCGACATCACCGCCGAGGTCAGCCTGGCGCGACAGCGCGGGGTGGTGGTCGTCGTCACCACCCGGGTGCCCCACGGCCCGGTGGTCGCCACCTACGGCGGCGGGGGTGGCGCGGTGGATCTCGAACGTGCCGGGGCGATCCTCTCGCGGTGGCTGCGCGCACCTCAGGCGCGCGTGGCCCTGCAGGCACTACTCACCACCGGCTGCGACGCCGACGAGGTCGCCGACTTCTTCTCCGCATCCGGGCCGCGGGACGACTGAGCGGACGGGTGTCGCGCCGTCCGGAGCCGTGCGCTCACCCGCGCGGCCAGTCCAGACTGTCGATCGGGTCGGCGCGGCGCAGATCGGGATCGTCGGCGGCGAAGGTACGCGCCGGGCCGGGCCCGGTGGTTCTGGTCTCGAACCGCACGGTGACCACACCGTGCCCGGCACCCTGCACCCAGCCGTGCCCGTGCTCGCGGTGGGTCACGTCGTTGCCGGTGGCCCACTCACCGGGCTGCGCCGAGCGCACCGCACTCTCGGCGCCCTCGGCACCATCGGCGCGGTCGGTGCGGTCGGTGCGGTCGGTCTCCTCGACACCTTGCGCCGAATCCGCGGTCGGCGTCGCCACGCCGGGCACCGGCTCGGCCGCTGCCGCGACATCATCGAACAACGCGTATTGCTCGGTCTCACTCAGACCGGAATAGCCGACTCCGACAAGGCGAATCGGACCAATCGACTCGGGATCGAGAGCCAGGCGACGGGCCACCGCGGTGAGTGCGTCGAGGTCGCTGGTGGCCGCGGGCAGCGTGAAACTGCGGGTCAGCACCGACATGTCGGCGCGTTTGAGTTTGAGCACGACGGTGCGGGCACCGCGCCCGTCGGCGACGAGCCGACGGTGCGCATCGGCGGCCGACCGATCGATCGCCGGCCGGAGTCCCGCCATCGATACGATGTCGGCGGCGAAAGTGGATTCGGCCGAGATCTGTTTGGCCGCAGCACGTTCGGTGACAGGTCGATCGTCGATACCCTGGGCGAGGCGGTGCAGCGCCGGACCGACGGTGGAACCGAGCACCGAGGCGACCTCGACCTCCGACAGGGCCGCGAGGTCGCCGATCGTGTCGATACCCAACCGGGACAGACGATCCCCGGAGACCGGGCCGATCCCCCACAGTTTTCGGACCGGCAACGCATGCAGGAACGCGAGTTCACGGCTGGGCGAGATCACCATCACCCCATCGGGTTTGGCCATTCCGGAAGCGATCTTGGCGATCTGCTTCCCTGAGCCGAACCCCACCGACGCGGCCAGGCCCACCTCGTCGCGGATGCGTCGCCGGACATCGTCGGCGAACGCGTGCGCCTGCGCGGCGCTACATCCGACGAGCGCCTCGGGCTCGGCGAATGCCTCGTCGAAGGACAGCATCTCGATCACACCCACGGCCTCGCGGACGAGCGCGAAGATCCGCTCGCTCACGACCCGATACACCGCACCACGCGGCGGGAGCACCACCGCGGACGCACCGACGAGTCGCCGCGCCTGATGCATCGGCATCGCCGACGCCGCGCCGTAGGCCCGTGCGGCATAGCTCGCACCCGCGACCACGCCCCGCCCGCCCGTACCGCCGACCAGCACCGGCCTGCCCCGCAGGGTCGGACGCGTGAGTTGTTCGACAGAGGCGAAGAAGGCATCCATGTCGAGATGCATCACCCACCGCGCACTGCGCTCGGTCTCATCGGGCTCGCTGCGCTCGGTGGCGTCATCCCGACCGGCAATCCCCGGGACTCCTGCAAACTCCGACACCCTTGCAGAGTAGGACGCGCCCCGACCACCGGTCGTCACGGCGTCGGCACACCTGGCAGCGGGTGGCTAGGCGGCAGAGACCACGAAGACCGGGATCTGTTCGGCATGTTCCGCGAGCTGCGCCTCCGTCGCGTCGACCCCGAGCCCCTCCGGCAGGAACCGCCCGACCTCCCACCCCCATTTGTCGAGGTAGCGACGGATGATCGCGGCCCGCTCGGTCGCGGGCACCTCGAGGAGCGCGACCCGGCGTGAGCGCCGGCCACGACGCAGTTCGCCCACACCCGCCGCGCGGGCGTTGCGGACCCATTGGGTGACGCCACGCACCGCCACCAGGTACTCGACACCGTCGAGAACGAGCGGATTGACCGGAATACTCTGCGGCGCACCGGATGTCCGACCGATCACGGTCAGGGTCTGGGCGCCGGCGAGCGAGAAGCCGCGGTCGGTGAGCCAGCGGACGAGGGCATTCATCCGGGAATCCATCGTCGTGGGCGCGAGGTAATGGGTCATCGAACTACCTTTCGTTGATAGAGAGCACCGCTCTCGTTTTCGAGTATGCAGACATCCGGCCCGAAAAACAAGAGCAATGCTCTCGCATTGTGCGATGATGGTCGGCATGCCCGGATCGACGACGCGCGCGCCCCGCACCCGAGCCGAGAATCGGCAGACAATGGAGACCGAGATCCTGCGGCTCGGTCGCGAGCATCTGAGCACCCACGGCGCCGCGGGACTGTCGCTGCGTGCGATCGCGCGGGAGCTCGGCGTGGTCTCGTCGGCGGTCTACCGCTACGTCCCGAGTCGCGACGAACTGCTCACCCGGCTGCTCGTCGAGGGGTACACCCACCTCGCCGAGTCGGTCGACGCCGCCACCGACCGTATCGACGCCGGGGATCATCGCGGCCGGATCATGGCTGCCGCCAAGGCAATCCGCACCTGGGCCGTCGACGATCCGGCACGCTGGGCACTGCTCTACGGCAGCCCCGTCCCCGGATACGCAGCGCCCGCCGACCGTACCGTCACCCCCGGCACCCGCGTGATCGCACGGCTCATCGCCGAACTCGCCGCCGCACATGACGCGGGCGTCCTCACCGCCCCGGACTGCGAGGTCTCCCCCACACTGTCGGCCGATCTCGACGCCATCCGCACCGAGTTCGGCAACGACCTACCCGATACCGCCCTCGTCACCGGAACCCTGTTGTGGGCCACCGTGATCGGGGCGACCTCGCTGGAGGTGTTCGGCCAATACGGCTCGGAGACGTTCTCCGTTCCCGAGCACCTGTTCAGCGCCCAGATCGACGCGGTCCTGTCATCGGTGTTCCGCTGACGGAGGTTCCTCGACGGCGGTCGCGACGCGTACCCGCTCGGCGATCCATCCGTACGACGAGAGCGCCTTGACGTCATCGTCGACGTCGTAGCCGTGATCGGCGTCGGGGACCTCGAGGAGCCCGCGCAGCGCGCCGGCGGCCTCGAGCCGCCGGGCGTATCGCCGTCCCTCCTCGGCCAGGATGTCGTTGTGCGCCACGATGACCAGAGCGGGTGCGATACCGGTGAGATCGGCCTCGTCGGCGCCGCCGGCGGGTGAGACCAGCCGGTCGAACCGCTGCGCGACGTCCGGGACGTACGCGGCGTCGAACACCGTACCCATCCACGGTCGGAGCATCGGCCGGGCCAGCGGTGAGTGCTTGGCGCCCGCCGGGACCGTCAGATCCATTGGCGGGTAATGCAAAACCTGCAACGAGATCGCGGGCCACCGTGTTCGAGTGCGAGCCGCGCCCCGGCCGCCGCGAGCGCGCCGCCCGCGCTCTGACCGCCGACGACCAGCCGGGTGCCGTCCCAGCCGTGCTCTGCTCCGTGCTCGGCGATCCAGACGAGGATCTCGTGGATCTGCTCGGGCGGTTGCGGAAACCGATGCTGCGGGGCG
Source organism: Gordonia polyisoprenivorans (assembly GCF_017654315.1). Lineage (NCBI taxonomy): Bacteria > Bacillati > Actinomycetota > Actinomycetes > Mycobacteriales > Gordoniaceae > Gordonia > Gordonia polyisoprenivorans. The sequence continues at coordinate 4,091,513 of NZ_CP072203.1, forward strand.
AGCGCGTAATCCACGTTGACGACCACGACGCCGGCCTCCACCGCCAGCAGCCGGCACGCCGGATCGTCCTGCTCCCTCACGCCCATGACGTATCCGCCGCCGTGCAGGTTCACATATACCGGTGGTGTGCGGTCGGCGGGTGCGCGACGGTAGATCGTCGCCGAGACCGGCCCCAGAGTGCTCGGTATCCGCAGCGGCTCGGTGTCGGCTCGGTGGTCGGGAAATCGCGCCCGCGCGCGAGTGGTCGTGCGCTGCGCCGCCCGACCCATCCCCCACTGCATACCCCGCGCGATCACCCGCGCCACGGGCGGGTTGGCAAGCACAGACAATTCGACGTCCTCCGGAGAAATCGTGGGTCGGTCATACGGTTTCGGGTTCGCCGCTGACGCGGGACCGCGACTCGACCCCGGTGAACCCGATGCCGACGATGAGGGTGGCGAGCAGTGCCGCGCCGGCGCGCACCACGAAGGCCATCGAGTATGAATGATCGAGAGCGTCAAAGGCAACCGACTGCAAAGGATTGAGCGGCACGGACTTTCCGTCGACCATCACCGTCGCCGGAACGCCGTTGGCGCCCAACGGCCCGGAGTGGACCGCGCCGGCGTGTGCGTGCCCGCTGCGACCATCGCCAGGGTGGTGGGCATGATCGCGGCCGCGCCGACACCGGTGAGCACCTGGCCGACGAGCAGCACGGCCACCCGGATCGAGGTGTCGACGTCGGCAACCCGGGGTGAGGAAGCCGATCAGCTGACCGACACCGAGAACGATGGTGCCGATGATCAGTAATCGCTTGCGGCCGAACAGATCTCCCAGCACCCCGAAGGTGAGCTCGAACAGGGTGACCGGGACCAGGAACGCCGCGGAGATCCAGGTGAGCTGTGACGCGCTGGTGCCGAGATCGTCCTGGAAGAGCCCGTTGAGCACGGCGGGCATGGCCAACGCAGCCTGCGCCAGGGCGATCGCCGCCGCCGCGGCGATCAGCGTCCGACTGTCCAGGACGTACCTGTCGGAGCCGCCGGCGTCGGCCTTTCCGGTGACGAATGTTCTCTGGGTCATGGGGGGACCTTTCCGAGCCGAGAAGGGCGGTGTGGTGCTGCCGACATCATCAGCAATGCTGATAACAGCAATACTGACGGTTTGTTGTCGTGCGCGCAAGGGTGTGGCGCTCATCTCCGCTCCGGAGAAGGGTGGCTCACCCGGAGCCCGGCGGCGTGGGACGACGGTTCTGCATAATCAAGGTCGAGTTCGCCATCGCTTCACGTCCGCCACCCGCCCCGTTTCGTCACCGTCGCGAGAGAGTCACCTATGCCCAGCAGCAACGCCACACTGCTCTACCTCGTCAAGCAGCTGGAGTTGGCGGTGCGCGCCCGCATGGACGAGGTGGTCGGCGGCGAGGGCTTGACGCCGGTGCAATACACCGCGCTGACCGTGCTGGCCCGCCGCCCGGGGCTGACCTCCGCCGAACTCGCCCGCAATTCGTTCGTGCGACCGCAGACGATGGCCCGGATCACCGCGGGGCTCGAGGAACGGCAGTTCGTCCGACGCGAGACCGACCCGCACAGCCGCAGGCAGATGCGGCTGTACCTCACCGACCACGGCCACGAGACCGTCGAACGTCTGGAACCGGCGATCACGGCCATCGAGACCCGGATGGTCGCCGATCTCGACGACACCGAGGTCGAGGCACTGCGGTCGGCTCTGCAGTCGAGCCGACGCGCGCTGGGCGGGTCGGCTGCCCAATGAGGTATCCCCGAGTACCTCTCCCGAAACGCCGATCGCCCGCACGCGTGACGCGTACGGGCGATCGGGAGTACCGCGCAGCGCGGCTCAGGTCGTGGCGCGGGTGACGTCGGCGGTGACACCGTCTCCGAGTTCGATGGCGCCCGGGGCACCGGCCTGCACCACCTCGAAGACCACCGCGAGGACCTCCCCGGCGATCATGTCGGCGTGGCTTCGGGCCCAGTCCAGACGTTCGGCGGGCACCACCAGACGCACCTCGATCCGATCCGACACATCCAGGCCCAGAGAGCGTCGGGCCTCCTGGAGCTCGCGGACCCGGTCCTTGGCCCATCCCTCGGCCTCGAGCTCCGGGGTGACCGCGGTGTCGAGAACGACCAGCCCCGCACCGCCGGGCAATTCGGCGGTCGATTCGGGTTCCTCGGCGACGAGCCGGCGCGTGTACTCCCCCGGCTCGAGGTCGATACCGGCGGCACTGACCACCTCGGTGCCGTCGTCGATGACGCGCACCGCCCAGTCACCGGCCTTGACCGCCTTGATGACCCGCTGCACGTCCTTGCCCAGCCGCGGACCGGCAGCCCGCGCGTTCACGGCGAGTTCCTGTCGCCCATAGGCATCGGCGTCGGTCGACAGCGTCACCGACTTCACGTTCATCTCGTCGGCGATCAGATCGGTGAACGGTTCGAGTTGCCCGGCCGTCGGCGAGGCCACCGTCAGCCCCGGCAAGGGCAGACGCACCCGCAACTTGTTGGCCTTGCGCACACTCGACGCCGTCGAGCACACCGCCTGCACCTCGTCCATCGCCGCCACCAGCGCCGCGTCGGCGGGCAACTCGTCGGCGGTGGGCCAATCGGTCAGATGGACCGACCGCTCACCGGTGAGCCCACGCCAGATCGCCTCGGTGGCCATCGGCAACAGCGGCGCGGCAAGGCGAGAGGCCACCTCGAGCACGGTGTACAGCGTGTCGAAGGCATCGGCGTCGGCGTCCTGACCGGCCCAGAAGCGAGCCCGGGACCGGCGCACGTACCAATTCGTCAACGATTCGACGAAGCGCCGCAACGAATCACACGCGCCGGCGATGTCGTAGGTGTCGAGCGCGGTGGTCATCTCGTCGCGGGTCAGCGCCAGCTTCGCCAGGATGTAGCGGTCGAGCACGTTGGTCGAATCGGTCCGCCACGTCGCCGGCCTCTCGGCGTAGAGCGCCAAGAAACTGTACGCATTCCACAACGGCAGCAACGCTTGTCGCACACCTTCGCGGATGCCCTTCTCGGTGACCACGAGGTTCCCGCCCCGCAGCACCGGCGAGGCCATGAGGAACCAGCGCATCGCATCGCTGCCGTCGCGGTCGAAGACCTCGTTGACGTCGGGATAGTTGCGCTTGGACTTGCTCATCTTCTGCCCGTCGTCGCCGAGCACGATCCCGTGCGCGACAACACTTTTGAATGCGGGCCGATCGAAGAGCGCGGTGGCGAGCACGTGCAGGTTGTAGAACCAGCCCCGGGTCTGACCGTTGTACTCGACGATGAAGTCGCCCGGATTGTGCGGCGCCAGGCCGGCCTCGGCGTCACCGTCGAACCAGTCGGCGTTCTCGAACGGGTAGTGCACCTGCGCGAACGGCATCGAACCCGACTCGAACCAGCAGTCGAAGACCTCCGGCACACGACGCATCGTCGACGCGCCGGTGGGGTCGTCGGGATTGGGCCGGGTCAGCTCGTCGATGTAGGGCCGGTGCAGATTGTCCGGACGCACCCCGAAGTCGCGCTCGAGCTCGTCGAGCGAACCGTAGACATCGGTGCGGGGATGATCCGGGTCGTCGGAGACCCACACCGGGATCGGCGCACCCCAGAACCGATTTCGGCTGATGTTCCAGTCGCGGGCACCCTCGAGCCACTTGCCGAACTGACCGTCCCGGATGTGATCGGGCGCCCAGGTGATCTGCTTGTTGAGTTCGAGCATGCGCTCCTTGATCGGGGTGACCGCGACGAACCACGACGGAACGGCCATGTAGATCAACGGCTTTCCCGACCGCCAGGAATGCGGATAGGAGTGCTCGATGGTCTCGTGCCGAAGGATGCGCCCGGCCCGACCGTCCGGTCCGGACTGGACATGACCGCCACCGGCCTTGAGGTCCTTGATGATCGCCGGGTTGGCGTCGAAGACCATCTGCCCCTCATAGGTCGGCACCGCCGAGGTGAACCGGCCACCCGGATCGAGCGGCTGAACGACCTCGATACCGTTGGCGGTGGCGAGCTCCATGTCCTCCTCGCCGAACGCGGGAGCCAGGTGCACGATACCGGTGCCGCTGTCGGTGGTGACATAGTCGCCGAGCAACACGCGATGGGAATTCGGGTGTCCGACAAAGAAATCGAACGGCGGCAGGTAGTGCAGGTCGGCGAGATCGGCGCCCGGGTACCGGCCGAGTTCGGTGGTGTCGCCGAGTTCACCCGTATACGCACCCAGCAACGCCTCGGCGAGCAGGTAGTCATGCCCGTCGGTGGCGCGCACGTGGACGTAGGTGACCTTCGGATTCACCGCGATCGCAAGGTTGCTCGGCAACGTCCACGGGGTGGTCGTCCAGATCAACGCGTTCACACCGTCGAGCGGGCTGCCGGGCGCCACGAGCGGCATGGTCACGGTGACCGCCGGGTCCTGGCGCATCCGATAGGCGTCGTCGAGCTTGGACTCCTGGTTGCTCAGCGGTGTCTGCTCGTACCAGCTGTACGGCAGCACCCGATAGCCCTGATAGATCAAGCCCTTGTCCCACAGCCGCTTGAACGCCCACATCACCGACTCCATGTAGTCGATGTCGAGGGTCTTGTAGTCGTTGTCGAAGTCGACCCAACGGGCCTGACGGGTCACGTACTCGCGCCACTCACCGGTGTACCGCAGTACCGAGTCACGGCAGAAGTCGTTGAACCGCTCCATGCCCATCTTCTCGATCTCCGACTTGTCGGTGATCCCGAGCTGGCGTTCGGCCTCCAATTCGGCGGGCAGACCGTGTGTGTCCCAACCGAACCGGCGCTCGACCTTCTTGCCCCGCATCGTCTGATACCGCGGGACGACGTCCTTGACGTAACCGGTGAGCAAGTGCCCATAGTGCGGCAGACCATTGGCGAACGGCGGACCGTCGTAGAAGACGAACTCCTCCGCCTGGGACTTTTCCTCGACAGACGCGCGAAAAGTGTCGTCGGCGTCCCAGTACTGCAACACGGTGCGCTCGACGTCGGGAAACGACGGCGCACCACGCTCGCCGCCGGTCATGTCGACGCGCGGATAGATCCGGCTCCCGTCGTCGGCGTGCGAAGACGCACCGGTCTCGGCGGACTGGGGGGTGTGCGGGGACTGACCCACGTCGGTCACGGCTGGTCTCCTCGTGCCATCTCGATGCTTCTCGGCACGGGGACGCTAACCGTTCCCGGTTGCGCGGTACCACCCCGCTTGCGTCGACGACGATCGACGCCACTCAGGTCCCGCGCATGTGGTGACCGTGTCACGGGACGCGGGCTGTGACGGGCCCACCCGCCCGGTTCTACTGGGAACGACCCGACGGGGACGTTCGGTTCTTCCGGGTGCTCCCCGGTGATGGCCGGATCGACGCGAGACCCAGTGTAGCCGTGCACGACCGGGTCGGACCAAATCGTTTGTCGTCACCCACGGCCGTTGTCGTCACCGGCTGCTCTGCTGTCACTGCTGGGGCGGGCGCCAGTCCGGATGCAACGGATCGATCTTCTCCGGCCGCTTTGCGGGCTCCGATTCACCCGACGGCGTCGTGGACCCGGGATCGGAGTGCGTCCCCCGAGAGCCCTGCGGAGTCGGCGCCGGACCGGGCCGGAACCCGCCGGACCGGGGTGAGCCCGAGTCGAACCGGCCGGACTCGAACTGGCCGGACTGGGGCGGACCGGATTGGGGCGGGCCGGGAGGGCGTTGCCGCCCCCGTGGGTCGTTGCCGGCGGTCGGGCCGGAAGGGTGGGGAACGCCGGGGTTCGACACCGGGGGGCGCGAGCGGGTGTCGGCAGCGCCGACCGACCGCAGATAGTCGGCGTATCCCCGCTCGGCGGTCGAGGGTGCGGCGGGCCGACCGGGGGCTGTGACACCGGGCCCGGGCGGAGGCGGAGTAGTAGCCTGCGTCGGCACGGACTCGGGCGGACGGGAATCGGTCGCGCGTGAGTCCGGCGGGGTGTCGGGTGCGTCGGGAGACGCGATGACGCCCTCCCAGAGGGCCCGACGACGATCCTCGGTCGACTGTCCGTCGGTGTCGGGGCCGTGCACCGACTCCGACTGCGGATCCCCGGTGTCCGGCGGCCGCGGCGGGTACCGGTCATCATCGGTGTCGTCGCCGGCGTCCTCGCGCGCAGCGCCGAAGCCGAACCCACCACCGGCCTGCTCGTCGTCGGCCTTACCGCGCCGACCACTCCAGACGATGTCGGCGACGAGGAAGATCAGGCCGACGAGGCAGACCACGATGCAGGCAATCGCGAGCCACAGGGTGCCGGTGATCAGGCCGACAACAAGTAGGACGAATCCGACAAGCGTGGCAGCCAGCGCCAGGGTCAGCACGTCATCGACCTAGTGTCGTCCCGCTCAGCTCTGCGAGTAGCTGCTGAATCCACCGTTGCCGGGATCGGTGGAGAACGACTGATCGGCCGGGCGTCCACTCTCGACCGGAGCCGCGCTACCGCGCTGCTGGAGTTCCTCGAGCTGGGATTCCAGGTAGGTCTTCAGACGCGTACGGTACTCACGCTCGTAGATCTTGAGCTGTTCGATCCGTCCCTCGAGTACGCCACGCTGCTGGTTGATGGTGCCCATGATCTCGGCGTGCTTGCGCTCGGCGTCGCTCTGCAGGGCGTCGGCACGTTCCTGTGCCTGACGCAGCTGCGCCTCCGAGCGGGTCTGCGCGTCGGCCAGGATGGCCTCCGAACGCTGTCGCGCATCGGCGAGCATGGCCTCGGACTTGCTCTGTGCCTCGGCGACCATCGAGTCCGACCGCTGCCGCGCGTCGGCCAGCAACGAGTCGGCTTCCTGGCGTGAGGTGCTGGTCAGACGATCGGCGGTCTCCTGCGCGAGCGCCAAGACCTTGGCCGCACGGACGTGGGCGTCGCCGTCGACCGGCGCCGCCGCCGGCGCGGGGGCAGGCGGGGCCTGGGGTTCGGGAGTGGACACCGCGGCGAAGACCTGGGTGTGGTCCTCCGACGGCGCAGGCGCCGCAGCGGCACCGGACCGCGCCTCGGTGAGCTCGCCCTCGAGTTCTTCGACGCGTTGTTTCAGATCCGAATTCTCGTCGATAAGACGTGCGAGTTCTGCTTCGACAAAGTCGAGGAACTGATCCACCTCGTCTTCGTTGTAGCCGCGTTTACCGATAGGCGGTTTGCTGAACGCGACGTTGTGCACATCAGCTGGTGTCAGCCGCATGTCGGTTCCCCTCAATGTCGTTCGAGCTTGTCTTGGTCGAGCCTTGTGCCAGCAGTTCTGCGTCAGTCGAGCAGTTCTGCGTCAGTCGAGCAGTTCCACGCTGTCACGTGTCCCATTACAGACTGTCACTGACCATTCATACCAGTCAAAATCTGTAACTGGCGTCTTATCCTGTCACATCTGAACCGTTCGTAGTAGGACATCGATGTCGTCCTGCAATCAAACAGTCACTCAACCATGACATCAGCAATACGGTCTCGGGCCAAGTCCCCGGTCACATCCCCAGCGCCGACGCCGCGGCGCCCATGCGGAATGACCCGACCACCTGCATCGCGATCACCACCAGGATCAGCACGATCATCAGCGACAGGTCCAGCCGCACCGGGCCGAGCGGAATCGGCGGGATGATCCGCCGGAACAGTTTGATCGGTGGATCGGTCACCGTGAAGGTGATCTCGATGATCGCCACGACGATCCCCGTCGGTCGCCACTCCCGAGCGAAGGTGCGCACCAACTCCACAACGAGCCGGGCCAGCAACAGCAGCCAGTAGACGAACAGGATGTACCAGATGACTTCGAACACAATCGCCACTTCTCAAGAGTGCCTGACGTGAGGCGCCCGCGGCCGCACCGGGGTTCCGGCACGTCGCCGCGGGCGCGAGGACGCTGATTCGGGGGATTTGCCGCACATGTCGCATTGTGCTGCGACATCGGGCAATCCGTACCGGTCAGGACTGGTTGTAGAACCCGGTCTCGGCGATCTTGCGCCGATCCTCGGGCGAGACATCGATGTCGGCCGGTGAGAGCAAGAACACCTTGGTGGCCACCTTGTCGAAGGAACCACGCAGCGCGAATGCCAGTCCGGCGGCGAAGTCGACGAGACGCTTGGCGTCGTCATTGGTCATGTTGACCAGGTCCATGATCACCGGATTGCCGTCGCGGAAGCGTTCACCGATGGTGCGCGCCTCACCGTAATCGGACGGACGCAGGGTGGTGATCTTGTGCAGCGGGCCGTCGGCGAAGACGCGCTCGAGGTCTCCCCGATCGGAGCCGCCCGGCCGGCCGGCTCCGGTCGCGCGCAGCGTCGCGCCGCTCGACCGCTGCAGCGGCTCGAGTCGTGTGGCCCGCACCCGGTCGGAGGACACCTCGGTGGCCGCCCGGACGCCTCCACCCGCGTAGGCGTATTCGGCGCCCGCATAGCCGGGTTCGTATCCCTCGTAACCGCCCACCGCGTACCGCCGCTCCTCGGCGTAGACCTCACGATCGCGGCCGGCCACGCCGACCTCACGGTCCCGGTAGCCGGCGTCGCGGTAGTCGCCGTACGCGGAGTCGGCGAGCGCTTCCTCGCGGTAGGAGGAGTCGCCGTAGTAGTCGTCGCGGTAGGTGCGCTCACGCGCGGCGGCCCGGACCGGGCCGGGGCCGGGCTCGTCGAGGTAATCGTCCTCGTACTCGCTCGGAGGCACCATGCCGAAATATGCCTTGAACTTCTGCATCGTGGTCATGTGCTGGGCCTCTCTGGTCATCCGACGCTCACGAGCGGGTGGTGCAAATGTTGCCGGTGTGTGAGCTGTTCTCGATGGTTCTGATGTGACTTGTGTGATTACTGAGAGAGTATCGGCCGGGATCCCATGATCGCGGTACCGACACGCACACATGTCGAGCCGTATTCGACGGCGATCGCCATGTCGCCACTCATGCCGGCCGACAGCGCTGTCGCATCCGGATGCTCCTGCAGAAACTTCTCGCGGATACGCGCGGTCTTCGCCATCCACTCCCGCACCTCACCGTGCGTCGGCGCGATGACCATCAGGCCCGCCAGCCGCAACGTCGGTGCGTCGGCCACCCGCTGCGCGAGTTCGGGCAACTGCCCCTCGACGACACCCCCGCGTGTCGGGTCGTCGTCGAGGCTGACCTGACAGAACACCCCGAGCGGCTCGGAGCGCACCTGCTCGTCCAGCGCCACCCCCGCCGCCGACGCCAACTGGTCGACGAGCTTGTCGCGATCCACCGAGTGCACCGAACGCGCCCATCGCGCAACGGTTTTCGCCTTCTTGGTCTGCACGCTGCCGATCATGTCGAACACGGCTCCGCTGCCGTCGACAAGTGAACCGAGTTCGCCGATCTTGCGGCTCGCCTCGGGCTCGCGGGATTCGCCGAACTCGCGCTCCCCCAGCTCGATCAGACGCGCGACGTCGGCGGCCGGAAAGAACTTGGTCACCACCAGCAACTCGACGTCGCCCGGCGCCCGACCGGCGCGGGCCACGGCCGCGTCGAGTTCCCCGCGCACCGTGGCCAGGCGCTGCGCGAGCTCCTCGGTGCGCGGATCGCTCACCGGTCGATCCAGATGACCGACGCCAGCCGACCAGTCGGCGCACCGCGCCGGTGACTGAACAGACCGGTGTCGGAGATGGTGCACCGCGGGTCGACGGCCACCGAATTCACTCCGACGGCCAGCAACTGCCGCCGGATTCCGGCGCGCAGATCGAGACCAGCGGTGCCCTTCGCGGTCCGGCACGCACTGCCGGGCAGATGCTCCTCGACGTCGCGCTGCATCGCGTCGGGCACCTCATAGCGGTCACCTCCGGCCGCCGGGCCGAGAAAGGCCCCGATGCGTTCGGGACGCGCGCCGAGCCGGATCATCGCGCGCAGGGTGGCCGGCACGATGCCGATACGGGCACCGACGCGGCCGGCATGGACACCGGCGATGACACCGGCCTCGTCGTCGCTGAGCAACACCGGCACACAATCGGCCGAGAGCACCGCCAGGGCCACCCCGGGCAGGGCGGTGACCAGTGCGTCGGTGGCCGGCACGCGGATCGAGGGGCCCACCTTCTCGACATCGGGCGAGGTGAACGTCGACTCGTCGACCACGGTCACGTTGCGGCTGTGGATCTGCTCCATCCACACCACCCGGGACTCGTCCACCCCGATCTGGCGGGCCAGACGCGAACGATTGGCCGCGACCGCTGCCGGGTCGTCGCCGACGTGATCGCCGAGATTGAAACTGTCGTAAGGCGCCTGCGAGCTGCCGCCGGCGCGGGTGGTGACCACCCGACGCACCCGGGCCGCCGTCGCCGGTCCGCCGGTCCCACCCATGACTATCGCTTCATGAAGGAGGGCACATCGACGTCGTCGTCGTCGAGGGTCACGTTGTTGCGACGCGGCCGCTCCGGCGTCGACGACGAGGCGAAGGGATCGCCCTGGCCGGACGGCATCTCGCCGAACAGCGGGTCGTTCTTCGCCGGTCGGGACACGTCTCCGGCCTGCGCGGCGCCGACCTTGCCCGCTCCGGCAGCCGGGGCATCGGCACGCTTGCGCGGCGAGCCGCCGTCGAATCCGGCGGCGATGACGGTCACCCGGACCTCGTCACCGAGGTTGTCGTCGATCACCGTGCCGAAGATGATGTTCGCGTCCTCGTGGGCGGCCTCCTGGACCTGGGTCGCGGCGTTGTGGATCTCGAACAGACCGAGGTCACTGCCACCGGCGATCGAGATGAGCACGCCACGCGCACCTTCCATCGACGCCTCGAGCAACGGCGAGTTGATCGCCGACTCGGCGGCCTTCTTCGCTCGGTCCTCGCCGCGCGAGGAGCCGATCCCCATCAGGGCGCTACCCGCATCGCTCATGACGCCCTTGACGTCGGCGAAGTCGACGTTGATCAGCCCCGGGGTAGTGATCAGGTCGGTGATGCCCTGGACACCGTTGAGGAGCACCTCGTCGGCGCTGCGGAAGGCATCCATCAGGCTCACCTGGGCGTCACCGAGCTGCAGCAGACGGTCGTTGGGGATGACGATCAGGGTGTCGCAGGATTCGCGCAGCGCGGTGATCCCGGCCTCGGCCTGGCCGCCGCGGCGCTTGCCCTCGAACGCGAACGGCCGGGTCACCACGCCGACGGTCAGCGCGCCGAGCTTGCGGGCGATCTGGGCCACCACCGGTGCGCCACCGGTGCCGGTGCCGCCGCCCTCTCCCGCGGTCACGAAGACCATGTCGGCGCCCTTGAGGAGCTCCTCGATCTCGTCGCGGGCGTCCTCGGCCGCGCGCCGGCCGACCTCGGGATCGGCCCCGGCGCCGAGCCCGCGGGTCGAGTCACGTCCGACGTCGAGTTTGACGTCGGCGTCGCTCATCAACAGCGCCTGGGCGTCGGTGTTGATGGCGATGAACTCCACCCCCTTGAGCCCCTGCTCGATCATGCGGTTCACGGCGTTGACGCCGCCGCCGCCGATGCCGACGACCTTGATCACGGCCAGGTAGTTGTGCGGTGGCGTCATGACGCTCGCCTTCCTCTTGTCGATCGCGAAACCCTAAACCTCAACCATAGATTCAGAGTTATGTCAAGTAGTGATGTTGGGATTGACGCTAGGCATCACCACCCCGGTGGGCCAGCAGGTGGCCCGGCGTGTCGCCAAACTCGTGTCCTCCGACACCGATTCGCACGGCGTCGACACCGGATTCTCAGCGAAAGGCGGGAAAATTCGGCGCCGAGACGTTGTACTCGGTCGCCTTCTGGCTGAGCAGGTAGCCGAGCGTGCGCGCCTTCTCGTCGTTGCGGGTGTCGTCACCCCAGATGACCTTGCGGTCACCGGTCAACGCGAATTCGATGTCCACCGGCGAATTCGCGATCACCCTGAGCACGAGCCCCGACAACTGCGGAGGCAGGCCCGCGGTCACCCCGAGCGCAGCGCGCGTCGTCGGATCGGCCGGACCGGGCGTCGCGGTCTGCAGCACCGGGAGTTTCTTGATCTCCGGCGGAATCGAGGAGTTCGGGTACGTCAGGTACCCCACCCCGGACCGGTCGAGCACGTGCACCTTGTCTCCGTCGGGAACCACCGCGACCGGCACCCGCTCGGTGACGGTGATCTGCAGGGTCGAGGGATAACCGCGCTGCACCCGCGCCGAGGCGATCGACGGGATGGCCGCGATCCGCCTGGCCACCGCCTCGGTGTCGACCTGCAGCAGTGGCGTCCCGGGAGCCACCGCGGCGGCATCGAGGATCTGCGCCCCCGGAACGGTCCGGTTGTCACTGATCTCGGTGTTGCGCACCGACATCAACGGCGTCAGGTAGGCGATGAGCACCAGACCCACGACCACCACGGCGGTCAGGACCACGCCGAGAACGATCCGCGGACGACGACGCTGCGGCAGGACACGCATCAGCGCTCACCGCCGCCCGTTTCCCCGGCATCGGCAGCACGATCCCCGCCGGACCCGCGATGTGCGAGGGCGGCCAGGATTTCCGGGCCCTGCATGGTGATGTCGCCCGCGCCGAGGGTCAGCACCACATCCCCCGGTCGCACCAACCCGGCCACCGTGGCGGCAAGTGCGGACAGATCGGGCTCGAAGCGTGCCGCACGCGCCATCCGCTCGACGATCATCCGGCCGCTGACACCGGGTACCGGCTGCTCTCGTGCCCCGTACACGTCGGCGACCACCACCGCATCGGCGAGGTCGAGCGCGGCAGCGAATTCGTCGGCGAATTCCTCTGTGCGCGAATACAAGTGGGGCTGGAATACTGCGACGACGCGGCGTCGGCGCCCGGACTCGTCGCCGTCGACCATGGCGCGCGCGGCCGTGAGTACCGCGGCCACCTCCGTCGGATGATGGGCGTAGTCGTCGAAGACCTCGACCACTCCCCCAGCCGTCGAACCCCGCTCGGCGGCCTCTCCGCCCTCGGCACCATCGTCGTCGAGGCCCACGCGACCCTTGAATTCGAATCGCCGGCGCACACCGGCGAACGCCTCGATACCCGCGATCACCGCCGAGAGATCACCGCCCGCACACGTGGCGGCGACGATCGCGGCAATCGCATTGCGCGCCATGTGGATTCCCGGGATCGTCAATGCCACCGAGCGATCCACGGAGCCGTCCGGCGCCGACGCCTCGGGCTCCACCGACCCGGCACCGACGACCGGCGCACCGAAGCGCACACCGATCTCACTGCCGGCCGCCGTCGGCGCCCACGACGTCATCGTCGCCACCACCCGCACACCGTCGGGAACCTCCACCTCCGGCGCGCCGTAACCCAGCACCGACACGCCACGCCAAGTCAGGGACGCCGCACACCGCTGTGCGAGCGCAGCGGCGCCCGGATCGTCGAGACACACCACCAGCGATCCACCCGGCTTGATCCGCGCGACGAACTCGTCGAACACCGCGACATAGCGTTCGACCGTGCCGAAGAAGTCGAGATGATCGACCTCGATGTTGGTGACCACCACGATGTCCGGGACGTATTCGAGTAGCGAGCCGTCACTCTCGTCGGCCTCGGCCACGAACACCGACCCGCTGCCGTGATGGGCGTTGGTACCCGACTCGTTGAGCTCACCACCGATCGCGAACGACGGATCGAGGCCACAATGCTGTAGCGCCACCACCGTCATCGAGGTGGTCGAGGTCTTGCCGTGCGTGCCCGCGATCAGCACCGACCGATACCCGACCATCAACTCCGCCAGCACATGCGGACGCAACAGGATCGGAATCCGGCGCGATCGCGCGGCAACGAGTTCCGGATTGGTCTTCGGGATCGCGGCATGCGTCGTGACCACCACCGACGGACCGCCGGGAATCTGGTCGAGCGCCGAGGGATCGTGCCCCACCTGGATCAGGGCCCCGCGGGTGCGCAACGCCAGGATGCCGCGACTGCTCTTGGCGTCGGACCCCGACACCTGCGAGCCCCGCGCGAGCAGGATGCGCGCCAGACCCGACATCCCCGCGCCACCGATCCCGACCATGTGGACACGGCGCAGGTGGTCGGGCAGCTCACCGACCACCGACCCCGAGACATCGCCGGTCATCGGTTCACCTCCATCGCCGGATCCCGCACGAGAACTCACGTCGGCACCAGACATGCCGACTCCCCAATTGTTCACTGCTCAGGCGTCGAAAGCGGCGAACGAAACGCGGCCGACAGCGGCTTGCGATGCTCACCGGCGCGAAAACGTGCAGCCAGGTCCAACGCCGCCCGCGCCACCTCGGTCGCCGCGTCGCGGTGTCCCGTACCCGCCGCCGCCGCCGACATCGCCGCCAACCGTTCCGGATCCGACAGCAGCGCGGGTACCTCCCGCGCCACCCAGGCGCTGGTGAGATCGTCGTTGTCCACGAGCAGCCCGCCGCCCGCACGCACCACCGGCAGCGCGTTGAGCCGCTGCTCCCCATTGCCGTGCGGCAACGGCACATAGATCGCCGGAAGCCCGGTCGCCGACACCTCGGCCACCGTCATCGCACCCGAGCGGCACACGACGAGGTCGGCCGCGGCATACGCGAGATCCATCCGCTTGAGATATCCGACACCGCGATACGGCGGTGCCCCCGCAGGCGAGACCGGATCGATCGAGTTCTTCGGCCCGTACGCGTGTAGGACACCGATGCCCGCCCGACCCAACGCCTCGGCCGCACCGGCCACCGCCGCATTCAACTGCGCCGCACCCTGCGAGCCGCCGAACACCAGCAGCGTCGGAGCGTCCTCGTCGAGACCGAAGTAATGACGAGCCTTGGCGCGCAACGCCATCCGATCCAACTCGGCGATCTGCCCGCGCACCGGGATACCGACCACCCGCGCATCGGCGAGCCCCGAACCGTCCACCGCCGCGAGCACCACATCGGCGAACCGAGCACCCACCTTGTTGGCGATCCCCGCACTGGCATTCGCCTCGTGGATCACCACCGGCAACCGCCGCTTGCCCCGCAGATGCGCCTGCGCCGCGAGATACGCCGGAATCGACACATAACCACCGAACCCGACGACCACGTCGGCATCCACCGCCGCCAACGCCTTACGCGCCGCAGCCACCGACCGCGCAAGTCGCAGCGGGGTCTTCGCCAACTCGACGCCCGGCTTCCGCGGCAACGGCACCGGCGGGATCAACGACAACTCGTAACCACGCTCGGGAACCAGCGTCGTCTCCAGCCCGCGACTCGTGCCCAACGCGGTGATCCTCGCCTGCGGATCCAGCCGCCGCACCGCATCGGCGACCGCCAACGCGGGCTCGATGTGCCCGGCGGTACCGCCACCGGCCACGACCACCGAGAGCGGGCGAGAATCCGATCCCTCGGCCCGGGCAGCACCCTGCTCCTGTGATTCCATCGCGGGTCGTCAACTCCGTTCCGCCGCCACTCGGCGGTCAACCATCACGTTCAACTACGCACGCCGACGCGCCGCACACCCACCTCAGCGGCGACGGGCCGAACCACCGGAATAGCCACGCGGCTGCGACCGCGACGGCGTACCCGAATACCCCGACCGGGGCCGCCACGAATGGCCGGCACCCCGTGAACCAGGCCCGCTCGCTTCGCTCCCGGCGCCCCGAAAACCAGGCCCGCTCGCTTCGCTCCCGGCGCCTGCACGATACCTGCCGGCGCCCCGCATCGCCCCCGCCGGGCGCATCGTCGCCTCCGCGGCAGCAGCCGACCTGCGACCAGCCGGCAGCACCCGGCGCCACACCGGTCGCTTGGCCTCCGGCGTCGGAGCCGGACCACGGCCCGGACCCGGCCGGCCGCGACGCACCGGCGCGGGCGCTGAGCCGGACCCCGAACGCCGTACATCGAGTCGATCACGCAGTACCTCGGCGCGAGAAGGCTTGTAGGCCACCGGAGTCGGCAGCCGCAGGATGCGACCCAGCCGCCCGGGCCTACTCGTCGACAACGCCACCACCGCTTCCGGTTCATGACGGGCCGCGTTGGCCAACAACCCGAGCATCGCCAACACCGTCAGCGTCGACGTACCGCCCGCCGACAACAACGGCAACTGGATGCCGGTCACCGGCAGTAGGCCGATCACATATCCGATGTTGATCAGCGCCTGCGTGGTGATCAACACAGTGATCGTCGCCGTCATCAACCGCAGGAACGGATCGGTCGACCGGTGGGCGATGCGCAGACCGACGAAGGTGAAGATCACGAACAGTGCCACCACCAGCAGACCGCCGATGAGACCGAGTTCCTCACCGATGATCGCGAAGATGAAGTCGTTGTGCGCGTTGGGCAGATAGTTCCATTTGGCGCGACTCTGCCCGAGCCCCACCCCGAACACACCGCCGTTGGCCAGGGCGTAGGTCGCCTGACGTGCCTGATATCCGGCACCCTGCGGATCGTCGATACCGCCGAGGAAACTCATCACGCGCTGCGAGCGATAGCCCTCGACCAGAGCCAGCACGATCGCGATACCCGCACCGGTCAGCGCGAATGCGGAGAACACCTTGATCGGCAGACCCGCGAACCACAGCAGGGTGCCGATGATGATCGCGATGGTGATCGTGGTCGACAGGTTCGGCTCGAGGATGATCAGCAGACAGATCAACAGACCGACCGGCAACAACGGGATCAACAGTTCCTTCAGCGGGGCGTTGTCCCGACGACGCGACGCCAGCAGATGCGCTCCCCAGACACAGAGCGCCACCTTGACCAGCTCCGACGGCTGCACCGACAGCCCCGAGATGACAAACCAGCGTCGAGCACCCTGGCTGAGCGTGCCCACCCCGGGGATCAGCACCAACGCCAGCAGCACCGTGGTGACCACCATCAGGGGCGCGGCCATCCGACGCAACAACCGCACCGGAAGTCGCAACGTGAGGTAGAAGACCACGACGCCGAGCAGCGCGAAGACGACCTGCGTGGCGAACAGGCCGTAGGCCGACCCGTCCTGCGAATAGCCCTCCACCGACGACGCCGAGAGCACCATTACCAGCCCGAACGCCGTCAACAGGAACGCCATGGTCAGGATGAGGTGGTACGACGCGAGCGGGCGGCCGAGCAAACTGCGCGTACCCTCCGCGATCGTCGACAACGCGGTACCGATCATCTCGACCGGACCGGCGTGCGTCCGCGTGTCGGAGGCTCGCGCATCCGCTCGCGACCGCGAGCGTCGCGTCGAGGGCGTCGTCTCCCCATTCGCGGCCCGGTCGTTCGCAGCCCTGTCGTTCGCGGCCCCGTCGTTCGCAACACCGTCGGCGTCGGTGTGCGAGTGCACATCCGGGTCGTCGGTGGGCGCGTCGGCATCGTCGGACGATAGGTCCGTCGACGCGGCGCTCATCGCCGCTGCGCCTGCTCGTCGACAGCTCCGTCCCCGGCGGTGAGCGACCGCGCGGCGTCGGCGAAGGTATCTCCGCGGCGGCCGTAGCCGGCGAACATGTCCAGCGACGCGGCCGCGGGCGCCAGCAGGATCGCGTCAGGACGATCCTCGCCTCGGCATTCGGCGGCGAGGGCCCACGCGAGGTGGACGGCGCGATCCATCACCGCCACGGCGGCGTCGGCCGGTGCCGGTGCGGACGACCCATCGGAGATGGCCGGGGCGTCCGGAGCTGCGGGCACATCAACACCCGCCGGGAAGGAGAGCTCTCGCTGTACGGTCACGCAGCCATCGTCCCCTGTGAACACTGTGACAGTTGGGACTTCTGGGGCGTGTCGCGCGATCGCTGCGACAACCAACCCGCGATCGCGCCCGATCGCGACGACGCCCGCGAGGCGATCGCCGACGGCTTCGAGCATGCTCGCCAGCGAGGCGCCCTTGAGCAGACCGCCGGCGATCAGGATCACCCGGCGATGGGCGGCGATCGCCGCCTGCGCGGCATGCGGATTGGTCGCCTTGGAATCGTCGACGAAGGCGATGCCGTCGAGCTCGGCAACGACCTCACCACGATGTGCGGCCGGTCGGAACGCCGCCAGTGCCGATCGGATCGCGTCGGGACCCACCCCGATCGACCGGGCCAGCGCCGCGGCGGCCAGGGCGTCGGCCAGCCCGGACGGTCCCGGTGGCCGGATACCCGTGGCGTCGGCGAGTGTCGTGCCTTCCGCACTCCCGACTCCTGCCATCCCGTCCGCCTCGTCGAACGCCCGGTCGACCAGTACCCCGTCGCGAACCCCGAGCTCGCCGTCGGCGGGCGCCGACAACGTGAACCCGACCCGTCGGCCCGCGACGGGTAGAGCTGCGGCGACCGGATCGTCGAGTCCGACGACCCCGACGGCCCCGTGCAGGGCGATCTGCTTGGCCTGTGCGTAGGCGTCGAAGGACCCATGCCAGTCGAGGTGGTCGTCGGCGACGTTCAGCACCACACCGGCACTCGGCGCGATCGACGGCGCCCAATACAACTGGAACGACGAGAGTTCGGCACAGAGCACGTCGACGCGGGGACTCTCGGCCATCGCGTCGAGCACCGGGAGCCCGATGTTGCCGCACGCCGCGGCCGCACGCCCGGAGGCGGTGACGATGTCGGCGAGCATCGAGGTCGTCGTCGTCTTGCCGTTGGTGCCGGTGACGACCAGCCAGGTACGCGGGGGTCCGTAGATCCCGGCCGCGTCGAGCCGCCAGGCGAGTTCGACCTCACCCCAGGTGGGGATGCCGGCGGTGTGTGCGGCGACCGGGAGCGGGTGGTCGGGCGCGAAGCCCGGCGACACGACGACCAGGTCGGTGCGATCGGTCCACGTCGGATCGGCGAGTAGTTCGGTGATGGCGACCAGCCGAGCCCCGCGGTCGACCATGGCCGAGGCCCCGGCAATCGCCCCCACCCCTGCCGTGGTGACGCGGTCGTCGGCGATGGTGACCTGCGCGCCCAGATCCAGCAGATGGGCGGCGGCCGACATGCCGGCCGATCCGCCGCCGGCGACGAGTACCGACCGGCCCGGTAGCGCTGCCCCCGGTAGGGGCGTCACACCCATCGTCTCAGCCCTTGACGGCGAGGAACTCGCCGTAGAACAGCGAGAGCCCCAGCGCACACGCGATGGCCGTCAGCAGCCAGAATCGGATGATCACCGTCGTCTCCGCCCAACCGCCGAGCTCGAAGTGGTGATGGAACGGAGCCATGCGGAACACTCGTCGCCCGGTGGTCCGGAAGAACGCGATCTGGATGACCACCGAGACGATCTCCGCGACGAACAGGGCGCCGATCACGACAGCGAGCAACTCGGTGCGGGTGGTGATGGACAGCCCGGCGAGCATGCCACCGAGCGCCAGCGACCCGGTGTCGCCCATGAAGATCTTGGCCGGTGCGGCATTCCACCAGAGGAAGCCCAGGCACGCTCCGCCACCGGCGACCGCGATCAACGCCAGATCCAGCGGATCTCGCACGTTGTAGCAGCCCTGGGGGATGTCGTTGGCCGGTTTCGCGCCGCCCGAGCAGGCGTTGACGAACTGGAAGAACGCCACCAGCACGTAGGAGCCGAGCACCATCGCCATCGAACCCGCGGCGAGTCCGTCGAGACCGTCGGTGAAGTTGACGGCGTTCGACCACGCAGCGACCACCAGCCAGACGAAGACGACGAAGGCCACCGACACCATGGAGATCGCGTCGATGTCGCGCACGTAGGACAGGTACGGTCCGGCCGGGGTGAGGCCGGAGTTGTTGCGGAACTGCAGCACCAGGATGCCGAAGAGGATCGCGGCGATGAACTGCCCGATCGATTTGGCGGTCTTGTTGAGGCCGAGGTTGCGATGCTTGCGGATCTTGATGAAGTCATCGAGGAATCCGACACCGCCCAATGCGGTCGCGAGTCCCAGCACGAGCAATCCCGATGCGCTCGGCCCGGCGTCGGAGTCCATGAACAACCCGGCCAGGTGGGCACCGAAATAGCCGGCCCACAGGGCGATGATGATCGCAACGCCGCCCATGGACGGGGTTCCTCGTTTGGTCTGGTGGCTCTGCGGGCCCTCGACCCGGATCTCCTGACCGAAGCCCTGCCGCGAGAACAGCCGGATCAGCAACGGGGTGAGCATGATCGACACCGCCACCGCGATGGCCCCCGCGATGAGGATCTGGGTCACCTGAACGTCCTCGCCTTCACTCGTTCACTCCTGCGTCCGGGGTGTCCGGCTGCTCTGCCCGCCCCGCCTGATCGGTGTTCTCGGTCTGCTCTGTCTCGGTCTGCGCGGTCTTGTCGGCCTGCGCCGTTTTCTCCGCCTCCACCGTCCGCAGGCTCACCGGGTGATGAAATGCGTCCTGGATGAATGCGGTGATCCCACTGGCCGGGGCCTCCGACACCGCCCACAAAACGGTGTCGCCCGGTTGCGGTCGCCACTGCGGCTCGTCGGCGAACAGGTCGACGACCTCCTCGACGCTCTGGACCTGACGCACCTCGTCACCCCAGGACCCCTCCATCACGGTGCCCTGATGCAGTGCGCGCACAACCCTGCCGGAGCCTACGCACAGCACCTTGTCGACGGCGAGACGAACCGCGAGCCGGCCCACCCGATCGTGTTCGACGGCCCGGTGGTTCTCGTCGTCGCTGTCGGGGCCCTCGACGAGGAGCTCGCCGATGACCGCCCACGTCCGCCGGCCTCGCCCGTCGCCCGCATCGTCCGCACCTGCTCGTCGGGCCCGGTCGGCCGACTCGACGAGTATCCGCAGACCCGAGGTGACGTCATCGATCCGTGCGGGCGTCGCGGTGGCGAGCACGGTCAGCTCAGCGCTCACCGGCGAGCCCCTCGGCCCGCGGTGTCCTCGGTGGTCTCACCGGCGATCCGGTCCAGGGCGTCGGCGAGCACGACGCGGTCGTCGAAGGGGTGCTTCACGCCGTCGATCTCCTGACCCGCCTCGTGTCCCTTGCCGGCGACGAGGATCACGTCACCGGGCTGCGCCCACTCGACGGCGGCGGTGATGGCCGCTCGCCGGTCCCCGATCTCGCGGTGATCGGCACCCGCGGGCAACTCCTCGGCGGGTACCTCGGCGATCCCGGCGAGCATCGACGCCCGGATCGCCGCAGGGTCCTCGGTGCGCGGATTGTCGTCGGTGATGATGACCAACTCCGCTCCCCGAGCGGCCGCAGAGCCCATCATGGGGCGCTTGCCGTGGTCACGATCGCCACCGGCCCCGACGACCACGCCGATACGGCCCGTGGTCTGTGCGCGCAGCGTCGACAACACGGCATCGAGCGCGCCGGGCTTGTGCGCATAGTCGACGATCGCCAGGAAAGACTGTCCGCGGTCGACCCGCTCGAGGCGACCCGGCACCGATACGTGGGCCAGCGCCGTGGCGGCCTCGGTGGCGCTGATCCCGGCGGCGACCGCGATCGCGATGGCCAGGGCGGCGTTGGCCACGTTGAACCGGCCGGGCAGGGGTAGCACCATCTCGACGCCGCTGCGCCCGGGTCCGGAGAGCGTGACGTGCTGTGACCCGTCCGCCTCGACGGTCACCTGTTCGGCCCGCCAGGATGCGCCGACATCGGTCGTCGACACCGTCACCGGCGCGAATGACGAACCAGCCGAGGCGATCTCGGCCATCCGCCGTCCCCACTCGTCGTCGACGCAGATCACCGAACGGACCGCGCGGGTCGAGGACCCGGCGGCGAACAGGAGTGCCTTGGCCTCGAAATAGGCGCGCATCGTCGGATGGAAATCGAGGTGATCCTGCGACAGATTCGTGAAGGCGCCCACCGCGAAATGTGCGCCATCGACTCGCCCGAGCGCCAGTGCATGGCTCGAGACCTCCATGACCACCGTGTCGACGCCGCGCTCGACCATGGCGGCGAGCAGCCCCTGCAGCGTCGGGGCCTCGGGGGTGGTCAGAGAACTCGGCACCGCGACACCGTTGACGCGTGTCTCCACGGTGCCGATCAACCCCACCGAGTGTCCGGCGGCCAGCAGTGCCGCCTCGACCATGTAGGACGTCGTGGTCTTGCCGGAGGTTCCGGTGATACCGATGAGCTTGAGTCGTTGCGACGGATTGCCGTAGATACGGGCGCTGACCCCGCCGAGGACACGTCGGGGTTCGGGATGCACCAGGACCGCACAGGTGGCTTCGGTGGGTAGGACACGCGTCAGTTCGGCTCGTCCCGCGGCGTCGGTGAGGACGGCGGTCGCACCACGCTCGACGGCGTCGGCGGCGAATCGGGCACCGTGGGTGCGGGCCCCGGGCAACGCCGCGAACAGGTCGCCCGGACGGACGTCCTGCGCACGCAGTGACACCCCGGTGACCGCCGTTGTCGCGCTCGCCTCGCCCACCAGGTCGAGCCGCGCGCCGGTGGCCTGTGACAGGACGCCGACCTCGGTGGGATCGAGCTGGGTGGGGCGGCTCAGGTCGGTCGACCGACGTCGCCGAGACGATCCGCTCCGTGCTGCCATCGCGCCGATCCCCTCCTCTCACCCCGTCGAACACGGCGCGGGTCCGAGCCCCTCGCCGTGTGCCGGTTGTCGTGTGCCGGCTGTCATGTACCAGTTGTCCGGTGCCGCTACCGGCCGGTGTTGTCTGATACGCCCGTGAACGCACTCACGATACCGTCAGCCCGACCCCGACCCGTGCAGGGTCGGCGCCGGGCGTCGGGCTCACGAGGCCTGCAGCACCATACGTGGTGTGGGCTGCGGTGATTGCGGGATGCGGTCGTGCTGCAGAATCCACGAGGCAATGGATTTGAACAGCGGCGCCGCCGACTGCCCACCCGAACCGTCGGAACTGCGCTTGGGATTGTCGAGCATGATCCCGACGACGAACCGCGGGTCATCGGCGGGGGCGATCCCGGCGAAGGTGATGTTGTAGCTCGAGTTCGAGTAGCACCCACACGCGGGATCGACCTGCTGCGCCGTACCGGTCTTGCCGGAAAGCTGATAGCCGGGCACTGCCCCCTTGGCGCCGGTACCCTCCTGTTCGCCCATCGGATCGTCCTGGAAGATCCCGCGGAACATGTTGCGCACCGTCACCGCGGTCTGCGGGCTCACGACCTGCACTCCCGGTGGGCGTGGCTCCTCGGACGGTGACTGACCCCCTCGCGTCTCGGACTCGAGGATGCGTGGCGGGATGCGCAGTCCGTTGTTGGCGATGGCCTGATACATACCGGTCATCTGCAGCAGCGTCATCGACAGGCCCTGGCCGATCGGCAGGTTCGCGAACGAACCACCCGACCATTGACTCAACGCGGGAACCTCGCCGCCACTCTCGGCGGGCAGCCCGACGCCGGTGATGCGACCGAGTCCGAAGCGATTGACCATGCCGGCGAATCGTTGCTCGCCCACCTGCTGGGCCAGCATCAGGGTGCCGACGTTGGAGGACTTACTGAAGATTCCGGTCGTGGTGTACGGGGCGACACCGTGGACCCAGGCGTCGTTGACGGTCACCCCGGCCATGTGGATGCTGCCGGGAACCTGATGTACCTGTTCGGGAGTCGTCAATCCGTACTGGATCGCCGCCGACGCGGTAATCACCTTGTTGACCGATCCCGGCTCGAACGGTGAGGTCACCGCGGGGTTGCCGAGGTTGGCGTCGGGCTGATCCGACAGCGGCTTGGACGCGTTGAACGTGCCGTCGTTGGCCATCGCGAGCACTTCACCGGTTTTCGCGTCGAGCACCACCGCCGACGCCGACCGTGCCCCCGATGCGGCCTTGGCCTTCATCACCTCGCTCTGCACGTACCACTGGATGTCGGAGTCGATGGTCAATTGCACGTTGGCGCCGTTGATCGCCGGGTGGACGTTGCGCGTCGAGCCCGGGATGATCGCGCCGTCGGAGCCGCGGTCGTAGGTCTTGGAGCCGTCGGTGCCGGCCAGTACCGAGTCGAGTGAGGCCTCGAGACCGATCAGTCCGTTGCCGTCGTAGTTGACGTCACCGACGATGTTGGCGGCCAACGATCCACCGGGATAGATCCGCACGCTCTGCGGGTCGGCCCCGACCTCGGGATAGTCGGTGGTGATCCGCGACGCGACGTCGGGGCTGATCGAGCGCGCGAGATAGACGAATGTGTCGTCGCTGGTGAGCTTCTTGTAGAGGTCGTCGGCGCTGATCGATCCGCCGAGCGCACCCGAGACACCGTCGGCGATCTGATGCAGTCTTGTCTCGACGTCGGGCAGGCTGGGATTGTCCTTGTGCGCCTTGGCGATCGAGTTGCGCACCGCCTTGGGCAGGAAGGTCAGCGACCGTGCATCGTCGGTGTAGGCCAACGGCCGCCCGTTGCGATCGAGGATCGCGCCACGCTTGGCGGTCATGATCTGCGTGTATTCACGCTGGGCTGCGGCCTGCTGTGCGAGGGCCGGCGCCTCGATGGTGTGGACCACCACCATGCGGACCGCCACGGCGATGACCGCGAGCAGCACCACCACACCCGCGATCCGGCTGCGTACGACGAAGGTCTGCGGTCGTTTCGGGGGTTGTCGGGGGGTCCGCGGTGGACGGCCTGCTCCGCCGGCGGCCGAATGGCCGGAGGCGGCCGGTCTGGTCGCACGTGTCGTCATGATCGTCAATTGTCCACCGTACTAACGCGTCTCCGGCGAATTTCCGCTCGGCGGGTTGCTTGTCGCCGGCGCGGCCTGCGGCAACACATTGGGCGCAGGCGTGGTCGCTGCCGGGGCCGGTGGTTGCGTGCCGGTCCCGGCAGGTGCCGGAGTCGTTGCACCCGGTGCCGCGGCACCGGGACTCGGTGTGGCGGTACCCGCCGTGCCGGAACTCGGTGCGGTGGAACTCGGTGAGGCCGTTGGGGCGCCACCAAGACCCACCGAGTCATCGACCTTCTTCGGGTCGATCGTGGCAGCCGGATTCGGCTGATCGTCGGGGTTGATCGAGGGCATGCGCTTTCCGGTGGCCGGCTCCGGGTCGCCGACGATGCGCGGCTTACCGTCCGGACCGATCACCATGCGGGCCGGGTTCTGATCCACCACCAGCCCGAGCGCCCCTGCGGCATCGGACAATTCGGGTGCGGAGTTACCCGACTCGAAGGTGCGCTTGAGGGTGTCGCTGCGATCGAGCAACTCCTGATTCTGCTGGCGGGCGATGCCGATCTGATAGGAGTCCTGAGCCGCCTTGGTGGACAGCCAGAGACTCAGACCCAGGCCGAAGGCAAGCACGAGCAGCACCGGGATGACAAAGGGCACGCGGGAGAGTCGCTCGGACAGACTAATTCGCCGGGCGCCAGACGCCGCGACCACGGGCGCCGAGACCGAGCCGCGTCGTGCGCCCCGCTCCTGGGAGGCGGTCCGCTTGCTGTGCCGATCGATCGCACGCTGGGCCGCCCGCGATCGGGTCGGCCTCCCGACCCCGCCACGGGTGCGCCGGGGGGCGCGTTCAGTGGTGTCGAAATCCTTGTCGCGCAGTCGATCCTGGCGTTCGATGTCGTCGAGAAGGGTCATCTCACCTCCTCCTCTGCGATTCGTTCGATGACACGGACCCGGACCGGCGTCGATCGCGGATTGGTGTCGAGTTCTTGTTGGTCGGGGCGCTCGGCACCTCGGGTGATGAGTCGGAATCGTGGTGCCGTGCCGGGCAATTCGACCGGCAGCCCGGGCGGCGAGGTCGAGGTCGTCCGTAATGCGAACTCCCGCTTGACGATTGTGTCCTCGAGTGACTGGTAACTCATCATCGCCACACGACCACCCACCCGCAGCGACGCCAACACCCCTGGAAGCGCCTGTCGGAGCGCCTCGAGTTCGCCGTTGACCTCCACCCGCAGCGCCTGAAAGGTCCGCTTGGCCGGGTGCCCACCGGTGCGCCGGGTGGCCGCCGGGATCGCGGCATAGAGCAGTTCGACGAGTCGCGCGCTGGTGGTGAAGGGCTCACGCTCGCGTTCGCGCACGATCGCCGACGCGATCTTGCCGGCGAAGCGTTCGTCGCCGTATTCGCGGAGGATGCGGGCGATGTCGCCATGGGAGTAGGTGTTGAGCACATCGGCCGCAGTGGGTCCGGCCTCGGGATTCATTCGCATGTCCAGCGGTGCGTCGACGGCGTAGGCGAAACCCCGCTCCGCCTGGTCGAGTTGCATCGAGGACACACCGAGATCGAAGAGGGCGGCATCGACGCGGTCGGCGCCGGCTTCGGCGAGAACCGCCGGGAGTTCGTCGAATCTGGCCTGATGGAACGTGATTCGGTCCCCGAAGTCGGCCAGGCGTGCAGCGGCGGTGGTCAGCGCCGCGGCGTCCCGATCGATCCCGATGACCCGGACCGACCCGAACTCCCGCAGGATCAATTCGGTGTGCCCGCCGGCGCCGAGCGTGGCATCGACGAACACCGGTTGTGCGACAGTGGAATTCGAGAGAGCAGGGGAATTCGAGAGAGCGGGGGGATTCGAGAGAGCCGGGCGCAACAATTCGATGATGCGTCGAGCCATGACGGGCACGTGCCCGTGTTCGCCGGAACGGCGTTCACCCGAGCGACGCGACGGCGGGGTCTGCGCACCCGCACTGTTGTCGTCGTCCTGCGGTGTCACCGGCCTGCCCCTCCGAGTGCGCCGTCCCCCGAGCGGCCGCTCCCGTCGCGCGGGCCGGCCTCGAAGAGGGGTGGCTGTCGTGTGTTGGTTGCGTCGGCTTGTGGTGGAGCGGGGTCCCGACCCGATCGCGCACCTGGCGTTGGGGAAGTACGCCAGGGTCGGACCGGGTCGGGGCCTCGTGCCACCCGAAGCCCTGTGCATCTGTCCTGCACCCACGTTGCGGAGTTAGAGCACCGCGCTCAACGCCGCGGAGTTCGCCGCCGAGAAGTTCTCCTCGTGCTGACTCTGGTAGTCACGCCATGCCTGTGCGTCCCAGATCTCCAGGTGATCGAAGCTGCCGATCACCACACACTCCTTGGACAGTCCCGCGTACTGCCGATGTTCGGCCGCCAGGGTGATCCGCCCCTGCCCGTCGGGCCGTTGCTCATCGGTGCTGGCGAAGAAGTACCGCTGGAATGCGCGCGCTTCGGGATCGTTGCGCGACGCCTCCATCGTCTTCTCCGCGATCGCATCGAACTCCTCGGCCCGATACACCGACAGGCTGTGGTCCTGGCCACGTGTGACCATCACCCCTCCTGCCAATGCGTCGCGAAACTTCGCGGGCAACGTGAGTCGCCCCTTGTCGTCCAACTTGGGCGTGTAGGTACCG
Organism: Gordonia polyisoprenivorans; assembly: GCF_017654315.1. Lineage (NCBI taxonomy): Bacteria > Bacillati > Actinomycetota > Actinomycetes > Mycobacteriales > Gordoniaceae > Gordonia > Gordonia polyisoprenivorans. The sequence continues at coordinate 4,118,412 of NZ_CP072203.1, forward strand.
ACAAATCTCGTCGACATGTCGGCACCTCCCGCCCACCGGGTCCGGCGTTCCGGATCGCCTCACCCAGTGACGCCCACAGTACCCCACTTTCCACCACTTTCCACCCCAAAACCACCCCGATTCCCCACCCGCAGATGAATACGCAGGTCAAGAGCACAATTGCGACCGCGACACGGTAGGTCTCAGCCATGTGGACCGGCGTGGCCCTGCCTGACAGGTGAGGTCTGTGAGGAGAATTGTGGCTGGTGAGATCGCGATTCCGGGTGTGGTGGGGCTGCCTGTGGGGCCGTGTGGGGACTCCGGTGGGGCTGTGTGGGGACTCCGGTGGGGCCGTGTGGGGGCGGCCCCTGATGTGCACATACGACAGCAGCCGCACACCCGGCGGGGGTGTGCGGCTGCTGTGAGAAATCAGTCGCGGAACCTCAGTGGGTTCGTTGCGGGATCACTCCTGCTCGAACCGGCGATTGAAGCGGTCTTCCATGCGCTCGGTGAACTTGCGCTTGGGCGTCGCGGCCTTCGATCCGCGCCCTCCGGACCCACGTCCGCCCGGGCCGCGATCGGCCGACGGCGGCGCTCCCTTGCCGGGTAGCCCGCCCCACAGCGCCAGCAGTGCTGCGGCGAACATGACGAGGAAGCCGACGAGACTCAGGATGGGGAAACCACCCACGTCGAGCCCGATGATGGGTCCCACGATCAACAGCGCCAGACCGAGGACGAAAACGACGGCCGCCTGGATGCGGCGACGACCGGTCGACCGCCCGAGGCGGCGACGAGTGACGCTGGACGCGAACTTCGGGTCCTCCGCGTACAGAGCGCTTTCGATCTCTTCGAGCATGCGCTGCTCGTGCTCCGAGAGTGGCACCGACCCTCCTTACCTGTAACCGACGAGCCATCGACGAGATGTTCGCCGCGATACTCGCCTGATGACTATGTTCGCGGCCTACAACCATGATACGAGGTGATTCCGGCGGCGACCACCATAACCGCACTCGTTGAATCGTTTTTGTGTTCGGGGCCGTTACCGGCGCCGATGCGATGGCGCCGCGCGGCACCGGCTCGGGAGGCCCGACCGGTTGCGACACATCACGCGGGATGTGCCAGCGATCCCAATTGCGCGCCATGTCCGCCTTGCTCATAGGCGATCACCACGCCCTCGACGGTGTCGAGGAATGTCAGCACCAGGCGGTGCAGTTCGGCGACGACAACCGGATCGACATGTCGCTCCAATCCGGCCTCGATGTTCATTCGAAGACCAGACCATGCGGCGAAACGTTCGGCCTGTTCGGCCAGGTCCGGCATGATCACCGCCAGACGATTCCATGCGTTCGACGACAACCCGCGCGTCGAGCGGCCGCTGGTCGGCTCACCGATGGCCAGGGCCGCACCGGCAGCCCGCAACGAGGTCAGGTACAGCTGCCGGAAGCGTTCGGCGTCGTCGGTGATCCCGTCGGCGTTCTCGAGAAGGAGATCGGCACGTTCAAGCAGGTCACGCGCGCGCCCGACGACGATCGGATCCACCTCGACCTGTGGGGTCGTTCGACGTGTCATCATGGGCCTCCTTCCGTTGTCGCGGTGTTCGTGGGTCAGGTGGGCCGCGCCGGCCGACCCTTTGGTGTCAACGCGGTCCGAGGGCAGGCGCTTCCCTCGCCCACCGCCGGACCGCGTCGGTCGTCGGGTGGCGGCGAACAGCTTGCGGAGGCACATTCATCGAACACCCGTTCGACGGATTCAATGGTAGTCAGATCTGATCGCCGGGGCAAGGCGTTCGGCAACCCGATGCGCATCACCATGCCCGACGCCACCGACAAAAGGGTGCGGGCATCCGAGCACGGGATCGACAACAGGAAGGACCGCACGTGACGATTCGGATCGCCCGTCTCGACGGACGTGACTGTGCGGTCTGGCTGGGCCCGGCACTCGAGATCTATGTCACAGCGATGAACTATCCACGCGGAACCGAGATGCATCGCGCCGGACTGTGGCGTGAGCACATCCGCCGACCCGGATGGGAGGCCTACGGCGCGATCGCGACCGTGTCCCCCGCCGAGGACGGCTCGCTGGATCTCGTCCGCCGACGGCTGGACCCGCCCCTGTCCCCCCGCGGCGACGAGGTGCTCGTCGGGATCGCCTACGGCTACCGCGGAGCGCCCGACCAATGGTGGAATCAGCAACTCCGCGCCGGTCTGCGATCGACCGGTCGGGACCCGCGGATCATCGACGAGATCACCGAGGACTACTTCGAGCTGACCGAACTCCACGTCCACCCGAGTGCGCAGGGGCATCGGATCGGCGAATGGCTACTGCACCGCCTCCTCGCCGACCGACCCGAACACCACGTCCTGTTGTCCACACCGGAGATCGCCGACGAGGGCAACCGCGCCTGGGCGTTGTACCGGCGCATGGGCTTCGGTGACGTCCTGCGCGGATTCACCTTCACCGGCGACCCGCGCCCGTTCGCCTTCCTCGGGCGACGACTACCCCTCGTCGCACCCACGGTCGTGCCGGGCACCGCCGATCCCATCGGCCCCGGCGAACCCATCGTCCCCGGGCAACCCGTCCCCGGCGAATCCGACCTGACCCGATGACGACGCATCCGGTGGGCGACGCGATCGTCGTCGGCGCCGGTCACAACGGTCTGGTCGCGGCCGCCTACCTGGCCCGGGCGGGGCGTTCGGTGACCGTCCTGGAACGCGACACCATCCCGGGTGGTGCGGTGTCGACCGTCGAGCGCTTTCCCGGCTATCGCGTCGACCGCGGCTCGTCGGCGCACCTGATGATCCGCCACTCCCCGGTCCTCGACGAACTCGCACTCGCCGACGCGGGTCTGACCTACCTCGACTGCGACCCGTGGGCGTTCTGTCCGGCGACCGACACCGCCGGACCGATCGTCTTCCGCACCGACCTCGACGCCACCTGCGTCTCGATCGAACGTGCCTGCGGACGCGCCGACGCCGACGCCTATCGCGCCTTCGTGGCGACCTGGGCGCCGCGCGCCCGAGCACTCATGCGCTCCTTCTACGAACCGGCCACGCCGGGGCGGTTCGCGCGCGCCTTCGGTGGTCTCGGTCCCACCGCCACCACCGCGCGGACCGGCCTGTTCGGTGCGCGGTCGGGCCGGATGATGTCGGTGACCCAGGACCTGATGTCGTCCGGGGATGCCCTGCTGGACCGCTGGTTCGGTTCCGAGCACCTCAAGGCCGCCCTCGCCTGGTTCGGTGCCCAGTCGGGCCCGCCGATGAGCGCCCCCGCGACCGCCCCGATGATCGGGTTCGCAGCGCTGATGCACCAGATCCCACCCGGCCGCGCCGTCGGCGGCAGCGGAGCGCTGACCGATGCGCTCGTGCGCCGGCTCACCGGTGACGGCGGCGAGGTGATCACCGATGCCGCGGCCACCTCGATCTCCCGATGCGGCGACCACTGGCGGGTCGAAACCGCCGACAGCGCGCCGCGATGTGCCGACACGGTGATCGGCGCCTGCCACATCCTGGCCACCCTCGACATGCTCGCGGCCGGCGGATTCGACCCCGAGGCGCTCGCGCGGTGGCGACGTCAGATCATCGTCGGCTCGGGTATCGGGATGGCCGTGCGTCTGGGGACCCGCGAGTTGCCCGGGTATCGGGATCTGCCCGCGGACCTCCCCGCGCACGGCGTGCATTCGGCACTGGGGTTGCTCGTCACCGACCGGGATCAGCTCCGCCGCGCACAGACCGCGGCAGCGGTCGGCGAACTGCCCGAGCGGCCTGCGTGTCTGGCGATGGGATTCTCCGGCATCGACCCGACCCTCAGCCCGCCCGGGCATCATCTCGTCAATCTGTGGGCGCAATGGCATCCGCGTCATCTCGCCGACGGATCCGGGTGGGACGAGGTGGCCGCCGTCGCCGCCGACGCGGTGATCGCCGAGGTCGAGCGTCACGCTCCCGGCTTCGCCGATGGCATCGAGCACCGCCACATCCAGACCCCGCAGGCGCTGGAATCCGAACTGGCACTGATCGGCGGCAACATCATGCACGTCGAGATGACGATCGACCAGATGTTCATGCTTCGTCCGCACCCGGACCTGTCCGGCCACGAGGTGCCCGGCGCCGACGGCATCCTGCTCGCCGGCGCCTCGACCCATCCCGGCGGTGGGGTCACCGGCGCCAGCGGGCGTATCGCCGGACGGGCCGCGATCGCGCGCGGCACGGGCCGGCACCCCGGCGATACACGCGGTCGGCGCCTATGGCCGCTATCACCCCGGCATCTGGCACGATGAGCAGCGTGCGTCCGCCGATCACTCGCCTGAGCCCACCCCGCGCGTCTGCCTTCGTGCTCACGGTCGTGCTGCTCATCGCGGCCCCGTTGATGTCGGGATGCCTGCAACGGTCCACGACGGTCGGTGATCGATTCGCCGGCAGCGTGGTCGTGGCCACCTCGCCGGACAATCCGCGTGGCGCACCGAAATTCGACATCCCCGAGTCGATGACCGGCAACATCGCGGTCTCGGACTATCGCGCCAGCACGTCGACACAGGGTTCGGGCGCGCCGGCGTCGGCGCAGCCATCGCCGTCGGAGGACACCGACCAGCCGTCCTCGGATTCCACGCCGTCTGATTCCGCGCCGTCGGATTCCACACAGGCGGCACCGACACCCCAGGAGCAGTCCGGCGACAGCAGCGACGACGCCACGCTGGTCGGCAGCCGTGCGACCTTCAGCAACCTGACCGCGGGTCAGCTCAGCCAGCTCGGCGACATCATCGCCGACGCCTTCGGCGACACCGCGATGACCATGGACCTGTCGGCCAAGCGCAGCGGCTCGGTGGTGCGATTCCGCGGGTCGACCGATCTCACCGGTCTGATCCCGAATCGCGACTACGTCCGCTTCACGATCTCTTTCGCCGGCCCGATCACCGCGACCAACGGCGACCAGAACACCAACACCTCGGTCTCCTGGACGCCCGAGCCCGGCAAGTCGGCCGACTTCACCGCCGAATCGACCTACGCCGACCCGTCGACCGCCGCATTCGGCGGCTGGACGTGGCTGATGGTGCTCATCTGCGCCGCGGTGGTGCTCGTCGTCATCCGGTTGGCCTATGTTTCCCGCGACCGCAGCCCGCGTCCGGGACGACCGGCCCGGGCGGCGTCGACGGGCGGAAAGAAGAACTCCGGTAAGAAGGCGGCGGGAAAGAAGGCGGCGGGCACCTCGGCCACGGCGGCCACGGACGACAAGGCCACCGTCCCCGCCGACGCCGCTCCGGATCAGGGAGTTGCGCACCGCGACGCCGGGGCACCCGACGGCAACACCGGCAAGTCCTGAACCGACTCCCGCGGGATCACCCCGAACCGGCCGATCGACCCGTCAGCGCGCCCCGACAGTCGGCAGCGCGTCGGGCACGCCGACGCCGAGGCGGTCGAGCACCTCACACGTTGCCTTGGCGAAGTTCAGGCTGCAGAAGTGCAGGCCGGCAACGCCTTCGGCGATGAGTCGCTGCGCGGTCTCGGTGGCGAAGTCGATGCCGACGGCCCGCACCGCTGCGCGATCCTCCTCCGGTCCGTCACCTGCGGCCTCGGCGAAGCGTCGCTCGACCGCGGGTGGGATCACCGACCCCGACAGCTGTGTCATGCGACGGGCGCTGGCCAGCGAGGTGATCGGCATGAGCCCGGGAATGAGTGGTTTGGCGGCCTGCTCGGGGTCGGCGCGCGCCACCCGGTCGCGCAGCCGCAGGAAGTCCTCGACATCGAAGAACATCTGGGTCACCGAATACTCGGCACCGGCACGCAGTTTGCCGACGAGCACCTCGGTGTCCTGATCGAGATCGCGGGCGCGGTGGTGCCCCTCGGGGAACGAAGCGACACCGACGTGGAAGTCGCCGAGGCCCGAGATCAATTCGACGAGTTCGCGCGCGTACTCCACACCCTGCGGGTGCCGGACCCACTCGCCGAGGGGATCGCCCGGCGGATCCCCGCGCAGCGCAAGCAGATTCGTGATGCCCTGATCGGCGTAGGACCCGACGAGGGCACGCAGTTCGGCGATGCTGTGATTGACGGCGGTCAGATGCGCGACCGTCACCAGGGTGGTCTGCGTCGCGAGTTCACCGGCGATCCGGACCGTACGATCCCTCGTCGACCCGCCTGCCCCGTAGGTCAACGACACGAATGCCGGGTCGAGACGCTCGAACACCCGGACCGCGCGCCACAGCCGCGCCTCGCCCTCGTGATCGCGGGGTGGCATGAACTCCACCGAGAAGTGCACGACGCCGTTGGCCGGCGGTGCGGCAAGGCGTTCGACGACGGAGAGCGCCGGTGGGGATGAGGTCACCGCGCCATTGTACGTAGGTCGTTGTGGCACGTTGGCTGCCGTGGCACCCGGCTGCAGTGGCACGTGGGTCCGTCGCTGCGGGACCGTGCCCGGTAGGCGCTCCGGGGCGTGTCTGCCCCTGGGCGACATGCCCTAGCCTGAGGGAATGAGCCCGACCGCACCGCCGCCCGCCGACGCAGAGCCGACGTCGTTGTCGGAGGTGCCCGCCGCCACGGGCGCAGTCCTCGAGCGCTTCTTCGACGCCACGTTGCCGGTCGCCGGCGCCATCTCGCCGGTCGTGGGACGCGCCGCCGACATCGTCGCCGACTTCGTCCGGCTCGGTGGCAAACGGGTCCGGCCGATGTTCGCCTACGCGGGCTGGTTGGCCGGGATCAGCAGCCTCGAGAGGCGTCCGCCGCATCCCGAGCAGTCCGCCGCCGACGCGCTGCGGGTCTGTGCCGCACTGGAACTCGTCCAGGCGTGTGCGCTGATCCACGACGACATCATCGATCATTCCGACACCCGCCGCGGTCGGCCGACGGTGCATCGGCGCTTCGAGACCGCCCATCGCGACGCCGGGTGGTCCGGCGACGGGGCCGGCCACGGCGTCGCCGCGGCCATCCTCGCCGGAGATCTCGCGCTGGCCTGGGCCGACGACCTCGTCGGCGGACACAGCCCGGCCGGCCCTGACGCCGGCGCACCCGCACCGAATCCGCTTCCGGCCGAGGTGTCCGCGGTCTGGGCGGCGATGCGCACCGAGGTGCTCGGCGGGCAGTACCTCGACATCGTCAACGAGGTCAGCGGCGACGACACCGTCGAATCCGCCTATCGGGTGATGGAATTCAAGACCGCCGCCTACACCGTTGCCCGTCCGCTCGAACTGGGGGCCCGCATGGCCGGCGCGCCCGCGGTGCTGCTCGACGACCTGCGCTCGGTGGGCCACGATCTGGGCATCGCCTTTCAGCTGCGCGACGATCTGCTCGGCGTGTTCGGCGACCCGGATCGAACGGGTAAACCCTCCGGCGACGATCTCGCCGAGGGCAAACGCACCGCACTTCTGGCACTGGGTCTCGAACGAGCCGATCAGCGCGATCCGCGATTGGCGGCGGTGTTGCGTGATGCGGTCGGCCGGCGTCTCGACGATCACGAGTTGACCCGCATCCGTGAGCTTCTCGTCGACGTGGGCGCCGTCGAGGAGATCGAACGCCGCGTCACCGCTCTGCTCGAGGCCGCCGTGGCCCGGCTCGAACACGCCGAGATCGGCACCGACATCCGGGCCGACCTGATCGCGATGGCCGGTCGGATCGCCCACCGCGAGGCCTGATTGATGTTCTCGCGCAGTCGAGTTGCAGCAACTCCCGGCCGGCCCGCCGCGGCACCTCCGGTCCCCACACCGTTCCTGCCCGCAGAGATCTGGCTCGGTGGGATCGGGGCGATCGCAGTGTGTCTGGGCGGTTTCTCGGTCGCCGACATCCCCCGCAACCACCCGGGTCTGCAGGACGTGGGACTCGACGCGATCACCTACGGCCACGGAAAGACGTTGGGCGCGATCGTGTTCTGGCTCGGCGTCGCCGCGATGGTGTTCGCGTGGATGAGGCTGGGTCGACGACTCTGCTCCCCCGATGCCGACCGGCCCCTCCCGAGCCTGACCACACTGCGATGGACCGTGATCGGGTGGGCCGCACCGCTGTGCGTGACCGTGCCACTGTTCAGTCGCGACGTCTACGCCTACCTCGGGCAGGGGGTGGTCTTCGCCTCCGGATTCGATCCCTACGCCGACGGGCCGGCCCACCATCCCGGCCCCGTCCTCGACAGCATGGCGCAGGTGTGGGCGTCGACGACGGCGCCCTACGGCCCGATGTTCATGGCGATCACCCGCGGTGTGGTCGCCGTATCCGGTGAGCACGTCCTCACCGGCGTCTGGTTGATGCGTCTGGTGCTGTTACCCGGACTCCTGTTGTCGCTGTGGGCCGTTCCGCGTGTGGCGACCCACTTCGGCGCCTCGCCGCAGGTCGGGGTGTGGCTGGCGTTACTCAATCCGATGGTGTTGATCCACCTCGTCGGCGGCCCGCACGTGGAATTGCTGATGATGGGCGTGCTGGCCGCCGGACTCGCCCTGACCGTCGCCGGCCGGCACGTCAGCGGTCTGGCGGTACTGGGGCTGGCCGTGTCGATCAAGGTCACCGCGGGCGTGGCGATCCCGTTCGTGGTGTGGATCTGGCTCTCGCACATCCGATCCCAACGCAAGGTCACCGGCGCCGATGTCGCGCGGGTGTTCGCGGTGGTGATCGCCGTTCCGGTCGCGGTGTTCGCCGCCTGGACCGCCGTTCTCGGTCTCGGACTGGGCTGGCTCACCGGTCTGGGCTGGGCCGACCAGATCATCAACTGGTTCACGCTGCCCACCGCCTCAGCACATGTGGTGACGCTGGTGGCGGCACCGTTCACCGCACTGAACCTGTGGCCGGTGCTGACCGTCACGCGGGCGATCGGCGCGGTGTGTCTGGCGATGATCCTCGTGGCGTTGTGGTGGCGCCACCGTGCCGACGAACGCAGCGCCATGGCCGGGCTGGCGTGGGCGATGCTGGCGGTGCTGCTGCTCGAACCGTCGACACTGCCCTGGTATTACACCTGGGTTCTCGTCGTCGCGGTTGCTTTCACGCTGCCCGGCTGGGTGCGGGCCGTCGTGGTCGGGGTGTCGACGTTCATGCTGATCGTCTTCCAGCCCGACGACTCGATCGTCTTCTACAAACTGCCCGAGGTGGCATTGGCCGCCGCGCTCTCGCTACTGGCCGCCATCTCGCTGCTGCGTCCCGACCCGCTGCGCCTGGGCACCCTGGCCCGACGACTGTGGGGCGCCGAACCCAACCGGTCCCGGAGTGAGGCCTAGAACGCCTGCGCCTGTGCGCGCCGGATGACCTCACGGGCCGAATGCGTGTGCAGCGCCGCCGCGGGATGCATCTGCAGATCGTCGAATTCGGTGAACAGCCAGCGCATCGCCTCGTCGCGGGTGAACCCGCCGTCGAGCAGCACGTCGACGAGGCCGGTGAAGTGCTTGGCGATGCCGAGATCGTCGAAGAACAGACACGGCACCGCGGGCTCGCCGTCTCGGGACACGGCCAGCAGGCGGTGATCGCGGATCAAGGTGCGCACGCGATTGGTCGACACGCCCAACAGTCGGGAGACCTCGTCGACCGAATACGTCTCGACCTCGACCGGGATGACGTCGCGCGAGAGGGGAAGTGAACTCACGGCCCAGAGATTACCGTCTCCCGGGCCGTGTCTTCACCTGGTTCGCCGCCACCACCGCCGGGCCCGGTGCGCAGCACCACCGGTGGTTCCGGGGCGCGGCACGGCCATCCGGGTAGATTCACAGTCGTGCAGGCAGGGGTCGACGAGTTGATCGGGGCGGTGCTGGAGGACCGCTACCGTATCGACGCGCCCATCGCCCGTGGCGGGATGTCGGCGGTGTATCTCGGTCTCGATCTTCGACTGGGCCGCGACGTCGCGGTCAAGGTGATGGACACCCGATACGCCGCGGACCCACAGTTCTTGCGCCGCTTCGAGTTCGAGGCGCGGGCGGTGGCCGGCCTCAAACATCCCGGGCTCGTCGCGGTGTACGACCAGGGCATCGACGACGGGGTCGCCTTCCTGGTGATGGAGCTCGTCGAGGGCGGCAGTGTCCGGGAATTGTTGCGCGAGCGGGGCCCGATGCCCCCGCATGCGGTGGTCGCTGTTGCCGATCCGGCGCTGGGCGGACTGGGTACGGCACACGCGGCCGGTCTGGTGCATCGCGACATCAAACCCGAGAACGTGCTGATCTCCGATGCCGGCGAGGTGAAGGTCGCCGATTTCGGGTTGGTCCGCGCGGTCGCCGAATCGGGGGTCACCTCGGCCAGCGTCATCCTCGGCACCGCCGCCTACCTCTCCCCCGAACAGGTCGAGTCCGCGACCGCCGACGCGCGCAGCGACGTCTATTCGATGGGGGTCATGCTCTTCGAATTACTCACCGGGCGTACGCCGTTCCGCGGCGACACGCCACTGGCACTGGCGTACCAGAGACTGACCTATGACGTGCCCGCACCCGGCGACGTGATCGCCGGGGTCCCGGTCGAACTCGACGAGGTGGTGTTACGGGCGACCGAACGTCGCCCGGCCGATCGCTATGCGAACGCCTTCGAGATGCGGGAGGCGCTGCTCGACGTGGCCGAGGATCTCGATCTGCCGCCGTTCACCGTGCCGGCCCCACGACGCTCCGCCGAGCGGGAGACGATGGCGCGCCGTCGGGCGGCGGCGAGCCCGCAGGGCACCCGGGTGGCCTCGCGGCCCGGACCGACGACCGACGCGCCCTCGACGAAGGTCTCGGCGGTCATCGATCGCGGTGCCGCGTCCAGGGCGGCGAGCGGCGAGCGCGGCGGCGCGCAGGGCATGCCCGACCCCTTCGACGATCTCGCCGATCGGCGGCTGCGCACACTGATCTGGTTGGTGATCGTGCTCATCGCGGCCGCCGCGGCGGGTGGCGCCGGATGGTGGGTCGGCTCCCAGTTACTGCTCTCCTGACGAGCCCGGCCCCGAAAACCCCCGGCAACCGAAAACCCCCGACACCCGAAACCCTCAGCCGCGCAACATCTCCGCGACGAGGAACGCCAGCTCCAGCGATTGCTGGGTGTTCAGGCGCGGGTCGCACGCCGTCTCGTAGCGTCCGGCGAGGTCGAGGTCGGAGATGTCCTGGGCGCCGCCGAGACACTCGGTGACGTCCTCACCGGTGAGCTCGATGTGGATGCCGCCGGGATGGGTTCCCAGTGCATGGTGCACCTCGAAGAATCCCTGCACCTCGTCGACGACGCGGTCGAAGTGGCGCGTCTTGTATCCGGTGGGCGAGGAGTGGGTGTTGCCGTGCATCGGGTCGCTCTGCCAGATCACCTTGTGCCCGCTGGCCTCGACCGCGGTGACGATCGGCGGCAGCACATCGCGAACCTTGCCGTTGCCCATGCGAGCCACCAGGGTCAGCCGGCCGGGCTCGTTGTACGGGTCGAGACGTTCGACGTATTCGACGGCCTGCTCGGGGGTGGTGGTCGGGCCGATCTTGATGCCGATCGGGTTGCGGATCAGCTCGGCGAAGGCTATGTGGGCGCCGTCGAGCTGGCGGGTGCGCTCACCGATCCACAGGAAGTGAGCCGACAGGTCGTAGAGCACCTTGCCGTCGGCACCGACACTCGGGTCCTCGGGCGCCTCGGCCAGGCGCAGCAGGGCCCGTTCGTAGTCCAGGACCAGTGCCTCGTGCGAGGCGAAGATGTCGGCGGCACCCAGCGAGGAGTCGGAGACCCCACACGCGTCCATGAAGCGCAGACCCCGGTCGATCTCCGAGGCCAACGCCTCGTAGCGGGCCCCGGCCGGGGAGGTGCGGACGAACTCCCGGTTCCAGTCGTGGACGCGCCGCAGGTCGGCCTCCGAGTGGGTCAGCGCGCGAACCAGATTCATCGCCGCGGCGGCGTTGGCGTAGGCGCGCACCAGCCGTGAGGGGTCGTGGATGCGGGTGCCCTCCTCGGCCGGGAACCCGTTGACCATGTCGCCGCGATAGGACGGCAGGCCCAGTGCGTCGGTGTCGGCCGAGCGTGGTTTGGCGTACTGACCGGCGATGCGGGCGACCTTCACCACCGGCAGGCTCGCACCGTAGGTGAGCACGACGGCCATCTGCAGCAGCGTGCGGATGTTGCCCTTGATGTGCGGCTCGGTGTTGTCGGCGAAGGTCTCGGCGCAGTCACCGCCCTGCAGGAGGAAGGCCCGGCCCTGTGCGACCTCGGCGAGCTGTCCGGCGAGCGTGCGGACCTCGGCGGGCATGCAGATGGGCGGCACCGACTCGAGCACCGTGCGCATGCGCCGCGCGTCCTCGGCGGGCCAGCTCGGCTGCTGCAGCGCCGGACGGGCCAGCGCGTCGGCAAAACGCGCCTGCAGGTCGCCGGGCAGCGGCGGGAGTTCGGGCAGTTCGTCGATCGGAACGTCTACGGTCCAGTTCACCACCGCTCCAGCGTAGCGAGGCGTGTGCCGCAGACGCGCATCGGCCGAGATCGATCAGGCTCAACACAGCGAGGCCGGCCTCGCGGACGTGCATCGGCCGAGACTGATCGAGTTTGATCAGCCCCGGGCCTGCCGTGCATGTTCGATCGCCTGCCACTTGCGCCAGTTGTGTCGAGCATCACTGAGTGCGTCGTGGGCGTCGGCGGGTGCCGACGGCAGGGATGGGCGGCCCGCGTACTCCCAATGCTGGCGCAATTCCCGGGTGAAGCGCGGGATCGTTCGCGGCAACGCGGTCATCGGACCCCACAGCTGGCACAGCACGACGTGGTCGTAAGCGCCCACCCAGGCCCACAATTCGACGTCGCCGGGCTCGGCGGTGAGGAAGGCCAGGAGGTCGTCGCGGATGGTGCGCCGGGACCGCCATGCCCGTGACGACGGCGACGGCAGTTTGGGCAGCACGTTCGCCCGAACCCACTCCCCGGCCCGGCCCGGATCGAACTCGGTGGACACCGCGTAGAATTCTCGACCGTCCTCGGCGACGACACCGATCGAGACGAGATCGATCGTGGTGCCGTCCTCGATAAACTCCGAGTCGTAGAAGAACCGCATACTGGTAAGTATCACCCGCCGCCCGGCGAGGGTCGCCGGAGAGGAACGAAGAGCCCGTCATGACGACAATGCTGACTTCGGTGGATGAGCGGTTGCGCCGCTGGTCGCCGACCCGGCGCGCGCGCATCGTGATCGGCGTGATCTTCCTCGCCTCGGCGGGGATGCAGATGTTCGGGGTGCCCTTCACCTCCAGCTTCGGCACCCGGACCCGCATCGACCTCGACGTCTACCGGATCGGCGCGCAGATCTGGCAGCAGGGCCAGAGCCTGTATGCCGATGGGTCGATGCCGTTCACCAGTGACGGCATCTGGTTGCCGTTCACCTACCCGCCGTTCGCCGCGATCGGTTTCGTCCCGCTCGGTGCGATGCCCCTGGCGGTGGCCGGGGTGGTGATGTCGGTGCTCACCATCGCGCTGCTGGTGTTGATCGTCCACATCGTGCTGTCGCTGTTGTCGGTGGGTGCCCGCGCCAATCGATGGTGGCTGGCGGCGCTCGTCGCCGCGGGTGCGCTGTGGCTCAATCCGGTGTGGATGACGATGGGTTTCGGTCAGGTCAACGTCATCCTGATGGCGATGATCCTGCTCGACGTCTTCGTCGTCGCACGTGTGCGCAAGCCCTGGACGCGGGCGCAGGGCATCCTGGTGGGTCTGGCCTCGGCGATCAAGCTGACCCCGCTGGTGTTCCTCGCCGTGTTCGCCGTCGCCCGCCGCTGGGGTGCGGCCGCCACCGCCGGTCTCGCCTTCGTGCTGGCGGGTGCGTTCGCGGCGGTCTGGCTGCCGCGCGATTCGCTGGGTTACTGGACGCACACGCTGTTCCACACGACGCGGATCGGTGATCCGGCCGGACGCATCAACCAGAACCTCAACGCGGCATGGGTGCGTGTGATGCCGGGCGTCGACGGTCAGATCGCCTGGGTGCTCAGTTCGTTGGCGGTCACCGTGCTGGCGTTGTGCGCGGTGCACGTCTGCCGTCCCCGGGAGGCCTTCCGGGCCGGCGCGGGCCCCGCGGCGCGGATCAACGCGGTGCTGGCGACCTGCGCGATCGCGGTCTGGGGTCTGCTCGTTTCCCCCACCTCGTGGGCGCATCACTGGGTGTGGGCGATCCCGCTGATCCTGACCGCCATCACCGTTGCCGCGCGCACGTCGTCTCGCAGCACCCGGATCGCCCATCTGGGGTTGGCCGCCGTCGGCCTGATCCTGTTCTCCCTCGGACCTTTTCAATTCCTCCCGCAGAGTTCGGCCTCGTGGTCGGTGCTCGCGCAGATCGTCGGGAGTTCGTACTCGATCTGGGGGATCGCCGCACTCGTGGTGATCTGGCGTTTCCCGGCCGAGGACTTGCGCGCCCCGAGCGCCGACGAGGCGACCGGGCGAGCCGAACTCGCCCAGACCCGCACGAGCTGACCCGGACGAGAAAAGGCGGCCACACGGGCCTGTGGGCCCACTCAGGCCGCGGGCTTGGACTCCACGGCGTCGGCGGGCGCGCGATCCTTGAGGCTGGCCGCGTAGACGTCGACGTACTGCTGGCCGGACAGACGCATCAGCTCGTACATGATCTCGTCGGTGACGGCGCGCTCGATGAACCGGTTGCCCTGCATGCCCTCGTAGCGATCGAAGTTCAGCGGCTTACCCACCCGGACGGTGACCTTGGTCGGCCGAAACATCACGGTCCCAGGCGGATTGAACTTGTTGGTGCCGATCATCGCGACCGGGATCACCGGCACCCCGGTCTCCAGCGCGATCCGTGCCAGCCCGGTCTTGCCCTTGTAGAGCCGACCGTCGGGCGATCGGGTGCCCTCGGGATACATGCCCATCAGCTCACCCTTCTCGAGCTGTCGGCTCGCCGCGGTCAACGCACCGGCGGCAGCCTCGGCACCGGACCGGTCGATGGGGATCTGTCCGACCGCGGTGTAGAACCAGCGCTGGAACCCGCCCTTGAGTCCGGTTCCGCTGAAGTACTCGGCCTTGGCCAGGAAGTAGATGCGACGCGGGCACATCAGCGGCAGGAAGAAACTGTCCATCACCGCCAGGTGGTTGCTGGCCAGGATGGCCGGTCCGCGCGTCGGAATGTTCTCCAGCCCTTCGATCGTCGGCCGCCCCAACAACCGGAGCAGCGGGCCCAGCAGCACGTACTTGAACACCTGGTACCACATCGCGTGTGTCACTACCCTTCGTCGCACCGACGAGTGCTTTCCGGCCACTCGATCCGGTTGTGAACTCTACTCACCCCAGCCGATGCCCGTGAGATATCGGCCACCCGACGGACATGACTGTGGCCTCGTCCATCTCCGGCCCCCACACACCCGCCTGCACTCAGACATCGGCGACGTGCCGGCCGTGCGCACCGATCCCCTGGCGGGCGACCTCGGCGGCACCGAGCACCCCGGCGTTCTCACCGAGCTGGGTGCCGCGGATGCGTGCGAGCTGCCGATGGCCGGCCCCGGTGACCAGACGCGCATAGTGTTCGCGGGCCTCGTCGAGGTACAGGCCCGAGGCGGTCCCGACACCGCCGGCGATGACGATGAGGTCGGGGTCGAAGACATCGGCGATCATCGCCAGCCCTTGTCCGAGTGAGGCGGCGAACTCGGCGAAGGCGGCCACCGCCACCGCGTCGCCGTCGGCGGCGGCACCGGCCACCCGTCTGCCGGTCAACGACCCGGGGTCGGCGGCCACGTCGGTCGCGAGCTGGCTGCGACCCCAGTCGCCGTCGGCCAGGAGCTCGACCACAGTGTCGACCAAAGCCGTTCCGCTGCAGTATCTCTCCCAACATCCGCGCTTGCCGCAGGAGCATTGGCGGCCATCCGGGACGATGGTGAGGTGCCCGAGTTCCGGTGCGACACCGAAGCTGCCGCGATAGATCTCCCCGTCGATCAGCAGCCCCGCACCGATGCCGGTACCGATCGCCAGCACCAGCACGTTGCGTCCACGGGCCGCCGCCCCGTAGTGACGTTCGGCCACCGCGGCGGAGTTCGCGTCGTGTTCGGTGAACACCGGGATACCGATGCGTGCGGTCATCTCCTCGGCGACCCGGGCCTCCCGCCACGGCAGATGGGGGGCGAATCGCACCACCTCGCGATCGGGGGTGAGAAAGCCCGCGATCGCCATCCCGACGGCCTTGGCCGCCCAGCGTGAGGTCAACTCCCCGACCAGACGGTCGAGACAGTGTTCGAGAGCTTGGGCCGTCGGCGGGGTCGCCGCGCGCAGCGTGTCGAGCATGACGCCCGAGTCGTCGACCACCGCGGCACGCACGCTGGTGCCGCCGATGTCGATGCCGATTGTCAACTCGCCCATCACTTCTCACTTTCCGATGTCGGGTCGACCGCGTGGTGCCCACGCGACGCGCCGGGCGGCGGTGTCGGCGGGGCGGCCTCGAGGCGCACCTCGATGGGCTGGTAGCGCCGCGGCGGTGCACCGGCGTCGGCGGGGGCACTGCGCAGCGCCGCCGCGATCGCCTCCAACAGGGTGATGAGTGCGGCGATCAGCCGCGCGAGCAGATCACCGATCTCCTGCATCAGCGAGGTGATCTCACCGACGGCGGCCGCGGCCGATCCGTCGCCGAGGAAGGCGCCGGCCGCGGTGGGACCACTCGATCCGGCCCCGGCCGGTCGCGCGGTGCCGGTGGGCCCCGTTCTGCCGGTGGGCACCGATCCACCTGTGCCGAACCATCCCGCGACGACGTCGATCTGGGCAGCCAGCGCGAGGAGCAGGTCGCGCAGCGGGTCGCCCGTCGACTCGCCGCGCTCAGAACCCGACCCGGTGTCGGCACCACGGCTCGTGTCGTCAGTGCTCATACCCTCGCCTCATACGCTCGGCTCATCCGGTCGATACTCCATCTGGCGATTCGTGTGCACAAGCACGGTACCCTCTGCGGCGCGCCCACCTCCATTCCGGGTGTACGCGCTCCGGCACTTCTCAGGCCTGGCGATCCCGCGGCCAGACGGCGGGATCGGGGGTGAAGCGCACCCGGACCTGTCGACCGTCCCAGCTCGCCGTGCCGACGTGGCAGCGCCGCAGCACCGACGGCAGCCGCACCGCGTGGCGGAACCCGTCGACGGTGACGAGCAGGTCGTCGCCACTGCGGCCGAGGTCGAACCGGCTGGGCTCGGGCAGCCGTTGCTCCCACGACATCTCGAAGACGGAGTCGAGTCCCGTACCGGATACCGTCGTCACCGCTGCAGCACCGCTGCCGCGCGCAACTCCGGTCGGACGGGCAAGTGACACAGCGAGTTTGCGCAATCGTGCCGGGCGATCCACCGGGGCGGCGGCGGGGTCGACGGTGGACACGGCGACCTGCGGGTCGTCGACGACCACCTCGGCGGGCGCGCCGGCGCCGACACCCCGGTTCACCACGACCGACCGCATCGGAAAGCCCATCAGGTCGGCGATCGCCAGGTGACGGGGCACCGCACCCGCACCGCGCGCATCGGCCGCGACGACGAGATGTCCGGCGACGACGTGCGGATCGGTGAGCAACTCCACGATGTCGTCGCAGTCGCCCGCGATGGCGTCGACGGCGGCGGTCAGCTGCGCGGGCATCGGTGTGTCGGCGGCCGCCGCGAGACGCCGGTGGCGCGGCCACAGCCGCTCGAGGGCCTGCAGCAGGATCGTCGGCGCGCGCAGCAGGGAGTACGGATCGGCCACCCCGGACAGGTCGACGACGATGCGCTCCCAGGTGCCGCTGGTGGCCTCGTCACGAATACGCCGCAGCAACAAGAACTCCTCGACACCGGGCAGCGCGGCGAGTTCCGCGGCGTCGATGCCGGCCAGTGTGGCCAGCACCGGCAGCGTCGACTTGGCGCCCCGGATACCGGCGGAGAGCACCTCGGCGAACACCGCCCAGGTCTGCTCCAGCGACTCCAGCCGGTCCAGGGTCAACAGGTGCACACCCGAGGAGACCGCGACGCTCGATCCGGGCATTCGGAAGACCCCCAACAGATCCGGCGTCGGCGAAAGCCGGTCGACGGTGATCAGCAGGGTGTGGCGGTCCGGCCGGGCCAGCTGCGCGCGGGCACGACCACGACCGCGGTCACGGCGCAGTGCTCCGGCGGCCGCGACCACGGAAATCCCGGAACCCCCCGGCCCCAGCACCACGTGGATGGGAGTGAGATCGATCAGCCTTCGACTCTCTTCTTCAGGTCGTTGAGGGCGGCGTCGGTGATGGCCTTCTCGGCGCGCCTCTTGAGTTGCCCGATCATCGGCACCATCAGGTCCACCATCAGCGTGTAGGTGACCTTGCTCGAGCCGGGCACCTGCTGTACGACCTCGTAGCGGCCACGCTGATCGCGTTGCAGGTCACTGGAAACCAGTTCCCACGACACCCCGGTGCCGTCGGCGTCCCACGCATACCGCAATTCGTAGGTGTCGCGCAGCACCCCGGCGTCCAGCACGAACCGGACGCGCCGGGCGCGACCCGCCGAATCCCGTTCGGTGACGTGGACTTCGCGTGCGGCACTGACCCATTCGGGATAGTTGTCGAAGTCGGCGATCACCGCCATGATGTCGGCGGCGTCGGCGTTGACGACGATCGAGCGTTCGGTCCGGTCGGCCATCACGCACCCGTCCGGCCGGCTGTGGTCGCGGGCTCACCGACGCCGCGGCCGTCCTCGAGCACGTCCTTGCACTCGAAAGCCATCACCTTGCCGGCCACCCGGCGCTGCCGATTGAGTTCGGCGAGCAGGTCCGCGCGCTCTCGGTCCGATTTCCCGCCGCCGAGCACCGACGCGGCCGGTTCGGCATGCAGGAAGTAATGCAGGACGAAACCGTCGAGCACGGGCTCGCACCAGATCTCCATCGTCCCGTCGATCGGCCCCGACACCCGCCAGCGCACCCCGGCGGCCGCCCGGTCCTCAACGACCTCGAGATGCAGGTCGGGCCACCACCGGCGCCACCTGGTCCGGTCCCCCACCACCTCGGCCGCACTCTCCGGGTCCGCGGCGACGAAGGTGTCGTCGGCAACCTGAATGCTCGTCACGACTCCAGCTTCACATATCGGCGCGGCCGATCGGTAGGCAACGTCTGCTCCGCCCGGTCCGGGCCCACCCCGGCACATCGTGCCAATGATCGTCGTTACGATGGTCTGGTCATCGTTGACGGTCGAAAGGTGCAGGATATGAGCGAGTACAGCGTTCCCGCGAGGTTCACCATCGAAGCCGATGAGAACGCCACCTCGATCATCTTCGGCATCGCCGAACGCACGCCGGGCCAGACCGTCTTCCGCCGCAAGGAGGGCGCGACGTGGGAACCGGTCCGCGCCGATGACATCGCCGCGCGGATCACCGCTCTGGCCAAGGGCTTGATCGCCTCCGGCGTTCAGCCCGGGGATCGCGTGGCCCTGTTGTCGGCGACCCGACTGGAATGGGTGCTGCTGGACTTCGCGATCTGGTCGGCCGGGGCGATCACCGTCCCGATCTACGACTCGTCGTCGAGTTCGCAGATCGAATGGATCATGACCGACTCCGCGGCGTCGATGATCATCGTCGAAGCCGACGAGCACCGAAAGCTCTACGAAGCCGCGAATCTCGACCATCCGGTGCAGGTCCTGCAGATCGATCCGGCCGACGGACTGGGCGCGCTCGAGCACTTGACGACCGCTGGTGCCGAGGTCGACGACGACGAGGTCGCCAAGCGTCGTGCGACGGTCCACGCAGACGATCCGGCGACGCTGATCTACACCTCGGGCACCACCGGCCGGCCCAAGGGCTGCGAGCTGACGCACGCCAACATGCTCTCCGAGGTCCGCGGGGTCCTCGAGGGCAACATGTCGCAGTTGCTCGCGCCCGGCAAGCGGTTGCTGATGTTCCTGCCGCTGGCGCACGTGCTGGCCCGCGCGATCACCCTGGTCGCCATGGAGGCCGGGGTCGAGGTGGGCTTCACCAACGACATTCCGGGCCTCGTACCGGAATTCGCGGTGTTCAAGCCGTCGCTGATCCTCTCGGTGCCCCGCGTGTTCGAGAAGGTCTACAACACCGCCCGCCAGAAGGCCCACGACGAGGGCAAGGGCCGGATCTTCGACATGGCGGCGGCCACCGCCATCGACCACGCCGCGGCAGCCGAACGCGGCGACGTCGGAATCGTGTTGCGCGCCAAGCACACCCTGTTCGACAAGCTCGTCTACGGCAAGCTCCGCGCGGCACTCGGCGGCGAGTGCGAGCTCGCGATCTCCGGGGGCGGGCCACTCGGTTCCCGCCTGGGATTCTTCTTCTCCGGGATCGGGATCCCGGTGTACGAGGGTTACGGCCTGACCGAGACGACCGCGGCGGTCACCGTCAACACCCCCGGCGCGGTCAAGATCGGCACCGTCGGAAAACCCTTGGCGAGCAACGTGGTTCGGATTGCCGAGGACGGGGAGATCCTGCTGCGCGGAGGCGTGGTGTTCAAGGAGTACTGGCACAACGAGGAGGCCAGCGCCGCCGCGATCACCGACGGCTGGTTCCACACCGGCGATCTCGGATCACTCGACGACGAGGGCTTCCTGAAGATCACCGGCCGCAAGAAGGAACTCATCGTCACCGCGGGCGGCAAGAACGTCTCGCCCGCCGGCCTCGAGGATGTCATCCGCGCCGATGCCCTGGTCTCACAGGCGGTCGTGGTCGGCGATCAGAAGCCGTTCATCGCCGCATTGGTCACCGTCGATCCCGAGGCCTTCCCGGCGTGGAAGGAGCGCAACGGCAAGCCCGCCGACGCATCGGTGGCCGACCTCGCCGACGACCCCGACCTGCGCGCGGCGATCCAGTCGGCCGTCGACGAGGCCAACAAGACCGTCTCGCACGCCGAGTCGATCAAGAAGTTCCGGATTCTCGGTGACGATTTCAGCGAGGAGACCGGCGAGATGACCCCGACGCTCAAGGTCAAGCGCAACGTGGTCGTCGACAAGTACGCCGGCGACATCGACGCGCTCTACGCCAAGCGCTGAGTCATCCCCGACCGGAGCCGCTCACAGCAGCCAGCAGCCGGCCGGTCACAGCAGTTGACCGGTCACAGCCGCTGACCGATCACAGCAGTTGACCGATCACAGCAGTTGACGCAGCCGTGCGGCCATCTGCGACCACTGCCAGTGATCCTCGACGAATCGGCGACCCTGACGGCCCATCTCGGCGGCGGCGGCGCGATCGGAGAGGATCCCGATGAGCGCGAGCGCGACCCCGGCGACGTCGGTGCCGTCGACGACGGTTCCGGTGACCCCCTCGCGGACGGTCTCCGGGGCGCCGCCGGAGAGGCCGGCGACCACCGGCACACCGCAGGCCGACGCCTCCAGGTACACGATGCCCAGACCCTCGACGTCGAGGCCCTTGCCACGTGTGCGCGCCGGCATGGCGAAGACGTCGGCGATGGTGTGGTAGGCGGCGAGCTCGGCGGCCGGCACCGGCCCGGTGAACACGACGTGCTCTCTCACCCCCTCCGCGTGGGCGATGTCGTGCAGCTTCTCGGCGTAGGGCCCGCCCCCCACGATGACGAGCGCGGCGTCGGCGATCTCCGATCGGATCAGTGGCAGCGCGCGGATCAGGACGTCCTGCCCCTTGCGCGGCACCAGCCGCGACAGACACAGGATCGTGGGCCGTTCACCGAGTCCCAGCTCGGCACGAATTCGCCGGCGCGCCTGGGCATCCGGAGCGAACCGGGTAACATCGACGCCCGGTGGCAGATATTCCAGCGCGGCCCGAGGACCGAAGGCCGAGGCGAACCGGCCGCGGGTATAGCGACTGACGAAGGTGATGACGTCGGTGTGGTTGCCAATGTAGCGCAGGATGCCGCGCGCCCCCGGGAGCATCGACCAACCGACCTCGTGTCCGTGTGTGCTGGCGATGATGCGCCGGGCCCCGGCCCGGCGCAGATATCCCGACAACACCGCCAACGGCGCGGCCGCTCCGAACCAGACCGTCGAGATGTCTTCGTCCCGAATGATTTTCGCAGCCCGACGAGCGACGAACGGGGTGGGCAACATCAGCGTCGTCGGATGCCGATAGACGCGGTAGGGTACCGCGGCGTCGAACTCCTCATGGCTGCGTCCACGCCAGCGCGGGGCGTAGACCACCACATCGTCCGGGTCCAGCAGATCCACGAGATTCTGGAGGTAGGACTGGATTCCGCCACGCCGTGGCGGAAAATCGTTGGTCACCAGGAGCGTTCGGTGGGTCACGCCATCATCCTTGCCGATCTCATCGCAGTTCGGCCGTCAGCCACGCCCGCCACCGGGCAACGAACTGAGCCCGCGTGATTCCCAGGGTGGCCGACAACGCGGCGTCGGCCCGCGCGGCGTCGCCCGATGCACCCACCGCCACATACAGTGCCCGCAGCCTGGGTTCGCCGAACGCCGCCGCGACGAAGGTCGCCACCGACCACGCCGACTGATAGGCCATCCGCGCGGAATCGGCGTCGACGGAGAACTGCTGATCGGTCGGCAGATCGGACGGAGTGTCACCGGCCTGCACCGCGGCCGCGAGATCCGGGGCCGCGTCGGCGGGGCGGGTATAGGTGGCCTTTCGCCCCACGTACTCCGCCACTCCCTCGGTGAGCCACATCGGCGCGGTGGTTGCGGTCTGCGCGCGTGTCGCGACGTGGGTGAGTTCGTGACGCAGGACGACGCCGAGTGCCGGTGCGGGCAGATCACGGGCCACCGGCGTGAGGAGCACACGCTGGCCGGTCACCGAAGCGGCGGACAGATCGAGGTGGGCGTAGATGGTGGCGGCCGCAGCGGTGTCGGTGGCCGAGGCGGCCAGGGCGTGAAACTGGTCGTCGTCAGCCGTACTCACCAGCACCGAACGCTGGGGCCACCCGGTCCCCCAGAATGCCGACACCGCGTCGATCGCGCCGGGGAGCAGCGAGCGGATGCGGGCAACCATCTCGGCGGTGGGGCCGGGAGCTGTCGAACCAGGAGTTGTCGAGCCGGGAGAAGAGGTGCCGGAACCGTCGGCACCATCCGGATAGGACGCGATGACCGAGGTGCCGCCCGCGGTGGGGACATCGGCAACGGCCAGCCCCGGGAGGTCCCACATCTGCGTCGGTGGTGCGGGCTCACCGGCGAGAGTCGAGTCGCCGACCAGTTTCCAGGTGTCGTCGTAGCGGGCGGCGACGAGCTGGGTGTCGATCACCACCTCGTCCTCGTCGATGCCGGGAGTGCTCGCACCGCCGAGCGCCACGTGCAATTCCACCGGGGCCACCCAGGTGTCGGAGCTGCCCTGCTGATCCAGCCGTGTCTGGACGTCGGCACCGACCAGGGTCTCGACCTCCTCAGTGGGAGCGAGCTGGTAACGAAACTCCTTGAGCTGCAAGCGTTGTCCACGCGATGATGAGTCCGGGCGAGGCACCGACGACGACAGGTTGTCCTGCACGGTCTGCAGCCGGGCGCGTAACGCCGGGGCGATGGACGGGTCGAGCAACTCCGCAAGCTGATCGGGGGTGCCCGAACGCAGCGCGGTCGACAGCGCGTCGAGCAGTCGCGTCACGCCCTGGGAGCGCTGGTCCAGATAGACGTTGGTCGTCGACGCGGGCGCCGAGGACGACCTCGTACCCGAGCCGCCACCGACACCGTCGCCACCGCAGGAGGTGATCAGTAGTGAGGTGACGACGAGCACCGCTCCGGCGCCCGTGGTCACCGCGGCACGCCGGGGCGCCACCCGCGGGCGGAGCACGCCCATCGCCCACCGCGGGCGGAGCACGCCCATCGCCCACCGCGGGCGGAGCACGCGCCTAGTACCGACGCGCGGAGTTGTACGGTCCCGCGTCGTCGATCGGGACGACCTTGACCGGCACACCGAAGGTGGAGGCGTGGATCACGTAGCCGTCGCCGACGTACATGCCCACATGCGTGGCGTCGGGGTAATAAATGATGAGGTCGCCGGGCTGCAGATCCTGGCGCGAGACCGGGGTGCCGCCGGCGAGTTGCGCCTCACTGGATCGTGGCAGGAGCTTGCCCGCCTGCTTGAACGCCCACACCATCAGGCCCGAGCAGTCGAACGAGTCGGGACCGGTCGCGCCCCATACATACGGGTCGCCGATGCGGGTCAGCGCGGCCTGGACGGCGACGAGTGCGGGGGCGGTTCCGCGGGGTACGGCTGCGGGGTCGAAGTCGAAGCGCGGGCCGGCGAGCGCGGCGAGCTGCTTGCCGGTCAGGCTCGCATAGATCACCCGGATCTGTGCGGCCTGCAGTTGCAGTTCGGCCTGCTTCTTCTGTAGATCGCCGCGTACACGCTCGGCGTCGGAGACCGCGCGGGTGGCCGTCGATGCCGTCGAATTCGCGGCGTCGCGGTCCGAGACGGTCTGGGCGCGCACCTTCTTCAGCGCCGCCAGATCGGCGGCGGCGCGACGCGAGACCATCTCCAACCCGGACATCTGGTCGAGCAGGGTCTGGGGCGAGTTGCTGGTGAGGACGGCATAGAGCCGGTTGGAGCGACCGCCCATGTAACTGATGCGCACGAGGGAGTCGAAGCGTGTCTGCAACTCGTTCAACGAGACCTGGGAGCGGTCGAGTGAACTCTGCGCGGCGGCGGCGGCCTTCTTGGACTGGGCGACGATGCCACGCTGCTTGTCGTACTCGATCTGGGCGTTGTGCATCTGTTCGGCCGAGGTCTCGGCTTCACGGCTCAGCGAGGTGTATCGCGCAAGCAGTTGATCCGCCGATTGCGGCGGGTCGGCCACGGCGTGTGGCGTCCCGAACACCGCGCCGATCTGCGTCACCGCGACCGCGATCACCGCGATCAAGGTGATCAACGCCAGGCGTGCCGATCGGTTGGGACCGATTGCCGATCCGGCTCCCACGATTGTCACCACATTCCCCTTGCACTTCCCCACCGACCCGGGCTCGTCACCTCTGCCTCGACCGGGGCGTCGTAGTCCTCGACGCGTTCGGGCGAATCGCGCAGTGCGCGATCCGCCCGAATACATGCTCACACGTTCTCACCGAGACCGGGATCAGTATCGGCGAACCCCGGTCAGCGACCATGCCTTGACCGACGCCTTCTGCACCGGGACACCCTCGGTGGAGGCGTGGATGAACTGGCCGTTGCCGATGTAGAGACCGGCATGGCTGCCGCCGTTGAAGATCAGGACGTCGCCGGGCTGCGCGTCGGCGTAGTTCACCGCGCGTCCACCGCCCAGCTGGCCGTAGCTGTCGCGCGGGATCGTCTTGCCGGCCTGCTGGTAGGACCAGTAGACGAGGCCGGAGCAATCGAAGGCATTGGGGCCGGCGGCGCCATACACGTAGGGCGCGCCGATCTTGGTTTCCGCGGCACGAACGGCCTTTTCTGCAGCACTCTGCACCGGGGCGGTGATACCGCCACCACCCGGGCGGAACTGGTTCGGAACCTGATTCTGATCGATGCCGGGCACCGTGAACTTGCCGAGATTCGGGATCTCGATGGTCGCACTGGGCGCCGGAGCCGGTGCGGCGAGGGCCGGACCTGCGGCTACGGCGAGCGAGCCGACGGTCAGCGAGCCCGCGATCATCGCCTTCTTGGCGATGCCTCCGCGATTCGGCTGTTCCAAACGATGTTTGGCCACGAAACGAGTTCTCCTTTGGTTCTCCCTTGACCGCCTACCGAGTTAGCTGTCGGGTTCGGGCCGAGAGAATGGCCCTACGCGATCCGGACACAGTCGTGTCCAGGGCGCGACTCACCCCAATTCGGATTGCTCCGAAAATGTGTGGTTCCCCGGTTCGTCCGTCGGACGATTGAGCGGTGATCTCCCCAGACCGCTTCGGTTTGAAGCGGGACGCTCTGCGAAGGTCTCGGAAAGGTTACGAAATCGGATGCGGGTCTGTCCACTAGGGGACAAAGGGCCCGATTCGCGGTGACGGCTAACCCGCCCGCAGAATCCGCAGACCCGGGCGCGAAGCGGGTCCGCACGCAGGGCCGATGGCGAGTTTTGCCGATCGTGCAGACTCCGTGCTCACCATCGAAGCGGCGGCGAACACATCGACCGCAGAGCAGATCTCGGCGTCGGAATCCCCCACCTCACGGACCACCCGCCGACCACCGAGATCATCCCCATCACCGCTGGTCACAGGCTCTACGAAGAGGTTCATCATGCAGCCGTCACACGCGCGGTGACGGCCCGGGCAGCTGGCGCAGTCGATGTACATTGTGATCTCCATCTCACTTGCTGTCTCTGGACGTGTCGGCGGGCGATTCATCCCGGTCTGCCCGACCCGGCCCGTTGCGCAACGGGCCGGGCGAGCTCCGGTGTCGACCACCGCAGCCGACAGTAGAAGTGACCACCGACAGAATCGTCGCGTCGGCATCGACAGGGCTCGAGAGCACACCCATCTCAGCAGTCACTCGCACCCCAACCGAGGCTGTCGGAGGGTCGAACTAGTGTTCGCGGCGTGGTGGTTGATACGGCTCAGCTCTCCTTCGCCGACCTCGGCGCAGGAGCGGACGGCACCGACGACGCGGGATTCGGCGAGCAGTCCCTGTTCGATACGACGATCGTGGTCGTCGACCTGGAGACGACCGGGGGCGATCCGGCCCGCGACGCCATCACCGAGATCGGCGCGGTGAAGGTGCGCGGCGGCGAGGTGCTCGGTGAGTTCGCGACCCTCGTCGACCCACAACGGTCGATCCCACCGCAGATCGTCGCCCTGACCGGGATCACGAGCGCGATGGTCTACGACGCCCCACAGATCGGTGAGGTGCTGTCCTCCTTCATCGAGTTCGCGCGCGGGTGCCTGCTGGTGGCCCACAACGCGCGCTTCGACATGGGATTCCTGCGCCACAACGCCACGCGGCTGGACATGGCGTGGCCCTTTCACACCAGCTTGTGCACCGTCCGGCTGGCGCGCCGGGTGCTGACCCGCGACGAGGCCCCCACCGTCCGCCTCAGCGCTCTCGCCGACCTGTTCGACGTCTCGGTACGCCCGACGCACCGGGCCCTCGACGACGCCCGCGCCACCGTCGAGGTCCTCCATCGGCTCCTCGAGCGCATCGGAAATCAGGGGGTGCGGACCTACGCCGACCTGACCGCCTATCTCCCCCGTGGGAACCCCCGTCTGCGCGCCAAACGCCATCTCGCCGAAGGACTTCCGTCACGACCGGGGGTCTACCTGTTTCGCGGACCGTCCGCCGAGGTGCTCTACGTGGGCACCGCTACGGATCTGCGACGCCGGGTGATGTCGTATTTCAACGGATCCGACCCACGACCCCGGATCGCCGAGATGGTGAACCTCGCCGTCCGCGTCGACCACGTCGAATGTGCCCACGCACTCGAGGCCGGGGTCCGCGAACTGCGATTGATCCTGGCGCACACGCCCGCCTACAACCGGCGCTCCACCCGCCCACACCGCGGCTGGTGGATCACGCTGACCGGCGAACGATTTCCCCGACTGCAGATCACCCGGACCCCCGGCACCGATTCCGTCGGACCGGTGGCCAATCGCACCCGCGCCGCCGAGATCGCCGAGCTGATCTCCCGAGCCGCCGGACTGCGCACCTGTCGGGCCCGAATGCCGGTCGCCGCGACACATCACTGGTGCCGGACCCCCGCCGACGGTGGCGATGCCCTGGGCGGGTGCGCCGCGGCCACCGACCGTCCGTTGACGGTCACCGACTACGTCGGCCGGGTACAGGCCACCCACGACCTTCTCTCCGGTCGCGACTCGGCCATGTTGTCGGGGCTCATCGACGAACTCGACCGCCTCACCGACGCGCAGATGTTCGAGACCGCGGCGCGTCACCGCGACCGGGTCGCCGCGACCATCGACACGCTGGCACGCTGTCAGCGGCTCTCGGCGCTGTGCCGGATCGCCGAGATCGTCGTCGCCCGGACCGACGGCGCGGGAGGATGGGAATTGGCCGTGATCCGGCACGGCCGGCTCGCGTCGGCCGGACATGCCCGACGGGGAGTGGCCCCCATGCCGGTCGTCGACGCGTTGATCGCCTCCGCGGAGACGGTGCTGCCCGGGGAGGGGCCGCTGCTGGGTGCGTCCCCGGAGGAATCGGCACTGCTCCACCGGTGGCTGGGCGAGCCGGGCGTGCGAATCGTCGCGAGCTCCGAGGGTTTCGCGTCGCCGGTCGGATCGGCGGCGCGCCGCGGCGACTGGGCCGCCACGGCCCGCTCGGCCGCCGAGACCGCCATGCCTCGACGCCGGACCCGGACGCCCGCACCGCCTCCGAAGGCCGTGGCGCAGCACGCAAAGCCGCTACGGGCCGGTGGGATCCACGCCCTAAGCTGATGCCATGATCACCGCCATCGTCCTCATCCACGCCGACGTTCACCGCATCCCGGAGACCGCGCAGGCGGTCGCCGACATCAGCGGCGTCGCCGAGGTGTACTCGTGTGCCGGCGACGTCGATCTCATCGCCAAGATCAAGGTGCGCGATCACGCCGAGATCGCCGACGTGGTGACCGGCCGGATCAACCGGCTACCGGGGGTGACCCATACCGCCACCCACATCGCCTTCCGCAGCTATTCCAGCTCGGAGGTCGAGGGCGGCTTCTCCATCGGCGAGGAGTAACGCGCTACGGCCGGCCGGCCAGCTCCTGTGAGCGGGCGGCCCACCGATCGAGTAGCGCGGCCGCGGCGCCGGAATCGATGACGGCTTCGGCGCGTGCCTTCGCCGACACCATCGCCGCGGTGAGGCTTTCGACGCCGTAGGCCTCGGTCATCTCCGCCGACACGATGGCGCCCGCGGCGTTGAGGACCACCGCGTCCCGGACCGGGCCCCGTGCCCCGGCGAACAGGTCGCGGGCGATCGCGGCGTTGGCGACGGCGTCTCCCCCCTGCAGCGCCGACAGCTCCACGAGCTCGATACCGAGTTCACGCGGATCGAGGGTGAGTTCGACGACCCGGCCGCCGACGACCTGCCACACCGTCGAGGTGCTTGTTGTCGTCAGTTCGTCGAGTCCGTCGTCACCCCGGACGACGAGCACGGCCGCCCCTCGTTCGGCGAAGGCCTCGGCGAGCACGGGTGCGAGGTCGGCGAAGGCACAGCCGACCAGCCCGCGGGAGGGTCGGGCGGGGTTCGTCAGCGGCCCGAGCACGTTGAACACCGTGGGGATACCGATCTCCCTGCGCGGCGGCCCGGTGAAACGGAACGCCGGATGGAACACCGGCGCGAAGCAGAATCCGATACCCAATTCGTCGACGCAACGTTCGACGTCGCCCGCGCCCAGGCCGATCGACACGCCGAGCGCCTCGAGGACGTCGGCGCCACCACTCTTCGACGACGCGGCGCGATTGCCGTGTTTGACCACGGCGACGCCGGCCGCGGCGATGACGACGGCGGTCATGGTGGAGATGTTGACGGTGTGGGAACGGTCGCCGCCGGTGCCGACCACGTCGATGGCCGGCCGGGACACGGTCACCGGTACCGCGTGCTCGAGCATCGCCGCGGCCAGCCCGCGCAACTCGGCGGGCGCTGCGCCCTTCATCTTGACCCCGACCCCGAAGGCCGCGATCTGGGCTCCTGTCGCCCCGTCGGTCATGATCTCGTTCATCGCCCAGGCCGCTTCGTCGACGGTCAGGTCGATGCCGTCGGTGACCCGGCCGAGGATCTGCGGCCACGTGTACGTCTGCGCGCTGCTCACCCCAAGAACTGTAGGGCCGACCCGACACTCCCCGGGCGTGGGGCCCACCCCACGTCCCGGCCGCTCACCCGCTTGTTCGCCCGCCCGAGTGGTCCGTCTTCCCGGCACGTTGCAGCACCTGCCACCCCACCGCGCGGCCGCCGTGCCGCGACCCGAGACTGGCCATCCTCGAACGCTCCTGCGACAGGTGCAGTGCATCGACGAGTTGCACCCGCGCCAGCACCAGCGCCTCGTGCCCATCCGGCACCGGGCCGTCGTGCTCCTGAAGAACCGGCCGGTACCCGTCGAGCGCGGCGACCGCGATGGCGTCGGACACCCGCGAGATCGGCAGAACCAGATGATGACGGACCACGGCCTGATCCTGCGGACGCCACGAAGACCCTTCCAGCACAGTCGAACTCGATGCGGCGTCGTCGTCGCACGAAGCGATCACCTCGAGATCGTCGTCATCGACGCCGATCGCTTCGGGAACGCTGCGGGAACCGATCCGCGCGGTGAGTCGTTGCCAACGGGAACGGGAGACCGGGCGGCCGTTCACATCCCGCGGCGCTGGGTTCGGCTCGTGGTCCGATCGCGAAGTACCCATGCCCCGAGCAAACCACGACGGGGCCCACAGACACGCCGAGACACCCGCGCAACCGGCGCCGACCAGCGCGAAGAGAAAAAGTTCCCACCAATCTCGGACCCAAGTGGTCACCGCGTACTACGAACCGTCATACTTCAACTTGTGACTAGCGCTGTAGGTACTTCCGGAACGGCCATCACCGCGCGCGTGCACTCACTCAACCGGCCCAACATGGTGAGTGTCGGCACGATCGTCTGGCTGTCCAGTGAGCTGATGTTCTTCGCAGGCTTGTTCGCGATGTATTTCGTCGCGCGCGCCAACGCCAATCCGGTCGACGGATGGCCTCCGGAGCCCACCGAACTCAATCTGGCCCTGGCCATCCCGGTGACGACGGTCCTCATCCTCTCGTCGGTGACGTGCCAGATGGGTGTGTTCGCCGCCGAGCGCGGCGACGTCTTCGGTCTGCGCCGCTGGTACCTGCTGACCTTCTTCATGGGCGCATTCTTCGTCTGCGGCCAGGGCTACGAGTACTACCACCTGGTGCACGAGGGCACGACGCTCTCCTCGAGCGCCTACGGCTCGGTGTTCTACATGGCCACCGGATTCCACGGCCTGCACGTCATTGGTGGTCTGGTCGCCTTCATCTTCCTGCTGATCCGCACCAAGCTGTCGAAGTTCACCCCGGCCCAGGCGACCGCGGCGATCGTCGTGTCCTATTACTGGCACTTCGTCGACATCGTGTGGATCGGCCTGTTCGTGACGATCTACTTCATTCGATGAGAACGCGGCACGCCGGGAGCACCCGGAGTCCCTGCGCAGTAACCGAGCTTTGCGCGGGGTGAACCCGCATCACAGCCCAGAGTCCGTCCGCTAGTAGAGAGACTAGAGATGAGTTCATCTCCACCGCGATCGTCGGATAGCGACGCAACTGACGCGGTCGAATCGGTCGCGACGCCGTCGACGACCCCGGCGAGTTCCGCCCGCCGGTCGAAGGCACGACGCAAGCTTCGCCGACGTGTCAGCGGCACCATCCTGTTGCTCGCCGGTCTGTTCATGGCCGGCATGATCGCGTCGCTGCTGACGCCCAAGCCGCAGGTCGCCACCGCCGATGTCGACAACGCCGCGCTGATCAGTGCGGGCAAGCAGTTGTACGAGACCTCGTGCGTCACCTGCCACGGCGCCAACCTGCAGGGTGTGCCCGATCGCGGCCCGTCGCTGCTCGGTGTCGGCGACGCGGCCGTGTACTTCCAGGTGTCGACCGGCCGTATGCCCGCCGCTCGCGGTGAGGCGCAGGCGCTGCGCAAGCCGCCGAAGTTCACCACCGCCCAGATCGACCAGCTCGGTGCCTACATCCAGGGCATGGGTGGTGGACCCAGCGTGATCTACGAGCACAACCCGGACGGTTCGATCAAGACCGAGAACGGTGTCCGCGTGGTTGCCCAGGAGTCACTCCGCGGCGACAACCTCGCCCAGGGTGGCGAGCTGTTCCGACTGAACTGCGCGTCGTGCCACAACTTCACCGGCCGTGGCGGTGCGCTGTCCGGCGGTAAGTTCGCGCCGACGTTGTCCGACGTCAAGGAACAGCAGATCTACACGGCGATGCTGACCGGCCCGCAGAACATGCCGAAGTTCTCCAACCGCCAGCTGTCGGTGGACGAGAAGAAGAACATCATCGGCTTCATCAAGTACGTCACCGAATCCAAGCCGCAGGGCGGCCTCGGAATCGGCGGCTTCGGCCCCGTCAGTGAGGGCATGGTGATGTGGTTTGTCGGGGTTGTGGCGATCGTCGCCGCCGCGATGTGGATGGGATCTCGAGCATGACCGTCAGCGATAAGGACGTCCCGACCAAGGACGAACTCGACCAGATGAGCAACGACGAGCTGGTCAAACTCGGTACCAACCTCGACGGGGTGGAGATCATCCACCGCGGCGAGCGCTACCCCGAGCCGGGCACCGGTGTCGAGAAGCGCGCCGAGCGCCAGGTCGCCATCTGGCTGACGATCTCGGGCATCTCCGCGCTCGCCTGCTTCGTCATCTTCTGTTTCAATCACTGGCACTTCGCCATGCCGGACGATCCGAACTACTGGTGGTACACGCTCAACACCCCGCTGTTGGGCATCACCTTCGGTCTGTCGATCCTGTCGATCGGCATCGCACTGGTGTTGATCACCAAGAAGTTCCTGCCCTCGGAGATCTCGGTGCAGGACCGTCACGACGGACCCGGTTCCAGTGACGTCGACAAGGCGACCATCGTCGCCGAGCTGAAGGACTCCGGGACCACCTCCACCCTCGGCCGCCGCAAGATGATCATCGGCTCGGGCATCTTCGCCTTCGGCGCGCTCGCCTTCACCGGTGTGATCGCCGCGGTGGGCGGCATCATCAAGAACCCGTGGGCCGATCGTGGTGACGCTCCCCTGTGGAACTCGGGCTGGTCACCGATCTACAACTCCAAGGAGGACCCGACCGAGACGGTGTTCCTTCGTCGCGATGTCGGTGACCCCTTCCGGGTGGCTCTCGTCAGGCCCGAGGACCTCGACTCCGGGGCGATGGAAACCGTCTTCCCGTGGCGTGTCTCCGACGGACTCGGCGAGACCGAGGAGTCGCGCGAGAAGCTCGTCTGGGGTCTGCGCTACGTCAGCAACCCGGTCATGCTCATCCGCTTGCGTCCGGCCGACGCGGCCAACGTCATCAAGCGCAAGGGCCAGGAGAGCTTCAACTACGGCGACTACTTCGCCTACACCAAGGTCTGCAGTCACCTCGGCTGCCCGACCTCGCTCTACGAGCAGCGCACCAATCGCATCCTCTGCCCGTGCCACCAGTCGCAGTTCAACGCGCTCGACTCGGCCAAACCGGTCTTCGGTCCGGCAGCGCGCGCACTGGCGCAATTGCCGATAACGGTGAACGATCAGGGGTACCTGGTCGCCAACCGTGCCCACAACCAGGGCAACTACATCGAACCCGTCGGACCGGCTTTCTGGGAGCGTGACTCATGACCATCGCCGACCGCATGGCCACACAGGCCGAAGAGGTGGACTCGCGGTACCACCTCGCCGCCGGTATGCGCCGGCAGATCAACAAGGTCTTCCCGAGTCACTGGTCCTTCATGCTCGGCGAGGTCGCCCTCTACAGCTTCATCATCCTGCTGCTGTCGGGTGTGTACCTGACCTTCTTCTTCGATCCGTCGATGAGTGAGGTCATCTACCACGGCGATTACGAGCCGCTCAAGGGCGTCATGATGACCCGCGCCTACGAGACCACGCTCAACATCTCGTTCGAGGTGCGCGGCGGTCTGTTCGTCCGGCAGGTGCACCACTGGGCGGCCCTGCTGTTCGCGGCGTCGATCATCATTCACATGGCGCGCATCTTCTTCACCGGTGCGTTCCGACGGCCTCGTGAGGCCAACTGGATCATCGGCTGCCTGCTGCTGATCCTGGCGATGTTCGAGGGCTTCTTCGGTTACTCACTGCCCGACGACTTGCTCTCCGGAACCGGTGTGCGCGCCGCAATGAGCGGTATCGTCCTCGGAATCCCGCTGGTGGGCACCTGGATTCACTGGGCGCTGTTCGGCGGACAGTTCCCGGGCGACATCATCATCCCGCGCATGTACGTGATGCACATCCTGTTGTTCCCGGGAATCATCCTCGCGCTGATCGGTGCTCACCTGGCCCTGGTCTGGTACCAGAAGCACACGCAGTTCCCCGGCCCCGGCCGCACCGAGAAGAACGTCGTCGGCGTGCGCATCATGCCGGTCTTCGCCGCCAAGGGTGGTGCGATGTTCGCCGTGGTCACCGGTGTCCTCGCGATCATGGCCGGTGTGTTCCAGATCAACCCGGTGTGGGTCCTCGGCCCGTACAACCCGGCGCAGGTGTCGGCGGGCTCGCAGCCCGACATCTACATGATGTGGACCGACGGTCTGGTGCGTCTGATGCCCGACTGGGAGCTGTACTGGGGTCACTACACGATTCCGGCGGTGTTCTGGTGCGTCGTGATCATCACCCTGATGTTCGGCGTGATGTTCGCCTACCCGTGGATCGAGAAGCGCCTCACCGGCGACGACGCTCACCACAACCTGCTGCAGCGTCCGCGTGACACCCCGGTGCGCACCGGCCTCGGCGCGATGGCCTTCAGCTTCTACATCATCCTCACGCTGATGTGCATGAACGACATCATCGCGTTGAAGTTCCACGTATCGCTCAATGCGACGACCTGGGCGGGCCGCATCGGCCTGATCGTCATCCCGCCGCTGCTGTACTTCATCGCCTACCGCTGGGCGCTGGCGCTGCAGCGCAGCGACCGCGAGGTCCTCGCCCACGGCATCGAGACCGGCATCATCAAGCGCCTCCCGCAGGGTGAGTACATCGAGCTGCATCAGCCGCTCGGACCGGTCGACAGCCACGGTCACCCGATCCCGCTCCCCTACGAGGGTGCGGCTGTCCCGAAGCGGATGAACAAGCTCGGCTCCGCCGGCGCTCCGGGTACGGGTTCGATCCTGCTCGCCGATCCGCCCGAGCAGCAGAACCGCAACATCGAGCACGAGCACGAGCAGGAGCTCGCCGAACGCAAGGCCCTGCGCGAGTTGCAGGAAAAGGGCGGCAACCCGCTCGAGTAGGTGCGCCACCGGCGCAACCGCCGGAAGTGCAACGAACACAACGACATCGGCTGTCGTCACGGATCACGTGACGGCAGCCGATTCGTTTGTGTCCGATTCGCCCGCTGCACCGGCCCGGCCAGTACGGTGACAACCATGCCCCGCACCATCGTCGACCGCTTCCGCGCCCGGGCGATCGCGCGGCGAGCCGACCGCGTGACCCGCGGCCTCGGTTCCCTCGACGCCGCCGTCTACGACTCCATCGCCCGCTCCCCCAGCCCACTGCTCGACGCCACGATGCCGCCGCTGACACGAGCGGCCGACCACAGCAAGTTGTGGATCGCGATCGCTGCCGGGCTCGCCGCCAGCGGCCGGCCGGATCTGCAACGCGGTGCCGTGCGCGGGCTCGGCTCGCTGGCCGTCACCAGTCTGGTCACCAACCAGGTCGCCAAGCGCGTGCGACGACGGCCGCGCCCCACCGCCGCCCTGGTACCCGCTCCCCGCCGAAGCCGAACGCTCCCGACCTCCAACTCCCTGCCGTCGGGGCACTCCGCGAGCGCTGCCGCCTTCGCCACCGGAGTGGCGATCGAGAACCCTCTTGCGGGACTGGCGATGTCGGCGCTTGCCGGGTTGGTCGGTTTCTCCCGGGTGGCCACCGGTGTGCACTATCCGGGAGACGTGGCGATCGGCCTGGGGATCGGCGCCGCCGTGGCTACCGCGGGCGGTCAGATCGCACCGCCGATCAC
Source organism: Gordonia polyisoprenivorans (assembly GCF_017654315.1). Classification (NCBI taxonomy): domain Bacteria; kingdom Bacillati; phylum Actinomycetota; class Actinomycetes; order Mycobacteriales; family Gordoniaceae; genus Gordonia; species Gordonia polyisoprenivorans. Next base: position 4,153,722 of record NZ_CP072203.1, read on the forward strand.
CCGCCGCCGGATCTCGATCCCCAGCCCCACTCGCGACGAGGCACCCGAGGTCACCGACGGCGCCAATGTCACCGTGTTGCTGAATCCGGCGTCCGGCGACGGCCGGGGTGCGCGGATCCGCGACCGCATCCGTGCCGAGTTGCCCGCCGCCCGAATCGTGGAACTCGACTCCGGTGACGACTTCGCCGCGATCGCCCGCGACGCCGCCGATGCCTGCGACGTGCTCGCCGTGTGCGGTGGCGACGGAACGGTGGCCACCGCGGCGGCAGCGGCGCTCGCCACCGACACCCCGCTCGCGGTCTTTCCCGGCGGCACGTTCAATCACTTCGCCCGCGACGTCGGGACCACGACCGCCGACGACACGATCGCCGCCCTGCGTGAGGGAAGGGTGACCCGCGTCGATGCTGCCCGGCTGGGCTCGGATCGGGTCGTGCTGAACACCGCCAGCATCGGCTCCTACCCCCACTTCGTGCGAGCACGCGAACGGCTGGAGAACCGGACCGGGAAGGCGCTGGCCAGCACCCTGGCGATCGTGCACGTTCTGCGCCACTCACGCCCGCAGCGCATCCGGGTCAACGGCGAGGAACTCGACGTCACGTTATTCCTGCTCGGCAACTCGATGTACGGCTCGTCCGGGTTCGCCCCGGCCCGTCGCGAACGCCTCGACGACGGGCTCCTCGACATCCGCTTCCTCGTCGCCGGCGGGCGCTGGGCCTTTGCGCGGCTGGTCTTCGGGCTGCTGAGCGGCCGCCTGCAACGCTCGCGTTCCTATCGGGAGATGCAGGTCCCGGAGTTCTCGTTCACCTCCGAGGAGCCGGTGGTCGTCGCGCACGACGGGGAGATCGGCGAGTCGTACCGCGACGCCACCTTCACCGTCGCCTATCGTGCCCTCAAGGTGTACGGCTCCAGCGTCGTCGGCAAGCCCTGAGAGGGCGTCTGCCCGAATACACCGATCCGTCCCAGATCTTTGCCGATGCCTGTCTTTGCCGATGCCGCTCTTTTCCGATATCACGACAGGAGGCCCGCCGTGCGATGGACAGACCACGCCATCTGGTGGCACGTCTACCCTCTCGGATTCTGTGGTGCACCGATCCGGGACCACGACGCGACCCCGGCTCCCCGACTACGCCGTCTGCTGAACTGGCTGGACTACGCCGTCGAACTCGGTGCCTCCGGGCTGTTGCTGGGTCCGGTCTTCGCCTCGCAGGCTCACGGCTACGACGTCGTCGACCCGTTCCGGATCGATCCCCGCCTCGGCCGGCAGCAGGATTTCGACGATCTCGTCGCGCAGTGTCGGGCACGGGGGCTGCGGGTGGTCCTCGACGGGGTCTTCAGCCATGTCGGCGATCGGCACCCCGCGGTGCTGCGCGCGCTGCACGAGGGGCCCGGCACCGAGACCGACATGTTCGACATCGACTGGGCGGCCGACGGCGGGCCCCGACCCCGCGTGTTCGAGGGTCATTCGTCGTTGGTGCGACTGAATCACGCATCCCAGCGCACCGCCGACCACGCGGTGGCCGTGATGAACCACTGGCTCGACCGCGGCGTCGACGGCTGGCGTCTGGATGCCGCGTATTCGGTCCCCGTCGACTTCTGGGCTCGGGTGCTGCCCGAGGTCCGCGGCAGCCACGGCGACGCCTGGTTCCTCGGTGAGGTCATCCACGGCGACTACCGCGCCTTCGTCGCCGCGTCCGGCGTCGATTCGGTGACCCAGTACGAACTGTGGAAGGCGATCTGGTCGGCCATCACCGACCGCAACCTGTTCGAACTGAACTGGGCCCTGGTGCGCCACAACGACTTCCTGGCCCGGTTCGTGCCGAACACCTTTGTCGGCAATCACGACGTCACCCGCATCGCGAGCCTCGTCGGACCGGATCACGCGATCGTCGCAGCGGCGATACTGCTGACCGTCGGTGGTATCCCGTCGGTGTACTCCGGCGACGAGCAGGGATTCACCGGCCTCAAGCAAGAGCGGGTCGGCGGCGACGACGCCGTCCGTCCGGCCTTTCCCGACACCCCGGCCGGGCTCGCCGACTGGGGCCACGACATCATGCGGGCGCACCAGGATCTCATCGGGTTACGTCGCAGGCACCCGTGGCTCGTCACGGCGAGAACCGAGTCGCTGACGCTGACCAACACGCGATACGGCTACCGCAGCAGTGCCGTGGCCGGTGGCGACTGGATCGACGTGCACATCGATCTCGACGACCGGCCGCACGTCCGCATCGACGACGCCGCCGGTGTCACGCTCTGGTCCTCTCCGGGTTGAACGCACTCGGCGCGGTCCACGCAGAAGCGTGGACCGCGCCGATCACAGCGTGAACGATTCTCTCTCAGTGCTTTTCGGGGCCTACGTGGTATTCGAAGACCATTCCGGCGGCGGCGGCGATGATGCAGGCCGCCGCGAAGATGCAGAACCAGATGTTGCCGGTGGCGAAGCCGATCGCGAACATCGCGGCCGACGCCGCGAGCAGGATCGGCCACCAGGAGTGCGGGCTGAAGAAGCCGAGCTCACCGGCGCCGTCCTCGATGTCGGCATCCTCGTAGTCCTCCGGACGGATCTCGACGCGTCGCGCGACGAATCGGAAGTAGGTTCCGGCGATCAAGGTCAGACCAGCACTGAAGTACATGCCGACCACGCCGACCCATTCCACGCCGTGCGAGGTGAATGCCGTGCACAGCGTGTAGATCACACCGGCGAGGAAGAAGAAGGCCGTCAGGAGCTCGAAGAGCCGGGCTTCGATCTTCACTGGAAGTCACTCTCCTTGATCGTGCAGCCTGCCAGCCGCGTGTTGTTCGGGTCGCCGGTCGCCGTGGCGGTGCCATTGCTCTTGCGGCGGGTGTCGAACGGAACCGTCACCACCGACTCGGGCTGCTGGCAGATCGATTCCAGCGCTTGGGCATTGGTGGCCTGAGGATGAAGATCCCGATACGTGATGTACCGGTCGAAGTCCTGCGGCGAGACCGCCCGCACCTCGAAGTTCATCATCGAGTGGTAGGTGCCGCACATTTCCGCACAACGCCCGACGAACGCACCGGTCCGCTCGATCTTCTCGATCTGGAAGACGTTGTCGGTGTGGTTCTGCTCGGGGAAGGGCAGCACGTCACGCTTGAACAGGAACTCCGGCACCCAGAAGGAGTGCACGACGTCGGCGGCGGCCAGCTCGAACTGGATGCGCTGATCGGTCGGCAGGACCAGGATCGGGATCTCGGTGGAGCTACCGATGGTCTCGATCTTGTCGAACCGCAGGTAGTTGCGGATGTCGTCGTCGCGGCCGTTGGCCGGTCCGGGCAGCGGTTCGCCGTCGTGGGTGTTCTGCTGGACCTGCAGGTCGAACGGGTTGCCCAGCGTGCTCGGGAACTGCTTCTCCTGGCCGTTGACCTCGGCCTGGCGATATCCGAACTTCCAGTTCCACTGGAAGGCGGTGACGTCGACGACGACCTTCGGGTCGTTGGTCTTCTTCTCCACGTCGGTCTGCACGATGACGGTGAAGTAGAACAGCACCGCGATGATGACGAACGGGATGGCCGTGTAGGTCAGCTCCAGCGGGACGTTGTAGGCGGTCTGCCGCGGAAACTCGTCCTGGCCTTCCTTGTGACGATGGAAGGTGATGGTCCAGAAGATCAGACCCCACACCAGGATGCCCATCAGCAACGCCGCGATGACCGACCAGGTCCACAGGTGGCGCATCGACTCGGCCTGCGGGGTAACACCGACCGGCCAGCCGAACCGCACGATCTCGTCGCCACTGCAGCCCGTCATCACTACAGCTCCGACGGCGAGGATCGCGACGATGCCGAACCGCTTGATCATCCGCGATGCAGACGAAACACGCCGGGCCCGGGGCCGTTCACCGTGTGCCAATTTCACGCCTTCCTGCTCGCTCGCCGCGGCGGTCCCGCCGTGCGAGTCGCATGCCACATGACCTGCCTCGACGCGTTGACTCCGAAGGGATCCGACCAACCGGCCGAAACGCCCGCGGGCACCGCGGTCACACCGCGGCCGCGCCTATGTACTACGCAGCGTAGACCAACTCACGGGAACTTTTTCGGTTGGGGTGGATCAGCGCGTCGAATTCCTGTGACCGACCCCGACATCGCCTGTTCGGGAGCGGTTTCGGCCCTCTGCACGGCGGTGCCGGACGGCCCTGCCGACCACGATGCGGCATACTCGGACCCGTCCGGAACCGCGGTGTTGCGGACCCGTTCTGTCATTCGAACCGCTCGATGTCGAAAGAGGCCTGAATCCCTGTGTGTGGCTTGCTCGGTCTGCTGACCCCCGACGGATCGGCGGCCACCGCCGTCGACCTCATCGCCGAAGCCTGCCACTGCATGCGACACCGCGGGCCCGACGAGCCGGGCACCTGGCATGACGAACACCTCGTCTTCGGGTTCAACCGGCTCTCGATCATCGACATCGAGCATTCGCACCAGCCACTGCGGTGGGGTCCCCCGGACAGCCCGGAACGTTACGCACTCGTCTTCAACGGTGAGATCTACAACTATCTGGAGATCCGCGCCGAGCTCGCCGCCGACGAACAGGCGGTCTTCCGTACCGAAGGCGACGGCGAGGCGATCGTCGCGGCCTTCCACCACTGGGGCCCCGACGCGGTGCGCCGGCTGCGCGGCATGTTCGCCTTCGCCATCTGGGACACCGACACCGGAGCGCTGTTCCTGGCACGTGATCCGTTCGGCATCAAACCCCTGTTCCTCGCCACCGGTCCCGGCGGAACGGCCTTCGGCAGCGAGAAGAAGAGCCTGCTGGAACTGCTCGATCGGCTCGAGCTGTCGACCGATCTCGATCCGCGCGCGATCGAGCACTACACCGAACTGCAGTACGTCCCGGAACCGGAAACCCTGCATGCCGCGGTCCGGCGTCTGGAATCCGGGTGCCACGCGACGGTGCGGCCCGGTCAGTCCCCCTCGGTGACCCGATACTTCACCCCGCAATTCGGGGTCCGTCCGGTCACCGACGCCACACGTCAGAAACGCTACGACGAGATCGCCGACGTCCTCTCCGATTCGGTCGCCAAGCACATGCGCGCCGACGTGACGGTCGGCTCGTTCCTCTCCGGCGGGATCGACTCCACCGCGATCGCCGCGTTGGCGATCCGCCACAACCCGGATCTCATCACCTTCACCACCGGCTTCGAGCGCGACGGCTACTCCGAGATCGACGTCGCCGCCGAATCCGCCGAGGCGATCGGCGCGCGCCACATCATCAAGGTCGTCAACGAGACCGAGTTCATCGACGCGATCGGAAAAATCGTCTGGTACCTCGACGACCCGGTCGCCGATCCGGCACTCGTGCCCCTCTATTTCGTGGCCGCCGAGGCCCGCAAACACGTGAAGGTGGTGCTCTCCGGAGAGGGTGCCGACGAATTGTTCGGCGGCTACACCATCTACAAGGAGCCGCTGTCGCTCTCGGCGTTCGACAAGCTGCCGCGCATGCTGCGGCGCGCGGCGGGCAAGGTCTCCGACCGCATCCCCGAGGGCACCCGCGGCAAGAGCCTGCTCCATCGCGGGTCGCTGACACTGGAGGAGCGGTATTACGGCAACGCCCGTAGTTTCGACGACGCGCGGCTGCGTGCGGTCCTCGTCGACTACCGACCGGAGTGGACGCACACCGACGTCACCGCCCCGATCTACGCACGCAGCGAGGGCTGGGATCCGGTGGCCCGGATGCAGCACATCGACCTGTTCACCTGGCTGCGCGGCGACATCCTCGTCAAGGCCGACAAGATGACCATGGCCAATTCCCTGGAGTTGCGGGTTCCGTTCCTCGATCCCGAGGTGTTCGCCGTCGCCGAGACGCTTCCGTTCGACGAGAAGATCGCCCACGGCACCACCAAGTACGCGCTGCGCAAGGCTCTCGAGCAGATCGTGCCGCCACATGTGTTGCACCGCAAGAAACTCGGCTTCCCGGTGCCGATCCGGCATTGGCTGGCCGGTGGCGAGATGTACGACTGGGCGCACGAGACGATCAGCCATTCGCAGACCGAGCACCTGCTGAACAAGCCGGCCGTCCTCGCGATGCTCGCCGAGCACCGCGAGGGGGCCGTCGACAACAGCAGGCGCCTGTGGACGGTGTTGATCTTCATGGTGTGGCACGCGATCTTCGTGGAGAAGTCACTGGTGCCCGAGATCACCGACCACACGTATCCGGTGCGGCTGTGAGCCGGGTTCGGCCTAGAACACCTTGCTGATCTCGGCGGCCGCATCGGCGCCGTAGGCCCCCTCGATGCGTTCGATCGCCGAGTCGTGGTCCCAGGTCCAGTCCTGGGTGGAGACCGTCTCGAGGACGAGCACCGCGACCATCGACCCGAGCTGGGCGGCGCGTTCGAAGCCGAGGCCCTTGCTCACGGCGGTCAAGAAACCGGCACGGAAGCCGTCACCGACACCGGTCGGATCGACCTTGGCCGACTCGGGAACCACCGGTACGTGGATACGCTCGCCGTCGCGGCCGATGATCTCGACACCGCCGGCGCCGAGGGTGGTGATGCGGGTGCCGACCATCTCTCGGACGCGGTCCTCGGTGAGACCGGTCTTCTCGCGGAGCAGACCCCACTCGTACTCGTTGGTGAACAGGTAGGTGGCGCCGTCGATCAGGGTGCGGGCGGACTCCCCGTCGAGACGGGCGAGCTGCTGGGAGGGGTCGGCGGCGAAGGGGATGCCCAGTTCTCGGCATTCGTTGGTGTGCGCGACCATCGCCTCGGGGTCGTCGGCGCCGATGAGGACGAGCTCGGCGTCGTTCGCGGAGACCCCGGCAAGCGTGATCTCGCGGGCCTCGCTCATCGCACCGGGATAGAAGAACGCCAACTGCGCCATGACCTCGTCGGTGGTGCAGGTGAATCGGGCGGTCTGATGCTTGTCCGACACCCGCACACCGCGGCAGTCGACGCCATGATCCTCCAGCCAGCGCCGGTAGTCGTCGAAGTCCGACCCGACGGCGCCGACGAGGACCGGGGCCCCACCGAGTTCGCCCATCGCGTAGCAGATGTTGCCGCCGACGCCACCGCGCCGGACGACGAGGTCCTCGGCGAGGAAGCTCAGCGAGATGTGGTCGAGGTGGTCGCCGAGCAACTGCTCGGAGAACTTGCCGGGGAACTTCATCAGATGGTCGGTAGCGATCGAGCCACACACATAAATGGTCACGGGGGTCTTCAGCCCTATCTGCTCGGCGATACTGATCGGCAACGACCATTCACGCTACCGACCGGTGCCACAACGCATCCGACCGCATCCCCGGTGTCCGGGAATGCGGTCGGAAGAAGAGGGATCTCGCGCGGACTCAGTTGAACGAGTCGCCGCAGGCGCAGCTGCCGGTCGCGTTCGGGTTATCGATGGTGAAACCCTGCTTCTCGATGGTGTCGACGAAGTCGATGGTGGCGCCCTGGACGTAAGGAGCACTCATCCGGTCGACGGCGAGGGTGACGCCGGCGAAGTCGGCGGTGAGGTCACCGTCGAGGCTGCGGTCGTCGAAGAACAGTTGGTAACGCAGACCGGCGCAGCCACCCGGCTGCACGGCGATGCGCAACGACAGGTCGTCGCGACCTTCCTGGTCCAGAAGGGCCTTGGCCTTCGACGCGGCGGCGTCGGTCAGGATGACTCCGGTGCTGGTGGCGGCGCCGGATTCGTTCTGCACAGTCATCGATGCTCCTCAGTGCTGGTCGAGGCCGGCTCGGTGGGGCCGGTTGCGGTCAGTCCCCGCGCAGACGCGCGGAAACGCACATTCGTACGGTCGGCTTCAACGGTACCCCGTCCTGACATATTCCCGCCGCCGGTCGACCCCGGCTATGTCGTCAGGGTCACGTTCACACCGACTCCGGCCCAGCACGGTCACGGCCATGCCGCCGCGATTCCGCGAACCATCCGCTCCAGTTGGTTGCCGGCATCGTCCATCGCCAGGCGCACCGATCCGGCGTGGTCGACGAGCGAATGTGCCGCGGCGATCCCGGCGTCGGCGATCTCCTCGGGAGTCAGCGCGATCTGCCCGGCGACGACCAGTGTCGGCACCGACGCTGCACGAGCGGTGGTGGTGAGAGCGGAGACGACCTTGCCGCGCAGGGTCTGGCTGTCGAACTTGCCCTCCCCGGTGATCACCAGGTCGGCGGCGGCGATCTGGGCGTCACGATCGGTGACCTCGGCGACCACCGTCGCGCCGGAGACGCGCCGACCACCGAGTGCCAGCAGCGCCGCACCCAGACCTCCGGCCGCCCCGGCGCCGGCGTCGGCCCCGACATCGCGCCCGGCCATGCGGGCGAGCACCCGCGACCACTGGGTCATGCGCTCTTCGAGACGCCCGAGGGTGTCGGCGTCGGCCCCCTTTTGTGGGCCGAACACCGCGGCCGCGCCCAGGGCACCGAGTAGCGGGTTCTCCACGTCGGAGGCCGCAACCACCTCGATGGCGGCACAGCGCGCGACCGCGCGATCCGGGCCGCCGAGGGCCTCGACGAGTCCCCGGCCGCCGTCGGTGGTGGCGCTGCCGCCGAGTCCGACGACCACCGAGCCGGCCCCGGCGCGCAGGGCCGCGTCGACGAGTTGTCCCACACCGAAGGTGTCGGCGGCCATCGCCGTGCGTGCCGTGGGGCGACCGCCGAGTTGGTGCAGGCCGCATGCCTGCGCGCATTCGATGTAGGCAACGGGACGGTCGGGATCGCGTTCGTCGAGTAGCCACTGCGCGTCGACCGCGGCGCCGAGCGGCCCGAAGACCGTCTCGGTGTGCAGCGTCCCGAGATGCTCGGCGAGGACCGCGACGAAACCCGGCCCGCCGTCGGACTGGGGTGCGCGGATCACCTCGTCGGCGGGTCGGGCGGAGAGCCATCCGCGGGCGACGGCCTCGGCCGCCGACACCGCGGTCAGCGTGTCACCGAAGGAGTCGGGTGCGATCAGGATGCGCATCGGACCTCGCCGAGGGACGTCGGAAAGGCCGGGGAAAACACGGGGGCCGCCATGCGGGGCAAGTATAGGGAGGTCGGCGCATCACGGCAGCGCGGATCACCTAGGCTCGTCGGTGTGAAACTGCCATGGAAGAAGGACGACTCCGCACCCGCGGACGAGGCCGTCGAGACCCTTGACGATTCCGACTCGACGGATTCGGTTGATCTCTCGAAATCGCAGCGTGGCAGTGCTTATACGCCCGCCAAGGGCCGCCCGACCCCGTCGCGCCGAGAGGCCGAGGGCCGTCGCCGCGGACCGGTCGCCCCGCCGCCGACGACCCGGGCCGAGGCCCGCGCGCGCAAGAAGGAACTGCGCAGCTCGATGTCACGGGAGGACAAGAAGAAGGCGTCGGCCGACCGCCGTGCCCAGCGCCTCGAGCAGCGCGAGCGGATGATGGCCGGCGACGAGCGCTACCTGATGCCGCGTGATCGCGGTGACGCCCGTCGCTACACGCGCAACCTCGTCGATTCCCGACGCAACTTCGCCGGACTGTTCATGCCGTTCGCGATCGTGTTGATCGTGGTGATGTTCGTGCCCTCGATCGCGGTGTACTCGACCTTCCTGCTGCTGGCCTTCGTCATCCTGATGGCCATCGACGGGGTCATCCTCGGCCGCATGGTCAACAAGCGGGTGGCCGAGCGCTATCCCGACGCCGGCGAGGGCGGTCTGAAGCTCGGCTGGTACGCCTTCACCCGCGCGATGCAGCTACGTCAGATGCGCGCGCCCAAACCGCAGGTCTCCCCCGGCGACGAAGTCTGAGCCGATGACCGCACGAGGGGTCCGGACGCTGGTCCTGGGCGGGGTTCGGTCGGGCAAGTCCGCACACGGCGAACAGTTGCTGCGCGAGGCCGCATCGGTGCGTTATGTGGCCACCGGGCCGACGCTGACGACCGATGCCGAGTGGACCGCGCGCGTCGAGAAACATCGGCAACGGCGTGATCCGAGATACACGACGGTCGAGACGAGCGATCTCGCGTCGGAACTGCGGGCCGACCCGCACACGACGACACTCGTCGACGACCTGGGCAACTGGCTGGCCGCCGGCCTCGACGCCACCGGCGCATGGTCGGCGACGGCCACCGTCGACCGCTCTGCCGAGAATGCCGAATTGTGTTCGGCGATAGCCGGATTCACCGGCGATCTGGTACTGATCAGTCCGGAGGTCGGATTGGCTCCGGTGGCCCCGACCCCGGCCGGCCGACTCTTCCAGGACCAACTCGGCGCGCTCAACGAGGCCGTGGCCGCAGTGTGTGATCACGTGGTCCTCGTCGTGGCCGGCCGCGTCATCGACCTGACCGACGCACCTCGGGCCGCGGCCCCGGGATCGACCGACGCCGAGACGCCCGCGTCGACCGCTGCACCGGTCGCCACCCCACCGGTCGCCACCCCACCGGTCCCGCCTGCTCCGGCGAGCACGCCCGCAGCCGCGACGCCGATGACCGGCCACATTCCCGACGCGACCGACGCCGAGATCTTCGACCCGATCGACCTGCCCGACGAACAGGTCGCCGAGGCGGCCCGGGCACGCCAGCTCGAACTGACCAAGCCGCCCGGCTCGCTGGGCCGGCTCGAGGAGATCGGGGTGTGGATCTCGGCGTGCCAAGGGGTCTGTCCCCCACGGCCGATCGAGATGCCCACCGTCGTGGTCTTCGCCGGCGACCACGGGGTGGCCCAGGGTGGCGTGTCGGCCTTCCCTCCGGAGGTGACCGCGCAGATGGTCGCCAACATCGCGGCCGGCGGTGCGGCCGTCAACGTGCTCGCCCGTCGGTGCGGTGCCACGGTCCGGGTCGCCGACATCGCCGTCGACGCCGACACCGGTCCGGAGGTCTCGGCCTACAAGGTGCGACGCTCCAGCAACGACCTGCGGGTCACTGACGCCCTGACCATCGACGAGGCGCGTCGAGGCCTCGCCGCCGGACGGGCCATCGTCGATGATCTCGTGGACTCCGGCGCAGATCTGCTCATCGCCGGTGACATGGGGATCGGTAACACCACACCCGCCGCGATCATCATCGGCACCCTTGCGCGCCGCGAACCCGTCGAGGTGGTCGGCCGCGGCACCGGCATCGACGACGTCGGATGGATGCGCAAGACCGCCGCGATCCGCGACGGGATGCGCCGCGGGCGTCGTCATCGCAGCGACCCGCTCGCGCTGATCGCGGCGGTCGGGGGCGCCGATCTGGCTGCGATGGCCGGTTTCCTCGCGCAGGCGGCGGTGCGGCGCACACCGGTGGTCCTCGACGGCGTGGTGGTCACGGCGGCCGCACTCATCGCCGTGGAGATGGCCCCGGGCGCCACGCGGTGGTGGCTGGCCGGTCACCGCTCGGTCGAACCGGCGCATGCCATCGCCCTGGAGTATCTGGATCTCGAACCGCTGCACACCTATTCGATGCGCCTCGGTGAGGGCACCGGTGCGTTGTCCGCGCTGCCGACGGTGCTCTCGGCCGTCGACATCATGACGTCGATGTCGACCTTCGCCGACGCCGGTGTCAGCGATGCCGACGCCGCGCCGGACTCCGCTGCCGACCCGGAACCGGCTGGGACACAACCCTCGTCGTCCTCCTGACACACCGATGACACCGGTACGCGCGATCGCCGTCTCGCTGTCGTGGCTGACCGTGCTCCCCGTACCCCGGCGGGTCACCGCAGCAACCCCCGATCGCCGGCTCGGCGGCGCGGTCATCGCGGCGGTACCCGTGGTCGGCGTGCTCCTCGCGGCGGCAGTGACCCTGATCGCCTGGGGGCTGTCGTACACGGCCGCCCCGGATGCGCTGATCGGCGTACTCGTCGTCGGCGTGCTCGCCGTCTCCACCCGGGGTATGCACCTCGACGGTCTCGCCGACACCGCCGACGGACTCGGGTGTTACGGCCCACCGGAGCGGGTGACCGAGGTGATGCGCTCGGGTTCGGTCGGCCCGTTCGGTGCCGCGACCCTGATCCTGGTGCTGGCACTGCAGGCGGTCGGCATTGGGACGCTGGTCACCCAAAGCCGGTGGTGGGAGCTCGGTCTGGCGATCGGCGTCGCACGCGTCGCCGCGGTGCTCGCGTGCCGTCGGGCGCTGCCGCCGGCCCATCCCGACGGCTTCGGTGCGCTGGTCGCCGGGACACAACGCATCGCCGTCGTCGTGTGGTCGGTGGTGGCGGTCGCCGTCGGTGTCGTGATCGGCGGCCTCGCCGACACGGTCACCGCCCATTCGATCACCGCCGGGCTGCAGGCGGGGGCGACGATCTTGGTGATGCTCGTGTTCACCTGGCTGTTCAGTCGGCACTGTGCACGACGGATGGGTGGCATCGTCGGCGACGTCCTCGGCGCCGTGATCGAACTCGGCACCGCGCTCGTTCTCGTCGGACTGATCCTCTGAGTCGGTCTGCACACTGCACAGCCGCGGCGCATCCTTGGCGTATGCCATTGCCGGACTGCAATTTTGACGGATTCGCACTGTATGCGGCGCTCGACGCCCGGCGCCGGGAGCAATCGTTGACCTGGAACGCACTCGCCCGGCAGGTGTGGGACCTCTCGGCGGCACTCAACGCTGCGCGCCCCGATGGTCACCCGTTCAGCACGTCGGCGATCTCACGCCTGCGCGCACACGGCAACACCGGCTGCCAGCACGCGTTGTTGCTGCTGTGGTGGCTGGACGCGGCTCCGGAGGACTTCGTCACAGACCCGGCACCCGGGACGGTCGGCGTCGAACTCCCACGATGCGACGACGCGCATCGCCTTCGGTGGAATCTCGGTCGGCTCTACGCCACACTCGACGCCGCGAGAACCCGTCGCGGCGCCACGTGGGCGCGGACGGCAGCTCGGCTGGACTGCTCGCCGGGCCAGCTGACCGGTCTGCGGACCGCCCACTACTCCACCAACATGCGCTTGGCCATGACGATCACGCAGGCCCTGCGGCGTCCCGCCGCCGAGTTCGTCTACTGCGCCGAGTGGTGAGAGCGGCTCAGCGCCGGTAGAGCTCGGTCATCCAGCCGTGGGTGTCGGCGAACTTGCCGCGCTGGATGCCGGTGAGGGTGTCGCGCAGCGCGAGGGTCACCTCACCGGGGGTGCCGTCCCCGATCGAGTAATCGTCGGTCTCGCTCTTGACGTGGCCGACCGGAGTGATGACGGCCGCGGTCCCGCAGGCGAAGACCTCGGTGATGTCGCCGGACGTCACCCCCTTGCGGAGTTCCTCGGTGGTGATCTTGCGTTCCTCGACGGCGAATCCGGCGTCGGTGGCCAGGGTCAGCAACGATTCCCGGGTGATGCCCGGCAGCAGCGAACCGGTGAGTTCCGGGGTGACCAGCCGCGCGTCGGCGCCCGAGCCAAAGACGAAGAACAGGTTCATCCCGCCCATCTCCTCGATGAACCGGCGCTCCACGGCGTCGAGCCACACCACCTGGTCACAGCCCTGTGCGGTGGCCTGCTGCTGGGCCAGGAAGCTCGCGGCGTAGTTGCCGCCGCACTTGGCGAAGCCCGTGCCGCCCGGGGCTGCGCGGACGTATTCGGTCGACAGCCACACGCTGACCGGCTTGATACCGCCGTCGAAGTAGGCGCCTGCGGGTGAGGCGATCACGCAGTAGCGGTACTGCGTCGACGGGGCGTTGACGCCCAGCCCCGCCTGCGAGGCGAACATGAACGGCCGCAGATAGAGCGATTCCTCGCCACCGGCGGCGGGCACCCACTCGTTGTCGGCGTCGAGCAGGGCGCGCAGCGAGGAGATGAAGTCGTCGACCGGCAGCGGCGGCATCGCCAGACGTTCACCCGAGCGCTGCAGGCGCAGGCCGTTGGCCTCCGGACGGAACGCGGCGATCGAACCGTCGGGCTGACGGTAGGCCTTGAGCCCCTCGAAGATCTCCTGGCCGTAGTGCAGCACCATCGCCGACGGATCGAGTGCGATCGGGCCGTACGGGGTCACCTTGGCGTCATACCAACCGCGGTCCACGTCGTAGTCCACCATCACCATGTTGTCGGTGAAGTACTTGCCGAAACCGGGAGCGGCGAGGATGTCCGCGCGCTGCGACTCCGACACCGGGTGCGGGTGCTCGGTACGGGTGAACTGCAAGGTCATTGGCCCATCGTAGCGCCGCGGCACAAGGCGATCGGTGCCAGGTTCCCGTCGCCGCCGGGCCGGGGATTCAGACGTGCCGGGCTTCAGACGTGCGACTCGACGAACGGCGGGATCACGACCTCACACGGCAACGCCCGACCGCGCACATCGATGACCACCTCGGCTCCCTTGCCGACACCTGCGGCGGTGTCGATGAGCGCCAGCGCGATTCCCTGTTTGAGGGTCGGCGAGAAGGTGCCCGAGGTGCACAGGCCGATGCGGTCGCCGCCCGCCGCGGTGAGCACGTCGCAGTCGGCGCGCGGCACCCCGCGACCGGTGGCCCGCAGTCCGTAGAGCCGGCGGGCCGGCCCGTTCTCCTTCTCCGCGAGCAGCGCCTCGCGGCCGAAGAACGCGGGCTTGTTCCAGCCGACCGCCCACCCGGTGCGGGCCTGGACGGGGGTGATCTCCGGAGAGAGTTCGTGGCCGTGCAGCGCATATCCCATCTCGGTGCGCAGGGTGTCGCGCGCCCCGAGTCCGGCGGGCAGCCCACCGAACGCGGTGACCTGAGCCATCAGCGCGTCGAACACCGGGCCGGCCTGCGACCATCGGGGCAGGATCTCGTAGCCGCGTTCTCCGGTGTAGCCGGTCCGGCACACACGCACCGGCGCGCTACCCCCGTCGATCGACAGTTCGGCGTCGGCGAACGCCATGTACTCCATGTCGGTGGGCAGTCCCACCGCGGCGAGCACCTCGGGACTCTTCGGCCCCTGCACCGCGAACACCGCGTACTCGCGGTGCAGATCGGTGATCGTGACACCGTCGGGCGCGACCGCCGTCAACGCCGCGACGACCGCTGCGGTGTTGGCGGCGTTGGGTACGAGGAACACCTCGTCGTCGGCGACGAGATAGGCGATCAGATCGTCGATGACGCCACCGGAATCGTTGCAGCACAACGTGTATTGGGCTTTGCCCGGCGCGATCTTGGCGAGATCGTTGGACAGGGTGGCGTTGACGAACTCCGCGGCGCCGGGCCCGGCGACCGACGCCTTCCCGAGGTGGCTCACGTCGAAGATGCCGACGGCCTCGCGTACGGCGGTGTGCTCGGCGACGGTCCCCGAGTACGCAACGGGCATGTCCCACCCGCCGAACTCGGCGAAACTCGCCCCGAGTGCTGCGTGTCGATCGGCAATGGGTCCGGCGAGGAGTTCGGTCATGGCGCTCAACCTACCGCGAGCGCGGGGCCCAGGACGATCACCACGGGAGCTCAGCTCCCGGCGGGAACCCCGAACCCCTGCAGCCCAGGATCGGCGGCGAGGTCGGCGGTGTGCAGGGTCACCCCGTCCGGTGGCTGGTTGCCGCCGACGGTCGTCACCTCATCGCCGTTGACGGCGATCACGATGTTGGTGTGTTGGCCCCACGGGCTGGGTTTGTCGTAGATCACGATGTCGCCGGGCTGCGGACGATGACCCGGCCCACGCCAGCGCCCCGAGGTGTGCAGGTAGTCGGAGAGCGTCGCCACCCCCGGGATGCGCCACGATCCGGAGTTCGGATTGTCCAGCGGCACACCGGATTCGTGCATCACGGTGCTGACGAAGTCGGCGCACCACGGTTCGTCGACGCCGCCGGAATAGGTGGTACCCGACGCGTTGCGCGCGTATTCCGTGCGCACCGACTCGATGATGCGGGCCCGGGAGGCCGTCAGTGCCGTGGTGTCGACGCCGGGGAACGGGGGCCTCGACTGGCCGGTCATCCCGTTCACCGCCCGGGACACCGCGTCGTCGCCATGGCGATACGCCCGCAGACCGATCACCGTCGCCGTGCATGCGGTGACGATCACCACCACCGCGATCACCCATGCCGTCCTGGTTCGCCGCATCGTCGCTACCCACCCCGTCTCTCGTCGTCACACCGCCATCGCAACGCCGCGTCGTTATGGCGGGTTCCCGCTGCGATGGCACGTCGGTCGGTCGGATGACGGGCAGCCGACGAGGCGCCTGTGGCAAGGTTGGTCGGGTGAGCAAGAACGAGAGCGTCGACCGCACTCGCGGTCCCCAGATCACCCTGACCACCTCCATCGGCAAAGACGACGAGGCCCTCGTACTCGGCCTCGTCGCCGCCTCCTCCGAGGACACCACTGCCGACGCCACCACCGCCGACCCCGCGGCACCGACCCTGCTCGGCGCGGACGTCCTCGACGACGCGTCGGCGGCGGCGATCACCGCCGCGCTGTCGGCGGTGGGCGCCACCGGTTCCCACGGCGAGGTCACCCGGCTGGCCGCGCCGGAATCACTCGGCGTACGCGTTGTGGTGGCCGTCGGCGTCGGCGACGAGAAGGCGCTCGACGACCCGGAGAAACTCCGCCAGGCCGCCGGCGTCGCGATCCGCTCCCTCGAGGGCTTCGACGTCGTCGCCACCACCCTGGGCTCCACCGACATCGGTGCCGCGGTCGAGGGACTGTTCCTCGGCGCCTACCGCTTCGAGGAGTTCCGCTCGTCGCGCTCGGCGTCGACCAAGCAACTGCCCGGCACCGTGCACGTCGTGGTCGAGTCCGCCGACAAGGCGGCGAAAGCCGAACTCGCACATGCCATCGCGGTCGCGGATTCGGTGGCCATCGCCCGTGACTTCGTCAACACCCCGCCGAGCCACCTCTACCCCGAGGAGTTCGCCGAGCGTGCGCGCGAGCTGGGCGCGAAGGCCGGACTCAAGGTGGAGATCCTCGACTTCGACTCCCTGCAGAAGGACGGCTACGGCGGGATCGTCGGCGTCGGCAAGGGTTCGTCCCGGTTGCCGCGGCTGGTGCGACTGACCCACGCGGGCAAGAAGTCGGCCAAGAAGGTGGCGCTCGTCGGCAAGGGCATCACCTTCGACACCGGTGGCATCTCGATCAAGCCGGCCGCCAACATGGATCAGATGACCTCCGACATGGGCGGCGCGGCAGCGGTGATCGCGGCGACCATCGCCGCCGCGCGTCTCGACCTGCCGGTGTCGGTGATCGCCACCGTGCCGATGGCCGAGAACATGCCGTCGGGGACCGCGCAGCGTCCCGGCGACGTGCTGACCCAGTACGGCGGGACGACCGTCGAGGTCCTCAACACCGACGCCGAGGGACGCCTCGTGCTCGCCGACGCCATCGTGCGCGCCTGCGAGGACGATCCGGACTATCTCATCGACACCGCCACCCTGACCGGCGCGCAGATGGTTGCCCTGGGCACCCGCACCCCGGGCGTCATGGGCACCGACGACTTCCGCGACCGGGTGTCGGCACTGTCGGCCGAGATCGGCGAGAACGCCTGGCCCATGCCGCTGCCGGCGGAACTGCGTGCCGATCTCAAGTCGCGGGTCGCCGATCTGGCGAACGTCACGCCGCACCGGTGGGGCGGCATGCTCGCCGCGGGCCTGTTCCTCAAGGAGTTCGTGCCCGACGGGGTGCAGTGGGCCCACATCGACATCGCCGGTCCCGCCTTCAACACCGCCGGTCCCTGGGGTTACACACCCAAGGGTGGTACGGGCGTACCGGTCCGGACGATCACCAAGGTCCTCGAGGACATCGCGGCCAACGGCTGATCGGCCACTTTTGCGCCACACACCACGTCCGTGGCGCGCACGGCGGGTAGGGTCTAGCGATGGGCGCCTGGCCACCCGCCACACGCCTGGGAGACGCGGCGCACACACCGCGACACCCCGCTTCACACGCAGACCCACCACGTCGAGTTCAGGAGTCAACAGCAATGGCCTTCTCCGTCCAGATGCCCGCCCTCGGTGAGAGTGTCACCGAGGGGACCGTCACCCGGTGGTTGAAGGAAGAGGGCGACACCGTCGAGGCCGACGAGCCCTTGCTGGAGGTGTCGACCGACAAGGTCGACACCGAGATCCCCGCCCCCACCTCCGGCGTCCTCACCAAGATCATCGCCCAGGAAGACGACGTCGTGGAGATCGGTGGCGAACTCGCCCTGATCGGTGACGCCGGGGAGAGCGCCGACGATTCCGGGGATTCCGGATCCGATGACTCGGCCGGTTCCGACGACTCGGCGGGCGGCGACGAACCGACCGAAGCCGGTGCGGCCGAAGAGGACACCGAGGCACCCTCGACCGAGGCGGAGGCTCCGGCCGAGAAGCCGGCCGCCGCCACCGGTGACAACGGAGCGTCGGGAACCGATGTGCTGATGCCCGAACTCGGCGAGTCGGTCACCGAGGGCACGGTGACCAACTGGCTCAAGGCCGTCGGCGACGAGGTCGCCGCGGACGAACCGCTGCTCGAGGTCTCGACCGACAAGGTCGACACCGAGATCCCGTCCCCCGTGGCCGGTACCCTGCTCGAGATCCTCGCGCAGGAGGACGACGTCATCGAGGTCGGCGGCAAGCTCGCGGTGATCGGCGATGCCTCGGCCGCCGAATCGAAGCCCGCGCCGGAACCCGAACCAGAGCCGGAACCGGAGCCGGAGCCCGAACCCGAGCCCGCCAAGTCCGAGCCCGCGAAGTCCGAGGAGCCGGCCGCCACGAGTGAGCCGGAACCCGAACCGGTCAAAGTGGCCTCCGCCGACGATTCCACCGATCTGCAGTCCACCCCGTACGTGACCCCGTTGGTCCGAAAGTTGGCCGCGGAGAACGACATCGACCTGTCGAGCCTCAAGGGCACCGGGGTCGGCGGCCGCATCCGCAAGCAGGACGTGCTCGCCGCCGCCGAGGCGAAGAAGGCCCCCGAGCCGGCCTCGAGCCCGGCCCCGGCCGCCGCACCGGCGCCCGCTGCCGCTTCGGCCGCGTCGTCGTCGCCGGAGGTCAAGCCCGAACTCGCGGCGCTGCGTGGCACCACGCAGAAGATCAACCGCATCCGGCAGATCACCGCGAAGAAGACCCGCGAGTCGCTGCAGACCAGTGCTCAGCTGACGCAGGTCTTCGAGGTCGACATGAGCAAGATCGTGTCGCTGCGCAAGGCGGCCAAGGAGTCGTTCAAGGCTTCCGAGGGGGTGAACCTGACCTTCTTGCCGTTCATCGCCAAGGCCGTCGTGGAGGCGCTCAAGGCGCATCCGAACGTCAACGCCTCCATCGACGAGGACAAGAAGGAGATCACCTACTACGACAAGGTGCATCTCGGTATCGCCGTCGACACCGAGCAGGGCCTGCTCTCGCCGGTGATCCACAACGCCGACGACCTCTCGATCGCCGGGCTGGCCCGGGCCATCGCCGACATCGCCGCCCGTGCCCGTACCAACGGCCTCAAGCCCGACGAGTTGGCCGGTGGCACCTTCACCATCACCAACATCGGAAGCCAGGGCGCCCTGTTCGACACGCCGATCCTGGTGCCGCCGCAGGCGGCGATGCTCGGTACCGGTGCGATCGTCAAGCGCCCGGTGGTCATCACCGGCGACGACGGTTCGGAGTCGATCGCGGTGCGGTCGATGTCGTACCTGCCGCTGACCTACGACCATCGCCTCATCGACGGCGCCGACGCCGGTCGCTTCCTGACAACGATCAAGAAGCGGCTCGAGGCCGGCTCGTTCGCCGCCGAACTGGGTCTCTAGGCACCGATGCGGGTAGCCGTCGCCGGCTCATCGGGGCTCATCGGTTCGGCTCTGATCACCGCGCTGGAATCGGCGGGCCACTCGGTGCGCCGGCTGGTTCGGCGCGAGGCGACCGAACCCGGTGAATTCAGTTGGGACCCCGAGACATTCGGTGTTCCCGACGAGGCACTCGACGGCGTCGACGCGGTGGTGAGCCTCGGCGGCGTCGGGGTCGGCAACGGCCGGTGGAGCGGGCGGTTCAAACAAGAACTCCGCGACTCCCGGATTCCGCCGACCGAGGTCATCGCCGAGGCCGTCCGCCGGACCGGTGTCCCCACCCTGGTGAGCGCGAGCGCCACCGGGTACTACGGGGACACCGGCGCACGGACGGCCACCGAGGACGACGGACCCGGCTCGGGGTTCCTGGCCGAGCTGACCGTCGATTGGGAAGGCGCGGCGACCGCCAACTCCGGCGACGGGACTCGCGTGGTCCTGCTGCGGACCGCACCCGTGCTCGCACCGCACGGCGGCCTGCTGGCCAAACTCCGGCCGCTGTTCAAGCTCGGCCTCGGCGGCACCATCGGCAATGGGCAGCAGTACTTTTCGTGGATCTCACTGGTCGACGAGATCCGTGCGATCGAGTTCGTGCTGAATTCGTCGATCAGCGGTCCGGTGAACCTGTGCGCGCCCGGGGCGGTCCCGTTCGCGACCTTCGTCGACGCCTTCGGCCGGTCGGTGCACCGGCCGACCTTGATGGGTGTTCCCGCGTTCGTCGCCCGCAAGGCGGGCGGCGAGATGATCGAGGAAATGGTTCTGTACTCCCAGCGCGTTGCACCCGGTGTGCTCACCGACCACGACTTCGTCTTCACCCATCGCACCATCGACGCGGGACTGGAGTACGCCAATGGACGCTGACACACCAGCCGCCATAGGTACCCGACGGGCATCGCTGCGCGCGGTCGCCACCCCTGTCGAGATCCGGCGGCTCGGCGTCCTCGACTACCGCGAGGCCTACGAACTGCAGCACCGGCTCGCCGGCGAACGTGCCGACGGCACACTCGATCACGATCTGTTGCTGCTGCTCGAGCATCCGTCGATCTACACCGCGGGCAAGAGAACCGAGGACGCCGATCGTCCGACCAACGGCGCCGAGGTGATCGACGTCGACCGTGGCGGGCGGATCACCTGGCACGGGCCCGGACAACTCGTCGGCTATCCGATCATCAAACTCGCCGAACCTCTCGACGTCGTCGAGTACGTCCGCCGACTCGAGGCGGCGCTCATCGGTGTCTGCGCGGCGCACGGCGTGGCCACCACCCGGGTGGCCGGCCGCTCGGGCGTCTGGGTCGTCGACGACTCACCCGACCCGGGGCAAGCCGGGGAACGCAAACTCGGCCAGATCGGTATCCGGGTGGCGCGCGGCGTCGCGCTGCACGGGTTCGCCCTCAACGTCGACCCCGACATGAGTGCCTTCGACGCGATCGTTCCGTGCGGCATCGCCGACGCCGGGGTCACCTCCCTGAGCCGCGAAGCGGGCCGGGAACTCTCGGTCGGCGCGCTCGCCGACGAGGTCGCCGACGCCGTTCTCACGGCTCTGGACCACAGTGAGATCACCCTCACCCCGCAGGCCGGGCACGCCGACGGCGCGCGCGTAGCATCGGTGCGGTGACCGTGTCAGAGACCCGCACCGCACCCACGGCGCCGGCGTCGACCCCACAAGGGTCGCCCCCCGCCCTCACCGCGTCCGCACGCGCCTCGTCCGAATCGAGCGCCGCACCGACCGACCCGGCTCCCAACGGTCGTAAGTTGTTGCGGCTGGAGATCCGCAACGCCCAGACCCCGATCGAGCGCAAGCCCTCGTGGATCAAGACGCGCGCGACGATGGGACCCGAGTACACCGAACTCAAGGGTTTGGTGAAACGCGAAGGGCTGCACACGGTTTGCGAGGAAGCCGGATGCCCCAACATCTACGAGTGCTGGGAAGACCGCGAGGCCACCTTCCTCATCGGCGGCGAGCAGTGCACCCGCCGATGCGACTTCTGTCAGATCGACACCGGCAAGCCCGCCGAACTCGATCGTGACGAGCCCCGCCGCGTCGCCGAGAGTGTGCAGGCGATGGGCCTGCGCTACTCCACCATCACCGGCGTCGCCCGCGACGACCTCCCCGACGAGGGCGTCTGGCTCTACGCCGAGACGGTGCGCGCGATCCACCGGCTCAACCCCGGTACCGGCGTGGAGAATCTGATCCCGGACTTCCACGCGAAGCCCGACCTGCTCGCCGAGGTCTTCGAATCCCGGCCGGAAGTGCTCGCGCACAACCTGGAGACGGTGCCGCGGATCTTCAAGCGCATTCGCCCGGCGTTCCGCTACGAGCGGTCCCTCGACGTGCTCACCCAGGCCCGCGACTTCGGCCTGGTCACCAAGTCCAATCTCATCCTCGGGATGGGTGAGACCCCGACCGAGGTGCAGTCGGCGATCGTCGACCTGCACGAGGCCGGCTGCGACATCCTGACGATCACCCAGTATCTGCGGCCTTCCGCGCGCCACCATCCGGTGGAGCGCTGGGTCAAGCCCGAGGAGTTCGTCGATCATTCCGAGTTCGCCCGCGAGGTCGGGTTCGCTGGTGTGATGGCCGGGCCGCTGGTGCGTTCGTCCTATCGTGCCGGCCGGCTCTACGCGCAGGCGATGGCCCACCACG
The DNA here is from genome assembly GCF_017654315.1 of Gordonia polyisoprenivorans. Taxonomy (NCBI): domain Bacteria; kingdom Bacillati; phylum Actinomycetota; class Actinomycetes; order Mycobacteriales; family Gordoniaceae; genus Gordonia; species Gordonia polyisoprenivorans. Next base: position 4,175,891 of record NZ_CP072203.1, read on the forward strand.
GACGGCAACTGCCGCCGTCGTTGGCGCACCTCGCCGACGAGGGTTCGGCCAGCCAGGAGGCCTCCTCGTTGATGGCGCGACTGGCCCGCTGAACCGGACACCTGGGCTGGTGACCGCGTTGTCGATCACCGCGCCCGCAGACGTATCCTGGTGAGCATGGCAAAGGCGCAAGCGGCGAGCAAAGCGGACAAGAAGGCCGCACGACAGGCCCGACGGAAGGCCTCCAAGGAGCGGTTCACGCAGCTCTGGCAGGCGTTCCAGATGCAGCGCAAGGAAGACAAGCGGCTGATCCCATACATGGTCGGCCTGTTCGTGCTGATCGTGGCGATCTTCGTGGTCATCGGTCTGTTCATCGGCTCCCCGTGGCTACTCGTTCCCATCGGCGTGGTGCTCGGCATCCTCGCCGCCTTCCTCCTCTTCGGACGGCGCGTGCAGAAGACCGTCTACACCAAGGCCGAGGGGCAACCGGGTGCGGCCGGGTGGGCGCTGTCGAATATGCGCGGTCAGTGGCGGGTACAGCAGGCGGTCACCGGCACCTCCCACCTCGACGCCGTGCACCGGGTGATCGGCAAGCCCGGGGTCATCCTCGTCGGCGAGGGCTCGGCAAGTCGCGTCACCGCCCTTCTGGGACAAGAGAAGAAGAAGGTCGCGCGCGTCGTCGGCGACACCCCGATCTACCAGATCATGGTCGGCAACGACGACGGCCAGGTGCCGCTGTCGAAGCTCGAACGGCACCTCAACAAGCTGCCGGGCAATATCGACCGCAAGCGCATGGACACCCTCGAGGGCCGGTTGTCGGCGCTCGGCGGCAAGCAGCCCGGCCCGGGCATGCCCAAGGGTCCGCTGCCCGGCAATGCCAAGATGCGCAGCATGCAGCGCACCGCGCGGCGTCGCGGCGCGTGATCACCACGCGGTCAGACGCCGACCGCGTCGGTCACGCGGCGTAACCGACGATCGACGATCGGGTGCCTGCTTCTACCCCATCGTCGACGAGCAACAGATGGCCCGCCACGACCTGCCAGTGCGCCGTGGTACGCGGTGCCGGTAGGTGCCACAGTCGCGCTCCGGTCCGAATGTCATACGCACTGAGTGCAGGGTTGCTCGGCCGCTGGTCTGCGTCGGCCTCTCCGCCCAGGATCAGGCGAGCGCCGTCGAAGCCCACGAAACCCTGTCCGAAACCGGCGGTGAAACCACTGATCCGGGAACCGGACCGGGCGTCGAGCACCGTCCACTTGCGCGTGTTGCTGAGGTCTTCGCTGAATTCGTCGACGACGGTGACGACATACCGATCGCCGAGCACCAGAGGAGAGGACCGTTGCGACGGCCGCGTCCACCTCACGTCGGTGCCGACTGTCGACGCCAGCCCGATCGTGGTGTTGGTTTCCACAGGGATGATGTCGCCGTTGATGGTCTGCACCGGGTCGGCAGCACCGTCCCCGGACGAGATACGCCATCCCGAGATCTCACCGGTCCGCACCCCGTCGGCATCGTAGAACTCGGTGGTGTCCCGACCCGTCCCGGCGAGACCGCTCGTCACGAACCCGGACGGGTGGATGACCACCGCCTGCCGATCGTCCACGGAGTGCAGTAGTCGGCCGGAATCGAGCCGCATGACGGTGGCCCCATGGCGAAAACCGCTCACCGCGAGCAGGTTTCCGGCTTCGGTGACCACCGGTTGCCCCTGATCGACCGGCGGGCGCACCGTCCACAACGCATGCCCGCGGGAATCGAACCTGGTGATGACCGTCTGTAGCGGCGGTATGTCGTCATCGGTGACAAGGCCCGCCACGGGCACCAACACGGAATCCGTGGGGATCTCCTCAGGGAGTGCGATGTTCTCCATTTCCACGGTCAGGACCAGGAAGCCGTCGCCGGCGCGCAGGATCCGCGAGGACCCCGGGATCGGGATCGTCGCGGTGCCGAGGTCGTCTCCGGTATCCGGATCGACGAACGACACCCTGGTCACGATCGCGGAACCAACTCTGGCCGTACGAGTACACGCGAGCCGCTTGTCGCGACTGATCGCGCAGGAGTTCTCCCACCCGATCCTCGGCGCCCTCCACAGTGACCTGCCCGTGTCAGGGTCGATGGCGATCACCGCGGACGGACGGCCGAGCCTGTTGCGCGACGCCCGCACCAGGAGATGGTCGTAGGCCGCTTCGACGGACACGCTCGCATCGTCGAAGTCTTTGCCGAACAGCGATGCCGCATCGACTCTCCAACGGGCATCGGGGCGGGTGGACATCGATTCGAGGGTGCGGCTCTGCGGCGGCTGGGCCTCACCACGCTCCAGCACTACGAACGCGGAGAGCACCAATGCGCCGATGCTCAGGACGGCAGTCAGCGTCAGCGCCTCGCGCCGACCTCGGTTCGCACCGACACGCACGCTCGCCGACCCCCTGCCCTGCGCGACCCGACCCCTGCGTTCAGCGGCTCCGGACCATCGCGGTGCCGGTCGCGCGATCGTGCAGTGCGCGGCCGTTGTAGTCGTTCATCAACGCGGGCACCAAGAACACGATCAGCACCTGCCGCATCAAAGCACGGATCACGCCGACCGCGGCGACGGGAGCCTTGCCGGCGATCTCGTCGGCCAGGCGCTCGGGTCCGTGGTCGACGCGCGCCACCCGCATGCCCACGGCGAACTGCCCGGGCGTGAAGCCGAACATCGTCACGGTGAACACGCCGATGACGAACCACACGGCGAGCACGGCGAGGCCGAGGTTCGGTGACCCGAAGCCGACGAAGAACAGCGACAGCCCGCCGCCGATGATCCAGTCGACGAGCAGCGCCAGCGTGCGCGGCCACCCGGGAACGAGCGCTCCGGGGCCGCTCTCGGGCAGGCCGAGGTCGGCGCCGCGATATTCGAGGTCGGCCGGTGCGCCCGACTGCGGGCCCGACAACCAGGAGCCGGTGGCCCTGCTCATGAGAGATCTCCCCCGGCACGCACATTCCCGGTGCTCGCGTGCTCGATTCTGCCGGTGGTCCGCGCGTCGTTCATGTTTTCCATGGTAGAGGCAGTGAGTTCACTGATGAGATCACCGTTCGCTTTCGTACGGGGCGTGCATACGGAATAGTTGCCGTGGGCACGACAACGCAGCCCCGGCCGTGTAACACAGGGGAAACACGTCCTTGACGTGCGGGCAACGTCGCGTCCATACGGTTCTGGCTGAGATCCGCCGCGGTTTCTTGCGCGGTGGTCCAGGCGCGTCAGGTCCGCGTGTGCACACGCCGGCCTGACCCCGACAAGTTAAGGAGTCACCGCACGGTGTACAGCAGCAACGAAGAACTACTCGAGGGCATCAAGAAGGAAGGTGTCGAGTACGTCGACATCCGCTTCTGTGACCTGCCCGGTGTGATGCAGCACTTCTCGATTCCGGCCACGGCCTTCGACGAGTCGGTGTTCGAGGACGGCCTGGCATTCGACGGCTCGTCGGTGCGCGGCTTCCAGTCGATCGACGAGTCGGACATGATGCTGCTCCCCGATCCGGCCACCGCGCGGATCGACCCCTTCCGTCGCGCCAAGACGATGAACGTCAGCTTCTTCGTCCACGATCCGTTCACCCGCGAGGCCTACAGCCGCGACCCGCGCAACGTCGCCCGCAAGGCCGAGGACTACCTGGCCTCCACCGGCATCGCCGACACCTGCTTCTTCGGCGCCGAGGCCGAGTTCTACATCTTCGACTCGGTCGCCTTCGACTCGCAGATGAACGGCACCTTCTACGAGGTCGAGTCCGAGTCCGGGTGGTGGAACACCGGTTCGCCCTCCGACCCCGACGGTTCACCGAACCTCGGCTACAAGGTGCGCCCCAAGGGCGGCTACTTCCCGGTGGCCCCCTACGACCACTACGTCGACCTGCGCGACGAGATGTCGACCAACCTGACCAACGCGGGCTTCGAGCTCGAGCGCGGTCACCACGAGGTCGGTACCGGCGGCCAGGCCGAGATCAACTACAAGTTCAACACGCTGCTGCATGCAGCCGACGACGTCCTGCTCTTCAAGTACATCATCAAGAACACCGCGTACGCGAACGGCAAGACCGTCACCTTCATGCCGAAGCCGCTGTTCGGCGACAACGGCTCGGGCATGCACGCCCACCAGTCGCTGTGGAAGGACGGCAAGCCGCTGTTCCACGACGAGGCCGGCTACGCGGGCCTGTCGGATCTGGCGCGCTACTACATCGGCGGCATCCTGCATCACGCGCCGTCGCTGCTGGCCTTCACCAACCCCACGGTGAACTCCTACAAGCGTCTGGTGCCGGGCTACGAGGCCCCGATCAACCTGGTGTACAGCCAGCGCAACCGGTCGGCCTGCGTGCGCATCCCGATCACCGGCAACAACCCGAAGGCCAAGCGCCTCGAGTTCCGTTGCCCGGACAGCTCGGGCAACCCGTACCTGGCCTTCGCGGCGATGATGATGGCCGGACTCGACGGCATCAAGAACAAGATCGAGCCGCACGAGCCCGTCGACAAGGACCTCTACGAGCTCCCGCCCGAGGAGGCCAAGAACATCCCGCAGGCCCCAACCTCGCTGTCGGCGGTCATCGACAAGCTCGAAGAGGATCACGAATACCTCACCGCCGGTGGCGTGTTCACCGAGGACCTCATCGAGACCTGGATCGCGCTCAAGCGTGAGAACGAGATCGAGCCGGTCCAGATCCGTCCGCATCCGTACGAATTCGCGCTCTACTACGACTGCTGATCTCTGACACGCTGATCTCTGACACAGAGCACCGCGGGCCCACCGACAACAGAGTCGGTGGGCCCGCGGTGTTCGTGAGACCGCACAATCGCGGCAGCACCTCATGGCGCAGGTCACAGCACAAAATGTGAATGATGCCACGGAGGACCTTTTGCTCTCACGCGATCACATCTCAACCCGTAATCTTCTTCTCATGTCCCGTATGCTTTTTGTTGAAGATCTCGTCCCCGGCGATCGGATCGCCCTGGACGGCATCCGTGCCGTCGTCCGCAAGCAGGTTCCGCATGGCACCGACCAACGCCTCGTCGAACTCGCCCACAGCTCCGACGATCGCAGCGAGCTCATCTTGAAGTCCGGCTCCAAGGTCGAGGTCTACTGAGTCCCACCCCGTTCCGCTCTCACCCCTGAGCGAACGTTGCCGACGCCTTCCCGGAACGCGTCGGCCGACCGTGGGCCGATGGCGTGCGCGCCGCCCACACAATCAGTACCGCGGTCACCACCAGCACCCCGGCTCCCACCCAGGCGACCACCGACATCCCGTCGACGAACGCGTGGCGGGCGGCGTCGAGAATCCGTGCGGCCGCCTCGGCCGGTTCGCGGTGTGCCACCGCGCTCGCCCCGGCCAGACTGCGACCTGCCTCCACCGGCCCCACGCCCGCCGGATAGCTCACGCGATAGACCGCGTTGAGCACACTTCCCAGCAGCGCGATGCCCAGTGCACCGCCGAGTTCACTCGATGTCTCCAGCAGCCCCGACGTGGCGCCGGCACGATCGGCCGGTGCGATTCCGACGACGTGGTCGGCGATCACCGAGGTCGTGGCCACGAGCCCGCCGGCGAGCAACGTCGACGCGACGAGCACCACGAGCAGCGAGTCCTGCCCGATGAGCGTCGCGAGCACCACGAAGCCGCAGGCCGCCACCACCAGTCCCCCGATCATCACCGCAGGACGACCGAACCGCCCGGCCGCCACGGCCGCGGTCGGCGCCGCCACCGCGACGAACAGGGACGGCACCACGCTCCACAGCGCCGCCCGCAGCGGACTGAATCCGAGGACCGACTGCAGGTATTGCGTCACCATGATCGAGTTGCCGAGCAACGCGAACATGCAGATGAGGTTGGTCCAGATCGACGTCGAGAAGCGACGCTCACCGAGCAGTGTCAGATCGAGCATCGGATCTTCCAGGCGCCGTTGACGTCTCACGAAGGCCACCCCGAGCACCACACCGACGACGCCGATCCCCAGCCGACCGAGCGACCAGCCGTCGGCGGCGATCTCCTTGATCGCATAAATCACCGGCAGGATCGTCGCGAACACCAAGAGCGCACTGAGGACGTCGATGCGGCGGCCCGGTATGGCGGTGTCTCCGGGTAGCAGCAGGGGTGCCGCGATCAACAGCGCGACCATGACCGGAATGTTGATGAGAAACACCGAGCCCCACCAGAAGTGCTCGAGCAGCACACCGGAGATGATCGGGCCGAGCGCCACTCCCCCGGCCAGCACGGCGTTCCAGGTGGCCACCGCTTTCGCCCGCGCGGCATCGTCGCCGAAGACGTGTCGGATGAGTGCCAGCGTGGAGGGCATCAGCGTCGCACCGGCGACGGCGAGCACCGCGCGAGCGATGATCAGCATCTCCGGCGTGCTCGAGAGGGCCGCGAGCAACGATGCAGCGCTGATGCAGGCCGCACCCCACATCAGTACGCGGCGGTGACCGAATCGGTCGGCGAGCGACCCCATGGTCAGCAGCAGTCCGGCCAGCACGAACCCGTATACGTCGAAGATCCAGAGTTGTTGTGCAGGTGAGGGATCGAGATCCGCGGCGATGAACGGAACCGCGAAGAACAACACCGACACGTCCATCGAGACGATGAGCATCGGCAGACACAGCGCAGTCAAAGCCACCCAGGGCGAGCGCGCGATTCGTACGTGGGGCATGACACCAAACCTTTCATATACGGCATATACTGTTTATTGCCTACGCAGATATTAGGACTGAACTGTATATGGTGCAAGCAATTAGTAGGATGTCGACATGGATGCCCCGGACGACCCCGACGCCGCCGAGCGCGGACCAGCCGCACCCGCACCGATGCCCGTGCGGTTACCGACGTCGGTCGCACTGCTGTGGGGCCGAGTCCCCGACACCCCGCGCCGAGGCCCCAAACCGACCCTGACCATCCGCGACATCGCGCGCGCCGCGGTCGCCATCGCCGACGACAGCGGCTGGGAGTCCGTATCGATGAAGGCCATCGCCCAGAGCGTCGGTCTCACGGCGATGTCGCTGTATCGCTACGTCGACAGCAAGGACGACGTCATCGATCTCCTCGTCGACGAGGCCTACGGGACCGCCGACCCGCATCTGGCGACCAGCGGGACGTGGCGCGAACGGATCACCGACTGGGCGCACGCGGCGGCATCGACCCTGCGCGCACGCCCCTGGCTGACCGAGATCCCGATGTCACGGCCGCCGGTCGGACCCAACGTGCTGTCCTGGACCGAGTCGGGCGTCCGCGCCTTCGATCCCACCGCACTGACCGGGCCGCAGAAGATGAATGCCTTGCTCCTGGTGGACGGATTCGTCCGCCAGCACATCCGGCAGTCGGCGCAGATGGGCCTACTGCCGGGCGACGGCGGAGCACGGGCGGGGGCACGAAAAGGGGCACAACCACCGACACCGGGCTACGAGGCCGTGGTGGCATCACTGATCGACGCCGACCGATTCCCCGCCCTGACAGCGGCCGTGCAGACGATGGCAGACGGCAACGACGACTTCGACGGCGAACAGTTCGAGTTCGGCCTCGGCGTGATCCTCGACGGCCTCACCGGCATGATCGACACGCTCGACTGACTGCGCACCGCCGCCGACGGTACGGACCCGCGGACGGGTCAGCCGCGGGTGCGGTCGAGATCGGCGAACAGCGCCTGGTTGTGTTCGAAGGCGCTGACCGCCTCGGCCACCAGACGATCCACCCCGGCATCATCGAGGGGCAGGGCGTCGAGGCGGTCGCGGTAGGAGTCCTTGTAGCGCTTGAGCTTGTCGATGTCGAAGGCGTAGAACGACAGCGCCGAATCGTCGACACCGTAGTGCTGCCGCATCCGATGGGCCACGACCTGACCACCACTGAGGTCACCGAGGTAGCGGGTGTAGTGGTGTGCGACATACCGCGCGGCATCCGAGCGGGTCGCCTCGATCGCCTCGACATAGGCCGCCACCGCGGGCAACGGCGACACGGCGTCGACGTCGGATCCGAGGGCGGCGAGGTCGGTGCGCAGTCGCGGGACCCGTCGCAGCCGCTCGTCGTGCACCGCGCCACCGACCGGATCCTCGGCCAGGGCATCGCCGACCGACTCCAGCGCGCGATAGACGAAGAACAGTTGCTCGGCGAGCCGCCGATACGCGGCGACGTCGAGTCGCCCCGACATCAGATCATCGATGAACGGCGAGTTCTCCGCCTGCTGATGAGCCACTGCGGTCGCCTCGCGCAGACGCGTCGAGACGGCGACCGGCTGGGTGGCGGGGGAATCGGTGAGAGATGTCATGTTGCCACCAGTGATACCACCCCACACCGGCATCCGTAACCCGAGAACGCCGATCACGGCCGGGTCCACTGCTACGGTGCTAACGATTTCGCCGTGCTCGCCGCCGCTCACCCGGCCACCAGCGACACCACCACTCCACGGTGATCCGACCCCGCGATGGAGAACGTGTGCACGGCGGTGGCGACGAAGCCGCGGACCACGACCCGATCGACTGCGGCCAGCGGTCGGCCTCCGAGACGATCGGTCGGAAACGTCGGCTGCAGTCGGGCGCCCGCCTGCGAGGTGGCGTCGGCAAAGCCATGGGACAGCAGCGCCCGGTACTGCGCGTGGTCCCAGGTGGCGTTGAAGTCTCCGGCGACGATGACCGGACCGTCGGGCAGATCGTGCAGCTGGTCGCGCAGCAGTCCCAGGTCGTGATCCCACTCCCCCGCATGCCCCGACAGCGGTGCCGGCGCATGGATGGCGAGTACCCGCGTGCGCGGTCCACCCGGTACCACCGTCTGTGCGCTCAGGTTGTTGAGCAGCATGTTCGGCAGCCGATGCGCGTCGTCGAGTGGGCGCAGACTCAACAGCATTCCCCCGGCGGCCGCCGGCCCGGGTAGCGCGTACTCGTACCGAAACCGTTGCGCCAGTGCGCTGTTGCGGATGCGCTCGAGGGCCTCTGGGGTGACCTCCTGCAGCGACACCAGTTGTGCGTCACGCGCCGCCGCGGCGACGTCGTCGACGGACCCCTCACCGAAGCGCAGGTTGGCGCTGACGACGGTGAACCGATCGCCCGCCGGTGGGGTCTGCGATACCCACAGCGGCCCCTGCGTGAAGCACACTCCGACCGCGGCCAGAACCGCCACGAACAGCGCGATCCACCGCCGCAGAGCTGCGAACAGCAGGATCGCCGCCACACCGGTCACCACCGCGAAGGGCACCGCTGCGGTCGCGTACACCGCCACCGTCCCACGGGAGGCGATGTAATGCAGCCAGATCGCCAGGCCGGTCGCAACGACCAGTAGCCACGCCAGCGACAGGACGAGGAACCTCAGCAGGCCGCGCACCTCACGCCCCGAAGACCTTGCGCACCACATTCTTCGCGCGACGGGTGACGCGCAGATAGTTCTCCAGGAACTCCGCGGCCTGGTCCTCGGGCCACCCGGCGGCGAAAGCGATCTGGCGCAACTGTTTTCCCGGCGCCGGGAGCTGATCGACCGGCTTACCCCGGACGAGCACCAGCGCGTTACGCGCCTTGGTCGCCGTCAGCCACGCCTCCTTGAGGATCGCCACATCGGTCTCGGCGAGGAGTTCGGCCGAGCCGATCGCGTCGAGCGTCTGCAACGTCGAGGTGTTGTGCAACGAGGTGTAGCGGTGTGCGTAACGCAGCTGCATCAGCTGCACCGTCCACTCGACGTCGGCGAGTCCACCGCGGCCGAGTTTGGTGTGGGTCGCCGGGTCCGCGCCACGAGGCAGGCGTTCGGAATCGACGCGTGCCTTGATCCGCCGGATCTCGCGCACCGCCGCCGACGACACCCCGCCCGCCGGGTAGCGGACCTTGTCGGCCATCAACAGGAACTCGATGCCGAGTTCGTTGTCACCGGCGACCTGATGGGCACGCAGCAGCGCCTGGACCTCCCACGGCTGGGCCCACTGCTCGTAGTAGGCCGCATACGCGGCGAGGGTCCGCACGACCGGGCCGTTGCGTCCCTCGGGTCGCAGGCCGGTGTCGACGACCAGCGGCGGATCCTCGCTGGGCGAGCCGAGCATCGAGCGGACCTTCTCGGCGATGGTCTGCGACCACCGAACAGCGGCGGCCTCGTCGGCACCGGGCATCGGTTCGCACACGAACAGCACATCCGCGTCGGACCCGTAGCCCAGCTCGAGTCCGCCGAGACGACCCATGCCGATGACCGCGATACGCGCCGGGGCCGGCGACTTCCGTTCGGCCTCCGATGCCTTGATCGCCACGGCCAGAGCGGCATTGAGGACCGCGGCCCACACACTCGAAAGTGCATGGCAGACCTGTGGGACGTCCATCATCCCGAGGATGTCGGCCGAGGCGATCCGGGCGAGTTCGGCCCGGCGATGCGAGCGGGCGATGGCCACGGCCCGACGCAGATCGGTCTGCCGGACCGTCGAGGCGACGAGCCCCTTGGCCACGTCCTCCGGGCGGGTCTCGCACAGCTTGGGACCGTTCGCACCGTCGGAGTAGAGGTGGATGACCTCCGGTGAGCGCATGAGCAGGTTCGCGATGAACTCCGAGGTGCCCAGCACGCGCATCAGGCGTTCGGCGACCACGCCGTCGTCGCGGAGCAGGCGCAGGAACCAGTCGTTGTCCATCTCCTCGCACAGGCGGCGGTAGTTGAGCAGACCGGCGTCGGGATCCGGTGTGTCCCCGATGTGTTCGAGCAGCTGCGGCAGGATCAGCAACTGCACCTGTCCACGTCGCCCGGGCGCCGACGCGAGAGCCCGGATGTGGCTCAGCGCGCGCTGCGGCTGCGCGTAACCCAGGGCCGCCAGGCGCCGTTCGGCCGAGGTGTCGGAGAGCGTGAGTTCCTCGGTGTTGAACCGGGTCGCCGCCTCCAGCAGCGGCCGGTAGAAGAGCTTCTGATGCAGCTTGCGCACCCGCAGTGCCTGGTGTTTGATCTGCCGGCGCAGGACTGCGGTCGCGTCGAGTTCACCCTCACGCCGGATGTGCGCCGCGCGGGCCAGCCACCGCATGCCCTCGTCGTCGTCGAACGCGGGCAGCAGATGTGTCCGCGACATGCGCTGTAACTGCAGGCGGTGCTCGAGCAGCCGCAGGAACTGGTACGACGCGATGAGGTTGGCGCCGTCGTCGCGACCGACGTAACCGCCGGCGGTGAGCGCTTCGAGGGCGTCGACGGTGGCACGCACCCGCAGTTCCTCGTCGACCCGGCCGTGCACCATCTGCAGCAACTGCACCGCGAACTCGACGTCGCGCAGACTTCCGCTGCCGAGTTTGAGGTTGCGTTCACGCTGATCCTCGGGCACCAGGTCCTCGACGCGGCGCCGCATCGCCTGCACCTCGTGCACGAAGTCCTCGCGCTCGGCCGCACGCCACACCATGGGGTTGATGGCCTCGTGATAGGCCGTGGCCAGTTCCATGTCACCGGTCATCGGGCGGGCCTTGAGCTGCGCCTGGAACTCCCAAGTCTTGGCCCACCGGTTGTAGTAGGCGACGTGTGATTCCAGGGTGCGGGTCAGCGCCCCCGCCTTGCCCTCCGGGCGCAGCGCGGCATCGACCTCGAAGAACGCCAGCGAGCCGACGCGCATCATCTCCCCTGCGATGCGTGCGGCCACTCCGTCGGCGGGTTCGCTGACGAACACCACGTCCACGTCGCTGACGTAATTGAGCTCGCGCGCACCGCATTTGCCCATCGCGATGACGCCGATGCGCACCGGGATCGGCTTGTCACCGCATACTTCCCGGAAGGCGACGGCGAGCGCCGCGGTCAGCGCGGCGTCGGCGAGATCGGCAAGGTAGGCCCCGACCTCGGGGAACCACATGACCTTCTCGTCCTCGACCGTCGACGCCACGTCGTGGGCGGCGAGTTGCATCACCAGGCTGCGGTAGGTCGCACGCAGGGCGACCACGGCACGCGGCCCGCTGAACCCGGCGCGGAAGATCTTGTTGCCCTTCTCCTGCTCACCCGGCTCGGCCACGGCGTCGACGGCGGCGAGCATCGTCGCGTTGATCTCGGCGACGTCGGGCAGCGTGTCGGTCTCGAGCAGGTGCCACGACGACGGTTCGGCGGCGAGGTGATCACCGAGGGCATCCGAGGACCCGAGGACGCCGAAGAGCCGACCACGAAATCCTTTGTCGGTGCGCAGGAGTGCGTCGATCGCCGGCCACTCGTCGGCGGCCGCCGACCGTAGGCGCATCAACGCGCGCAGCGCGAGGTCGGCGTCGGGTGCACGCGAGAGCGACCACAGCAGGTCCACCGATTCCTCGGTGTTCCACCCCAATTCCGCGAGATCGGCCGACGCCGTGGCGTCGAGCAACCCCAGGCGTCCGGAACTGGGTATGCCACCACGGCCGTGCAGCGTTGTCACCCCACGAAAATAGCGTCTGACGCCGACGCGTCCGTGCCCGGGCGGCGAATCCGGGCGCGTGTCGTGATGTCGCTCGACCTACAGCGGCAGGTAGCTCTTGAGCTCGAAGGGGGTGACCAGGCTGCGATAGTTGGTCCACTCGGTCCACTTGTTCCGCAGGAAGTAGTCGAAGACGTGCTCGCCGAGCGCCTCGGCGACCAGCTCGGACTCCTCCATCGCGTGCAGCGCCTCGGCCAGGCTTCCGGGGAGTTCCTTGTAACCCATCGCGCGCCGTTCGGCGGGCGTCAGCGCCCACACGTCGTCCTCGGCCTCGTCGGGCAATTCGTAGTCCTCGGTGATGCCCTTGAGCCCTGCGGCCAGCAGCACCGCGAAGGTCAGGTACGGGTTGCAGGCCGAGTCTGGGCTGCGGATCTCGACGCGGCGCGACGACGCCTTGTTCGGGGTGTAGAGCGGCAGGCGGATCAGCGCGGACCTGTTGGCGCCGCCCCAGGTGGCCGCCGTCGGCGCCTCACCGCCGTGGATCAGACGCTTGTAGCTGTTGACCCACTGATTGGTGACGGCGCTGAGTTCGTTGGCGTGGTACAGGATTCCGGCGATGAACTTCTTGCCGGTCTCCGACAGCTGCATCGGGTCGTCGGGGTTGTGGAAGGCGTTGGCCTCCCCCTCGAACAGGCTCATGTGGGTGTGCATCGCCGACCCCGGGTGCTCGCTGAAGGGCTTGGGCATGAACGTCGCCCAGGTGCCCTCGGAGATCGCGACCTCCTTGACGACGTAGCGGAAGGTCATCACGTTGTCGGCCATCGACAGCGCGTCGGCGTAGCGCAGGTCGATCTCCTGCTGGCCGGGCGCGCCCTCGTGGTGGGAGAACTCCACCGAGATGCCCATCGACTCCAGCGCCTCGATGGCGTGTCGGCGGAAGTTCGGGGCTGCGTCGTGCACCGCCTGGTCGAAGTAGCCGCCCGAGTCGGCCGGAACCGGGACGCTGCCGTCCAGGGGCGCTTCCTTGAGGAGGAAGAACTCGATCTCGGGATGGACGTAGCAGCTAAAGCCGAGGTCGGCGGCCTTGTTCAACTGCCGGCGCAACACGTGCCGGGAATCGGCCCAGCTCGGGGTGCCGTCGGGCATCGCGATGTCGCAGAACATCCGCGCCGAATGGTGACGACCCTGCGAGGTGGTCCACGGCAGGATCTGGAAGGTCGAGGGATCGGGCTTGGCGACGGTGTCGGCCTCCGAGACGCGGGAGAAGCCCTCGATCGCCGAGCCGTCGAAGCCGATACCCTCGGAGAAGGCGCCTTCGAGTTCGGCGGGGGCGATCGCCACGGACTTGAGGTATCCGAGAACATCGGTGAACCACAACCGAACGAACCGGATGTCCCGCTCTTCGAGAGTCCGCAGAACGAATTCCTTTTGGCGATCCATGAACGCCGACATTAGGGATGCCCTGTTAAATCCGTGTTACGTTCACAAGTCGAACTCTTCACCCTGGGAGTTTGCGATAGTGATCCCACATTGTGGAACGCCTCGACCGCGGAGTGGAATCATCGGTTCTGGTGTGATCAAAGGCACAGCTCACGCCGGTGTTGGCCGATCACCTCCGGTGCGAAAATGGAGTGTCCCAACCGCCCGGGTACCTGCCAGCCAGGACTCGAGGAAGAAAAGAGACAACGATGTCCCCAGAGTCTGTGGTGTCCACCGCGTCTGAAATCCCTGCGTCTGACACCCCCGCGGCCGAAACCCCCTCAGTCGAGACCCCCGTCTACGGCGGCACGCCCGCCGGGTCGGGCGAATCCGCCCCGCGCCGCCGCGTCACCCGTGTCCATCACCTCGCGCAGATGAAGGCCGAGGGCGAGAAGTGGTCGATGCTCACCGCCTACGACTACTCGACCGCCCGCATCTTCGACGAGGCCGAGATCCCCGTGTTGCTCGTCGGCGATTCCGCCGCAAACGTCGTCCTCGGTTACGACACCACGATCCCGGTCAGCACCGACGAGCTGATCCCGCTCGCCCGCGCCGTCGTGCGCGGCGCCCCGCACGCGCTCGTCGTCGCCGACCTCCCGTTCGGCAGCTACGAGGCCGGCCCGCAGCAGGCACTCGCGACCGCGGTCCGATTCTTCAAGGAAGCGGGCGCGCACGCGGTCAAGCTCGAGGGCGGTGAGCGCGTCGCCGACCAGATCGCCACCCTCACCGGCGCCGGCATCCCCGTGATGGCCCACATCGGTTTCACCCCGCAGAGCGTCAACGGACTCGGCGGATTCCGTGTCCAGGGCCGCGGTGACGGTGCCGACCAGTTGATCGCCGACGCCATCGCCGTCCAGGAGGCGGGTGCGTTCGCCGTCGTCATGGAGATGGTTCCGTCCGAGCTCGCCGGCCAGATCACGCGCAAGCTCACGATCCCCACCGTCGGGATCGGAGCCGGCCACGAGACCGACGCACAGGTACTCGTCTGGCAGGACATGGCCGGTTTCACCCACGGCAAGACCGCCCGATTCGTCAAGCGCTTCGCGGATGTCGGCGGCGAACTCCGCGGTGCCGCAGCCCAATACGCCGATGAGGTACGTCGGGGCGTCTTCCCCGGTCCCGAGCACAGCTACTGATCCGATCGGCGCGACGTGCGGTGGGGCGACGCCAGGGCGGGGTCGGTGTCAGCGCACGTTGCGGCGCAGGACCAGCACAACCAGGGCGATCAGCAGGACGACGACCACCGCGGTCACCACAGCGGTCATCCCGATGTGACCGCCGAAGACTCCGAGATGGGCGAACTGACCGAAGTGGCCCACGGAGTTCCGTCGGGCCAGCAACTCGACGTGCTCGACCTGCTGGATCATCGCTCTCGTGCCCTTCTCTATTCGGTGATCTCTGGTGCTCACCTGCGCTGAGTTGTCACGCTAGCCCCCCGGCCACCCCCGACGCACGGATCGCCGCGCCGACGTCATCCGCTCGTATGACCAACCGCGACAGCAGGATTGCGCCATCACCGGCGTAACGGACATCGCGGCAGCGCCACCGCACGGCGCCCGGGTGTCTAGGCTCGTAAACCATGCGCGACTTCTACCCCGAGATCGAGCCCTACGCCTCCGGCCACCTGCCCACCACCGACGGTCAGCAAATCTACTGGGAGACCTCCGGTAACCCCGATGGCAAACCCGCGGTCTTCGTCCACGGCGGTCCGGGCGGTGGGACCGCTCCGGATCAGCGTCGCTTCTTCGATCCGCACCGCTATCGGATCGTCCTGTTCGATCAGCGGGGCTGCGGCCGCTCCCGCCCGCACATCGCCGATGGCGCCGACCTCTCGGTGAACACGACAAGCGCACTCATCGCCGACATGGAGGCGCTGCGCGAGCACCTCGACATCGACACCTGGCAGGTGTTCGGGGGCTCCTGGGGATCGACACTCGGGTTGGCTTATGCGCAAACCCATCCGGATCGGGTGTCGGAGTTGGTCCTGCGCGGCATCTTCCTACTGCGGCGCAGCGAGATCGACTGGTATTACAACGGCGGTGCGGCGCACATCTACCCCGACATCTGGGAGTCCTATCTGGCGCCGATTCCCGCCGCCGAACGCGACGGTGATCTCGTGGCCGCCTATCACCGGCTGTTGACCTCACCCGAACCGGAGGTGGCCGCGGCCGCCGCCCGTGCCTGGACCGGCTGGGAACAGGCCACCAGCTACCTCATCCCGAAGCCCGAGGAGGCGGCGGCGATCAAGGAGGACTCCGGACCACGCTTCGACATCGCCTTCGCCTCGATCGAGAACCATTACTTCGTGAATCACGGCTTCCTCGACGACGGCCAACTCCTGCGCGACATCGACCGCATCGCCGACATCCCCGGCGTCATCGTGCAGGGCCGCTACGACGTCGTCTGCCCGATGCGCAGTGCGTGGGATCTGCACCGGGCGTGGCCGTCGGCACAGCTGCACATCGTCGACGACGCCGGGCACGCCTCCTTCGAGCCGGGCATCCGGAGCACACTCATCGAGGCGACCGACGCCTTCGCCGGCGACGCCAGGTGATCGCCCGCATATACACTTCACGCGTATCCGACATCCGGCAGGAGGACCAGTGGCAACCGAACAGGTCGAGGTAGAGCTGAAGTTCGACGTCAAAGCCGGAACCGCCACCCCCGACCTGCGGGTGTTGCCCGGCGTCGTCGGCGCACGTGAACCGGAGACGTTCACCCTCGACGCCACGTACTTCGACACCGACAACCTGGATCTGGCAGGCAATCGGATCACCCTGCGCCGTCGCACCGGCGGCCACGACAGCGGCTGGCATCTCAAGCGTCCCAGCGGAATTCCCGGCGCACGCCGCGAATTGCAGATCGCGTTCGACGAGGCACCCGCCGACGGCGACCTCCCCGATGCCCTGTTGATCCCGGTGCTCGCGCTCACCCGGCACCGCAGCCTGATCCCGGTGGCGGTGATCTCCACCTCCCGCACCATCACCACCCTGTTCGGGGTCGACGAGGAGCCGCTCGCGGAGTTCGCCGAGGACCTCGTGACCGCGCGGTCGCTGCTGCACGGCGGCGAGGTCGCGCAGTGGGCCGAGTGGGAGTTCGAGTTGCTCTCCGGCGGTACTCCCCGATTGCTGAAGGCTGCCCACAAGTTGCTGCGCTCGGCCGGCGGATCGGAACCGTCGAGTGCCTCGAAGCTGGCCCGTGCCATCGGTTCCACCCCGACGACGACCGTCGAACCCCGGTTGCCCAAACGCCCCTCGGCGCTGGAGCTGGTGGTCACCGACCTGACCCTGCATCGCAATGCCCTGCTCACCTACGACCCCGAGGTCCGGGTCGACGCGCCCGACGCCGTGCATCAGATGCGGGTGGCTACCCGCCGATTCCGCAGTGTGCTCTCGGGTTTCCCGACGGTCCTCGACCCGCACCGGACCGCCCACATCAACGACGAGCTGCGCCTGCTCGCCCGAATCCTCGGTGACGCACGGGATTCGGAGGTCCAGCTCGAGATCGACACCGCCCTGTTGCGTGGGGAGTCGCCGTCGGAGGCCTTGGTCTCGGCGCTGACGGGGACCGAGTCGGACTCGCATGATCGCGCGATCCGCGCCGCCCATGCAGCGATGAACTCCGAGCGCTACTTCCGGCTGCTCGACGACATCGACGTCCTGATCACCGATCCGCCGGCCGGGCCCGACGCCGACATGCCCGCGGCCGCGGCGGTCGATGCGGCGATCGCCAAGAGCCGCAAGAAGATCCGGAAGGCTCAGGAAGAGCTCGCCACCTTCCCCGAGGGGTCGCACGAGTGGCAGGAACAGGTGCACGTCATCCGCAAGCGGGCCAAGAAGTTGCGCTACGCCACAGATGCGGGAGAACCGTTGGGCATCAAGCGCTATCAGAAGACCGCCGCGGTGGCGAAGAAGATCCAGTCGGCGCTCGGCGATTTCAACGACACCCGGATCAACCGGGCGCGCCTGGCCGAGCTTGCCGAGCGCACCGACCTCCCCGGTCGCGACATGTTCCTGCTCGGCCGCCTCGACGCCCTGCAGGAGGCCGCCGGAGCACGCGCCCTCGATGCCTACCGCAAGGCCGCCAAAGACCTCTGAGCACTCGGGAAACCTCTGAGCACATGGGCGCCTCTGAGCACTCGGGCGCTCAGCTGACCGGCGCGAACCCCACGGTGCGTCGTACCGGGTCGGCGGCGATCAGTCGTACCCGAATCCTGGTCGCCGACGCGGGATTTCCGCTGCAGCCGGCGATGACGGCCGGGTCGTCGATGAAGATCCGGGCCGGCTTCTTCGCGTCGGCGTCGGCGAGGACCACCGCGTCGAAGACCTCTCCGACCCGGCCGGCGAGGACCGTCGCCTCGGCGAGGTCGATCGAGAGCCGGTCCGCCGAGGCTCCCAGGGAGTCGGCCGACCGCAGGATCTTCGGCAGGGTGGGCAATGCGCGCATCACCCAATCGGGTACCGGCTCGCCGGCGCTGATCGCCAGACATGCCTCGGTCGCGAAGCGATCACCCAACCGCCGTAGCGGCGCGGTGACGTGCGCATAGATCCCGCCGATCGCTGCGTGCACCATCGCCGCCGGCGCCGGCGTCGCGCCGCCGTCGAGGGCCAGATACCCGGCACCGCGCATAAGCGAGCCGGCGTGCGACATCAACGCCAGGGTCGACGGCGCGTCGGCCGGTAGACCGGCCAGGAACTCTCCTGGCCCCTGCTTGTCCGGCCAGTCCACACCCATCGCTCGTGCCGTGTCACGCAATGCCTGCACCGCACCGGGTTCGGCAGGTGGCAGGGTCCGCAGCAGCCCGACGCCCGCATCGGCCATCAGGGTTCCGGCGCACATTTTGGCAAGCAACGACACCTGGGCATTCCACCTGTCCGCGGGTGTGTGCGGCGCTATCTGCAGGCTCCATCCGTCGGCGTCGCGCACCACCTCCTGGTCGGGGAGGTCGAGTTCGATTGCGCCGCGCGACAAGGCGATCCGTTGCCGCAGCGCACCGAAAGCCGGTAGCGCCGTGATCGACGGGTGCAGCCGGCCCGCCGCGGCGTCGGCGGTGACACCCGCGTAGTCGAGGCGGGCCACCGAACGCACCAGCGCGCGTCGCACCGCCACGTCGCCGATCCGGCCGTCGGCGCCGACGCGGATGGTCCAGAGCACGGCCGGGCGTTCCACACCCGGCAGCAGCGAACCGCTGCCCTCCGACAGGACCCTCGGATGCAGCGGGACCGAGCCGTCGGGGAAGTACACCGTGGCGCCGCGTCGGCGGCTCTCGGCGTCGAGGGCGCCCTCCGGTTCGATGAGGGCGGCGACGTCGGCGATCGCGTAGTCGACCACGAACCCGTCGCCGTCGGTGGCGATGTGCACGGCCTGATCGAGGTCCATCGATCCGGGCGGGTCGATCGTCACCAGGGGTAGATCGCGGTGGTCCGCGCGCTGCCCGGCATATCGGTCGCGCGCGTTGCCGGCTTCCTCGAGTGCGGCGCCACCGTAGTCCTCGCTGACGCCGAGTTCCCCACGGATGGCATCGAAGTCGATCTCGGGCGCCGACAGTCTGCGTTGCACTCCCCGACCATAACGCCGCGCTCGGCGTGCATGGGGGGACGTGCATGCGGTGACAGGGCGTGATCAGGGCCGACGATGACGTCGGGGTGTCGGAGGGGGGCGAACGAGTCGGCGTGTAAGCCGGATCCTGTCCCGACCGTGAGGTCGGTGGCGACCATCCATCTGGGCACACCGTCGCCGGGTACCTCGAGCGGCCCACCCGCGGACTGGGGCGAGCAGCCCTCATCACGTCCGCGCACACGCACCGCAAGCGGTCCGTGCTTCGGCCTTGCTCCGGGTGGGGTTTACCGAGCCGACGCGGTCACCCGCATCGCTGGTGCGCTCTTACCGCACCGTTTCACCCTTACCGGCCTTGCGGCCGGCGGTCTGTTCTCTGTGGCACTGTCCCGCGGGTCGCCCCGGGTTGCCGTTGACAACCACCCTGCTCTGCGGAGTCCGGACTTTCCTCGGCGCGTGGCGTTTCCAGTGACTGGCCGTCCCACGCGCCGCGGCCGCCCGGCCGACTCGTTCGCCCGTACAGGATAGCGTCCGGGGTGTCGGCGACGATGCGAGGTCTGACTTCACCGGAGGTGCGCCGTGTCACTTCACCGAAGGTGCGCCGTGTCACTTCACCGGAGGTGCGAGGTGTCATTGACGCAGCGGACGACAGCGCCGCCGTCGGGAAAGAACTCGGCCACCGACACCGACGCCAGGTCGAGGTGTAGCCGGAACAACAGTTGCGGTCCGACGTCGAGGGCGTGGCGCAGCAGGGACTTGATCGGGGTGACGTGACTGACGACGACGACGGTTTGACCCGGATAGCGCTGCAGCAGACGGTCCTTGGCGGCGATCACCCGCTGGGCGGTCTGGATGAAGCTCTCCCCACCGGGCGCGGGCACCGACTCGTCACCGAGCCATCGGGCGTGGACCTCGGGGTCGCGAGCGTTGGCCTCGGAAAAGGTCAGTCCCTCCCATGCACCGAAGTCGTTCTCGATGAGGTCGTCCTCGGCCACCACCTGGCCGCCCACGAGGTCGGTGATCGCCTGCGCGGTCTGCCTGGCCCGGTCCAGAGGCGAGCTGACGACCGCGGCGATCGGCTGTTCGGACGCCGCCCGCTGTGCCGCGCGCAGCGCCTGCGTCTTTCCCAGGTCGGTCAGTGGCGGGTTGCCACGCCCCGAGTACCGCCGGTCCACCGACAGCGCGGTCTGACCGTGACGGACCAACACGATGCGGGTCGGGGCGGCCATCTGGCCCTGCCACGACGGTGTTGCGGGGGTGTTCCCGGAGGGGGTGGTCACAGTCCCGACTCGTGGGTCCGGATCAGGATCGCCCCACACTCCTCACAGCGGATCACCTCGTCGTCGGGCGCGGCGGCGATCCCGGAGAGCGTCCCGCGATCGAGTTCCATTCGGCAGGCGCCACATCGGCGGGCGCGGAGCAGCCCCGCGCCGACCTTGCCCGCGCTGCGCTGGCGTTCGTAGATCGGGAGCAGTTCGTCGGGCACCTCGGCGACGATCTGGGTACGCCGCGCCGCCAGCGCCTCCTTGTCGGCGTCCACCGCGGTCACGGCCTCTTCCCGACGACCGCGCAGCTCGGCGAGTCGCTGCTCGAGATGGGCGATGGTCGCCGATGCCCGATCGCGTTCGGACCCGAGTGCCTCCTGGCGTTCCATCAGTTCCAGCATGTCGTCCTCGAGGACCTGCCGGCGCCGACCCAATCCGGTCAGCTCATGTTGCAACTCCGACAATGCCTTCGGCGCAAGGCCACCGGCGGTCATCTGGGCCGAGTCCTTCTGTTCCCGATCTCGCATGCCGGTGATCTCACCATCCATGCGGCGGTACTCGCGGTCGAGATCCTCCGCGGCGATCTCCGCGCGCACGAGGTCGTCGCGGGCGGCCTCGATCGCGGTGATCGTCTCGGCGATCTCGGCGTCCTCGGGCAGGTTGCCGACTCGATGGTCGAGTCGGGCCAGGCCGGCGTCGACGTCGGCGAGTTCGAGCAGGAGTCGTTGCCGTCCGGCATCGACCTTCATCGGGTGTCTCCTCGTGCACTGGGGGGAATCGGTGGTCGGGTGAGCCGGGTGAGTCACGGCGCGCCGTTGCACCGGGCGGTGAACGTTTACGGTACGCGCCGTGTCAGGCCGACGTGTGCACGGTGAACGGATCGGTGGGTTCGTCGTGGCACTCCGCCACACATCCGGTGGCGGCAGTGATCCGTTCGGCGGCCTGCCGGCACCAGGGGAACTCGGTGGCCCAGTGCCCGGCGTCGAGGAGCACCGCGCCGCCGGACCGCAGCGCCTCGTCCACCGGATGATGGCGGAGGTCGCCGGTCAGATAGGCGTCGACGCCGAGCCGGGCGACGGAGGCCAGCAGGGAATCACCGGCGCCGCCGCAGACCGCGACCGTTCTGATCTGTCGGTCGGCCGGGCCGGTGGCACGCACGCCCCATGGCGTACGCAGCGCGTGGGCCGCGCGTTGCGCGAACTGCGCCGCGGTCATCGGTTCGGCCAGCACACCGACGCGGCCGAGACCGAGCGCCGACGGGATCGCGGCGAGTTCGAGGATGTCGAAGGCAGGTTCCTCGTACGGGTGGGAGTCGCGCAATGCGGCGAGGACCGCGGTTCGCAGCCCTCGGGCGGCAACCATCTCCACGCGCGCTTCGTCCACGCGTTCACGCTGCCCGATCTCACCGATGGTCGGGTTGGCACCCGGTTTCGGCTCGAACTGGCCGACGCCGACCACCGACCATGCGCAGTCGCGGTAGTCGCCGATCGCTCCGGCTCCGGCGGCGAACATGGCCTCGCTGACCTGTTCGGCGTTGCCCTCGGGCACCATCACCACCCACTTGTCGACGGGCGGTAGCGGTTCGGGGTCGATGGGCGCGACCTCACGGAGTCCGAGTGCGGCGGCGAGCGCGTCGGACACACCGGGATCGGCCTTGTCGGCGTTGGTGTGGGCGGTGAACAGGGCGATACCGGCCCTGATGAGTCGGTGGACGATGCGGCCCTTGGGTGTGTCGGCAGCGACCGACTCCACACCCCGCAGCAGCAACGGGTGGTGTGCCACGATCATCCGGTGACCCTGCGCGCATGCCGTGGTGACCACGTCGTCGGTGACGTCGACGCACACCAGGACCGGCCCGGCCGGTTCGCTCGGGTCCCCGCATACGAGCCCGACGGCGTCCCAGCTCTCCGCCAGGCGCGGCGGATACGCGGCCTCCAGCACTGCCACCACGTCGGCGACACTCACCTCGCTCGGACCGTGACCCGTGTGCTCATGCGCTGCCAACGGTGATCTCCTCTCGCGCCCGGTCGAGCGCCGTGACCAGCCGATCGACCTGCGCCGCCGGGCGCACCGCCAACCGTAGGTGGTCGTCGGTCAGTCCGACGAAGTTCGCGCAACTGCGCACGGCGATCCCCTGGTCTCGCAAGCTTTCTCGCACCGCCAGTGCACCGGAGATCTCGACGAGCACGAACGGCGCCGCGGGCGGCGCGCACGGGATCACTCCGACCTCGGTAAGTCGCGCGAGCAGATGGTCGCGTTCGATGGCGACGAGCTCGGCCTGCTCGGAACAGAAGCGTTGCCCGTCGGGTCCGCAACAGGCGGCCAGCGCGGCGAGCGCAGGCGTGGACAGTGGCCAGGCGCGGCGCCCGGCCGCTGCCCGTTCGATCACCTCGGGCGCCGCGAGCAGGTAACCGGCACGCAGTCCGGCCAGTCCGAAAGTCTTGGTGACACTGCGCATCACGATGACGTCGTCGGCTCGCCGGTCGGCCAGCGACTGCGGCTCGCACGCCCCGGTCACCGGATCGAGGGTCAGATCGGCGAACGCCTCGTCGACGACGACGAGTCGTCCGGGACGTCGAAGCGCTGCGATCGACTCCGCAGCGTGCAGCACCGACGTCGGGTTCGTGGGGTTGCCGACGACCACGAGGTCGGCGTCGTCGGGGATGTCGGCGGCCAGCTCTGCCAGCGGCGTGTCGGGCCGGCCGATGACCTGGGTGATCGGAATCCCCGCGGCCCGCAACACGAGTTCCGGTTCGGTGAACGACGGCTGCACCAGGGCCGCATGTGCCGCACCCAGTTTCGGCAGCAGCTCGAATCCGTCGGAGGCGCCGGCGAGGAGCATCACCTCGTCAGTGGGACGGCCGTGCAGGTCGGCGATGATCCCGGTGGTGTGATCGGTCTGGTCGGTCGTCGGGTATCGGGCCAGGTCGTCGAGGGTGGAGGCGATGGCCGCCTGCACGAACGGCGGTGCGGCTCCGCGCACGTTGACGGCGAAATCCAGCATGCCCACGGTGCTGTCCCGGTCGCCGTGCCGGTCGAGCGCATGCAGCCCGGATGTCATACCGAGTGAGCCTACGTGCACCATGGGTTGGTGATGTCCCGACCAGACCCCACTGATCCCGACACCGTTCTGCTCGTCGATCTCGACGGGACGATCACCGACAGTTTCACCGGGATCGCCAACAGTTTTCGGCACGCCCTGACCGCTGTCGGCGCGCCACCGGCACCCGAGGCGGTGGTGGCCGGGATCGCCGGACCGCCGATGATCGACACCTTGCGCGAGCTCGGCCTCGACGAAGCCACCGCGGATGAGGCGATGCGCGCCTATCGTGCCCGCTACACCGACGTCGGCTGGCTGGAGAACTCGGTGTTCGACGGCATGGACACACTTCTGGGTGATCTCGGCGCGTCGGGTCGGACGCTGGCTGTGGCGACGTCGAAGAACCAGACGACCGCGCGCGCCATCCTCGGCCATTTCGGCCTCGCCGGCCACTTCCGTGTCATCGCCGGGGCCAGCGACGACGGAACCCGCCGCCACAAACCCGACGTGATCGCCCACGCACTGGCACAATTGGACATATCGCTCGACCCGCACACACACCGACCCTCTCGTCCGGCGGTGATGATCGGCGACCGATCCCACGATGTCGAGGGCGCAGCCCGATTCGGCATCCCGACGATCCTCGTCGGATGGGGTTACGCTCTGGCCGGGGAGCGCGACGCTGCTGCATGGAGCGTCGATTCGATGTCAGATCTGCGCGAGGTACTCGGTGTCTGATCAACTACACATCTGTTTCGTCTGCACCGGCAACATCTGCCGGTCGCCGATGGCGCAGAACATCTTTGCCAAATCGCTGCACGACGCGGGGCTCGCCGACCGCGTCGAGGTGAGCAGCTGCGGGACGAGCGGCTGGCATGTCGGCGAGGCGGCCGACAACCGCGCGCGCACGGAGCTGCTGGCGCACGGCTACTCCGACGCCCACATCGCCGATCAGCTCGGGCCCGATCACATCGGTGCCGACCTGTTCGTCGCCGCCGACGCCGGACACGTCAAGGAACTCGAGCGCAAACGACTCGGTGAGCGCACCCGACTGTTGCGCAGCTTCGATCCCGACGCAGGCGACGATCTCGATCTGTCCGACCCGTACTACGGCAACGCCGACGATTTCGCCGTCACCCGCGAGCAGATCGAGGCCGCGGTACCGGGCCTGCTCCAGTGGGCCCGCGAACACCTCGACGACGCCACCGGCTGAGCCGTCGCCGGTGCTGCCGTGATCGGGTACTGCGGCGCACGTCACGGCCGAATCCGGCATACCGTCATCAGATGCAGCCGGGGCTGCTGCGGTGGTTGCGCACTGGGTACCGTTGTCCTATGCGCGCGCTGCGAAACATACGACCGGGGTGGATCGCCCTGATCATCGTTGTCGCCGCATTCGCGGCGGCATGTTTCATGGTGCTGGCGCCGTGGCAGCTCGGGAAGAACTCCGCGACGTCCGAGCGCAACCATCTGATCAAGAGTGCCGTCGGTACCGCCCCGGTACCGATCAACGAGGTGGCGCCCGCCGGAAGGGGATTCGTTCCCTCCACCGAGTGGCGTGAGGTGACGATGACCGGGACCTACCTCGTCGACGACCAGGCCCTCGTCCGCCTGCGTTCGGTCGACGAGCGACCGGCCATCGAGGTCCTCACCCCGTTCCGCATCGCGGGCACCGATCGCGTCCTGGCGGTCGATCGCGGCTACGTTCGCCCGGATCAGAGCAACACGCCCGCGATCCCTGCGCCCCCGACAGGCGAGACGACCATCAACGCCCGCATCCGGGCTTCGGAGGGCACGTCAGAAGGCCGCGGCGCGCGGACCGAAGGCAACGCGCTCACCATGTACACGGTCGACCCGACCCAGCTGGCCAAGGCGACCGGCACCCCGATGGACCCGTTCTATCTGCAGTTGTCGCCGAATCAACCCGGCTCACTCGGCGAGATCCCACTGCCACAACTGGATTCGGGCCCCTACCTCTCCTACGGCCTGCAGTGGCTGGCCTTCGGTGTGATGGCACCGCTGGGAGCCGGATACTTCATCTACTCCGAAATTCGTCAACGTCGACGAGCTTCCGCCGCCAAGAAAGCCCACGCGGCCGAGGCCGCCGCCGGTCCCGACCCGACGACCCCCGACGACACCTCCGGACTCAACGGTGCCGCACAACCCGAGCCGGCCCCACATCTGCTGACGCGATCCGAACGCCGCAAACGCATGCGCGAGGAACTGCGCGCAGCAGCCGGAACAACCACCGCGCCCGCTCCGGTCGACCCCGACGACATCGACGAGCAATCGCCCGCCGGCATCGGCGTCGGACCCGACACCGAGCACTTGTCGTCCACGGTGCGCGACAAACTCACCGAACGCTACGGCGGCTGAGGCCCCCGCTTCACCGGATACTTCCCGTTCAGCGGCAGGAGTGCGCGGCCCGTGCCGTGCCCCATCGGTGGCCAAGCCCTTGTATTGGTGGTCGAGGTGCGAGGCGCCCCAGGCCCTTCCCCGATCGGTGGTCGAGGTCCTTCCCGATCGACGGCCGAGACGCTTCCCGATCGATGGTCGAGGTCCTTCCCGATCGACGGCCGAGACGCTTCCCCATCGGTGGTCGAGGTGTGAGGCGCCCCCGGGCGCCGAGCCTCGAGACCGAGCCGAACCGACGCTGGAACCCCACCACTAAACCCACTCGAAGAAACTTTCGACAACCCTTGCCAACCCGACAAACCCGGCATATGATCGAACACAACAGCACACAAACACATGTGCGCTTATCGCCGGGGGTGACAATCATGGTCGACACCGCACTCCCTGACGTGTCTGGGTTGTCGACCACCCAGAAAATCGCCCTCGCCCACACGCTGATGGACGAGTTGGCCACCGATGATTTGACCGGCCTGTCCAACGATGACCTGGTGTCGGTCGCTCAGTCCACCGAACGGTTGATCACCCGCGTCACCGTCCAAGGCGATCGGCAGATCGTCGAGTTCTCCGACCGCCATCTGGCGCGGGAGTACGGGTTCGGGTCGATCATCGACGCCATGATCGGCTTGTTGCGTGTGTCGGAACCGTGGCGGCGGTGGAAACAACTCAAAGCGACCGCCACCTTCCACACCGTCACCGGCGAGGTTGCTGCGCCGAAATATCCGGCGTTGGCCGAGGCGATGGCCTCCGGGGCGGCCGGCCCCTCCCACGCCGCAGTCGTCATCGACGTGTTGGACCGCATACCTACGACAGTGCCGTTCGACGAAAAAATGTCGGCCGACGCCACGATGGCCGGGTTCGCCCGCACCCACACCCCCTCCGATCTCCGGATCCTGGGGGCACGGGTGTTGGCGCACCTCGACCCCGACGGTGAGTTGACCGACGATGCTGATCGGCAACGCCACCGCCAGATCCGCATCGGCCGTCAAGACGCCCAAAAAATGAGTGGGCTATCGGGGCAGATGACCCCGACTCTGACCGCGCACCTCGAAGCAGTACTCGCCGCGTGGGCGGCGCCTGGAATGAACAACCCCGCCGACCCGGAGTCCCCGACCGGTAGTCGCGAGGATGCCGACCCCGACCAGGTGGCGGCCGCGGCAGCCCGCGATCACCGGGATCAGGTGCAACGCAACCATGATGCGTTGGAAGCAGTCCTACGCGCCGGACTCGATGTCGGACTCGGCCCGCACTCGCATCGCGGCCTACCACCGCATCTGATCATCAAAGCATCGCTGTCGGAGTTGATTGCGCAAACCGGGATGGGCGTCACGGCGACCGGCACCCTCCTCCCAATCCGGGATGTGATCGCTTTGGCGGCCCACAGTCAGCCGTGGTTGGCGGTGTTCGACGACCACACCAGTCTTCCCCTGTATTTGGGTCGGGCGAGGTTAGCGAGTCAAGGACAGCGGATCGCCCTGTTCGCCAAAGACGGCGGTGAGTACTGCTCGTTTCCCGGATGTACCCAACCCGCCGCGCACGTCGAAATTCATCACGCCACCAAAGACCACGCGAAAGGCGGACTCACCAACATCGGTGACCTCGCCCCCGCCTGTGGGAAACACAACCGGATGGTCGGCGACAAACCCGGACAATTCACGACCGGCATCTATCGCGACGGGCCGTGGGCCGGACGATGCTGGTGGCGCACAAACACCCCGGTCGGCGCAGCCGAACCGAACCCGAAACGCACCAACGCGCTCCCCGACGTCGGCACCACCTACGCTGCGGCACTGGCCCGTATCCGCGCGGAGTTGCATCCACCACCCGACCCACCACCAAGTGGGGCCGCTGCCAGTGCTGATACCGATCTCGCCACAAGCGACGACCGGGACTCGATGCTGCCCACTGACCGACTACGCCGCAGCCAGGTCCCGGTCGGGTGCGGCGGCGGGTATTACGACCTCGTCGAAATCCTCCACCCTGATCCCAACCCGGACTCGCCGGTCGACACCCGACTCGCCCAACTCCTCGGCGACCGCGCGTTCTAGACCCGGGGCGCACTTCCGTTCGGGGTTGGAAACCAGCAGCGGTGCAACAGGTCTCGAGGCTCGTCGCTAACGCTCCTCGGCACCTCGACCACCGGGACGAAAGATCCGCCGGGCTGGTCGACCACCGATCAAGGAGCACCTCCGCCCGGTGAGGAAGCCCCCTCCCCGATGGTCGAGGTGCTGAGGAGCGCCAGCGACGAGGCCTCGAGACCCCCGACAGCCGAACATCAGATCACGAGCGTCGAGCGCGCCACCAGGCTATGGCCATGGCGGTGGCGAGCGCGCCGACTTGCACCTGTCGGGACAAAGCCAGGGCGGCACGGAGATCCGTTGTGGTCGGAGCCCGCCCGTCGCCGAGGGTGGGTCGGTGCTCGGTGCGGTGCGGGTAGACCGTGATACCGCCGAGACGGATGCCGAGAGCTCCGGCGAAACTCGCCTCCACGACACCCGCGTTGGGGCTCGGATGTGCCGATGCATCGCGCTTCCACGCGCGCACTGCACCCCGTCGATCAGGCCCGGCGGCCACGACGAGCACCCCCGCGATCCGGGCCGGCAGGATGTTGAGCGCATCATCGAATCGTGCTGCAGCCCAACCGAAACGGTTGTAGCGGGCATTTCGATGACCGATCATCGCATCCAGTGTGTTCGCGGTCCGGTAGACGAGGAGGCCGGGAACACCGGCCACAGCGCCCCAGACCAGCGCTCCCACGGTGGCATCGGAAGTGTTCTCGGCCACCGATTCCAGTGCAGCGCGACAGATCCCGGGTTCGTCGAGTGCGTCTGGGTCGCGGCCACACAAGCTCGGTATGAGTTCCCGCGCGCCCGGCACATCGTCGGACTCGAGACAGTCGGCCACGTCGTCACCGACGCGGATGAGGGTGGTCCCACCCAATACGGCCCATGTCACCGCGGCGGTGAGCAGTGTTCGCGCCGGACCGTTCTCGGCGAGTGGGCGGGCCGCGAGTGCCCCAGCCACACCGATAGAACCCACACACAGCGCACAGTGTGCGCTGCCGGCGATCCGGCTGTCGGCGTATGTATGTCGTTGCAACGCGAAGGCGAGAGAACCGATACCGGCAACCGGGTGCCCACGTCTCGGGTCGCCGAGCGCACGGTCCAACAGGTATCCGACCAGTAACCCTGTCGGCGAAGGCCGGACAGCAGCGGCCCACCACCTCCATGCCCGCATCAGAGTGACCCCCGCATCAGTAGTCCGATGCCACAACGGTCTGCTGCTCGCCACGCACCAAGAGAGCTTGGTCGTCGGCGAGCGGGGTCACGCGGTGGCGCGACTCGTACTTGCGGCGCACCGACTCGATCACGTCGGCGGGATACACCGGGAACTGGCCGTCGGCATGCGGGAGCACCACCGTGTCGATGAGTTCCAGACCGCGCGGATCGACCGGACCCGGCGCCTCGGCCGGATCGTCGAGGCCTTCCACCGGCGCGATGGTCGGACCCACCACAACCGCGCCGGCGCTGCATCCGATGTAGGGCAACGACGCTCGTACCCGCTCGGTGAGCAGATCCCCCGCGCCCGCCCGACGCAGTGCCCACAGCAAGGCGAAGGTGTTCCCGCCGGCCACGTACACCGCGTCGACGCGGTCGAGCGTGGAGGCGAACTCCTCGAGATCCTGCCGCGCTGCCGAGAGGTCCACGACCGCATACCCAGCGGCCGTCAGGCGGTCACGTTCGGCGCGCACACCCGGCTGGCCGGCGTAGGGGATCCGCGCGTCGTCGAGATACCCGATCTGCAACTCCGACAGCGCTTTTCCTGTGGTCTCCGAAAGGAAACCGGGCACGGCCCCGAAACCCAGCGACAGGAGCAACAGATTCACGGTGGTCACGCTACCCGCGGACACAGCACCCACGGCGGCCCACCCTTGCCCGATACACTCACGCCGTGATGGCACGCCCCCGCCCCGTTCCCGTCGCGGGCACCTATGCGATCGACACCGGCATGGCCGAGCTGGCCCCGGACACCATCTCGGGCGGATGGCTCCTGCAGATCAACGGCACACACAGCTCGCACATCGACGACGATCCGCGCGTGCTGGACTTCGAGTACCTACGACAGATGGCGGCCGTCATCGAGGACCGCCACCCCGCGCAGGCGAAGCTCTCCGTCCTGCATCTCGGCGGCGCCGCGTGCGCGCTCCCCCGCTATCTGGCCGCGACCTTTCCACAGTCGCGACACGTCGCGGTCGAGATCGATGCCGAGCTGGCGCGTCTCGTCCGCGACTGGTTCGACCTGCCGCGTGCGCCGCGTCTACGTATCCGCGTCGGTGACGCCCGGACGGTGCTGGAGTCACTCCAGCCCGACACTCGAGAAGTGATCATCCGGGACGCATTCGAATCCGACCGCACCCCAACACATCTGACGACGGTGGAGTTCACGCATGCCGTCAAGCGGGTCCTCACACCGAATGGTCTGTATCTGGCCAACTGCGGCGACACCCGCGATCTCGGTCGCGTGCGCGCCGACGCCGCCGCACTCGCCGAGGTCTTCGACCACATCGCGCTGATCGCCGACCCGGCGATGTTCAAGGGCCGGCGCACCGGCAACGTGGTCATCGCGGGCAGCGACGGCCCCCTCGATCCCTCGCCGACACTCGTCCGGCGCCTGCTCAGCGATCCGCTTCCGGCGCGGGTGATCGCCGGCGACGAGGCCAGGACATTCGGGTCCGGGCAGGCACCCCACGATCCACCGACCGCCTCCGACGAAACCGCCGAGGATCAGATCGTGTAGATCAGATCATGTAGTTGAGGGAGCCCAGGATCGCTTGCCCCAGCTCCTGATCGCCGCGAACCTTCACCGCCGACGGATCGGCGCTGCGCCGGCCACCGGCGAGCCGGACCAGATCGACGGCATCGAGTTCGAGCACCACGTCGGCGGCGTCGTCACCACCGTCGAAGGCCTCGACGAGGCCTGCCCGGTCGGCGACGGCAATGCGCACGGTACGCGGTGCCGCACCGGTGATCTCGAACGCGACGGCGCTTCCGGCGGGCGCCTTGGCGCGCTTACCGACCACGAACGGCAACGACGCCGCGACCTCATCGAGCACCCAGGCCACCGGTGCCGTCGACGGACTGCCGCCGATGGTGCCGTCGCGGAGGTCGACCTCGTGAATCCAGCAGTCGAACAACCGGATTCGCATGAACCGACCGTAGGTGTCCGGGCCTGCCGGAGTGGCCGCCGCGGCGTCGAAATCCGACTGCGACATCGCCGACAGGGCCGCGCTGCGGACCGCGATGATCTCGTCGTAGGCAGCGAGTACCTCGTCTGCGGGTCGCCCCCGGAAGTGTTCGACCCACTTCTCGTTGAGTTCGCCGATCGGATTGCGCACGTGGTCGAGATCGGTGAGACCTGCGGGTGCCTCGACGTCACGTCCATCGAGCATGCTCTCGGTCCCGATGATGTGCGCGATGATGTCGGCGTTGGTCCAGCCCGGCAGGATCGACGGCTGCGTCCACCGCTCACCGATGTCGTCGGCCAACGCCCGCAAGGCTGCCCACTCGCCGATCAGGTCCGGGGTCAACGTGGTGTGGTCGATGGACGTCGTGGGCATGAAGATCTCCGATTCGCGGGCTGGTCGACTACGCCCGAGGAGGGACAGGCGCGTCGAACGCGCCTGACCGTACGGGCGGCTTCGACGCTACCCCGGTGGCGCCGTCACGACCGCCGGGTTCACGCACGGCGACAAACGACCCCGCGAGTGCTTCTCGGACACCGGCATCCGGGACGGACGCGTGCCGGAGATGTCCTATCCTTGCACGGGTGCGGGTAGCGAGCAGGTGGTCAGGGTCGATCGTCACGATGCTGGTGGTGAGCGTTCTGACCGTCATCGCCGCTCTACTCACCGCGTCCGGGGCGCCCGCACACGCCGCTCCCACCGACGCCTCCCCGGTCGCGGCATGCGCACCACGGGCTGCCGCTCCGGCGAACACCGTCCGCACCACCGATGTCGGGGGTGTGACACGGACGTACCGGGTGCATCTACCCGCGCGCTATACCGGACACACCCCGATGCCGCTGATCCTCGCGTTCCCCGGCCACACCGAGGCGCCGACGACGTTCGAGCGCTACACCGGCCTGTCGGCGTTACCGGCGGTTGTGGTCTGCCCCGACGGCTTGCGCGGCACCGACGGCGCATTGTCCTGGCAGGGCGCGCCGTACTCCTCCCCGCGGGCCGACGACATCGCGTTCACCGCGGCGATCCTTCGCGAGGTGCGGGCGACGACCTGCGTCGACCGCAGCCGCACCTATGCGGTCGGCAGATCCAACGGTGGCGGGTTGGTGTCGATGCTCGCGTGCCGGATGCCGGGTCAGTTCGCCGCCTACGCCATCGTCAACGGAGCCATCTACGACCAGAGCCTGCGCGGCTGCTCGGCGTCCAAGGCGCCCGCATCGATCATCGACTTCCATGGCACCGCCGACGCCACGATCCACTACGGTGGCGGCACCCGGCTCGGCGGCCACTACGCACCGATCTTCGACGTCGTGCGGTCATGGGCGGCGCGCAACGGATGCATACCGACGCCCCTGGAGATCCCCGTCTATTCGGCTGTCACGCAGTTCCTCTGGCCGTTGTGCCGGTCGGTCGGCAGCGAGATCTCGCACTACCGCATCACCGGCGGAGCCCACGTGTGGCCCGGATCGTCGGCCCACCGGGGACGGACCGGCGTCAGCGACAGCATCTCGGCCACGGCCCTGATCTGGCAGTTCTTCAACCGGCATCCCCTCGCGGTGTAGGCGGACGATCACGATGAGCGCCATCGACGACCGGACCGGGACCCCGCTCGGGCACTATGCCATCGAAGAACTGCTGGGCCGGGGCGGGATGGGTCAGGTCTACCGCGCCACCGACACCCGCAAGGGACGGACGGTCGCGCTCAAGCTGCTCAATCCCGAGTTCGCCGACGATCAGGTGTTCCGCGACCGATTCCTGCGGGAGTCACGGGTCGCCGCGCGGATCAACGACCCCCACGTCGTTCCGATCCATGACTGGGGCGAGATCGACGGGCTGCTGTTCATCGACATGCGACTGGTGACCGGCCGCGACCTGCGCGCGATGCTGGTCGAGCAGGGAACACTGGCACCGGAGAGGGCGGTGGCCATCCTTGGGCAGGTCGCCGACGCCCTCGACGCAGCCCACCTCGACGGCCTGGTGCACCGCGACGTCAAACCCGACAACGTGCTCGTCGACGCCCGCGACTTCACCTATCTGGCCGATTTCGGGCTGGCCCAGGGCGCCGCCGACACACGGTTGACCACCGCGGGCACCGCCATCGGGTCGTTCGGCTACATGGCACCCGAACGCTTCGGCGCCGACGAGGTCGGCGCGGCCGGCGACATCTACGCACTGGCCTGCGTGCTCTATGAATGCGTTGCCGGGACACAACCTTTCGCATCTGCCACCAATCTCGAGCGACTCATCGCCGCCCACCTCACGGCCGAACCGCCGCGGACGGGTACGGCGCTCGATCCGGTCATCGCCCGCGGGATGGCCAAGAACCCACACGACCGGTACCCGAGTGCCGGTGCACTGATCGACGCGGCGCGTGCCGCCCTCGCATCCCCGGACGCGCAATCGCCCGGTGCGCCATTCCCCGGCACGTCGGCGGCACCCGCGACGCTCGCCCCGCACACGAGACCGCCGATCGGACACACCACCGACCGACCGACCGGGGTGAACCCGGCCGCCGTGAACAAGACCGGGATGAACCCGGCGTCGTACTCACCGACCGAGATCGCCGCCGCCTCCGGCGCCCCCCGCTTCGAGCCGTATCCGTTTGCGCCGCAGCACTATCCGCAGACACCACGACGCCGCTCCCCCGTGCTCGCGATCCTCGTCGTCATCGCTGTGCTGCTCGCGGGCGGCATCGGGGCCGGCGCGTGGGTGCTGTTGCGCGACTCCGACGACGGGGCCCGCACCGTCGCCGACAGCACCGACGCCAGCCTGATCACCACACCGACCGCCGCGGCGCCTCCCAACACCACGAGCCAGGCCACACCGACCCCGACCACGCCATCGGTGGCCACGGCGGCCCCCACCGGCTCGGCCAGGGCAGCCTTCGATCTCGGCCTGGCCACACCCATCAGTACCCCCGCATGTGACGGCACGGGGATCGTCGTGGTCGGCAATGCCGTCGATCCGTCGAACTACGCCGCCGAGGTGCAGGGCTATCTCACCGCCTTCCCCGGTTCGAGTTACCTGCGCACCGACCAGTCCTGCTCGTCGTTGCGGGCGCGCGACGACAACGGCAATCCGATCTACGCGGTGTACCAGGTGGCCGGACGAACCACCACCGACATCTGCCGCCTCCGCAACCAGATCGGTGGCACCGCCTACGGAAAGTGGCTCGACAACACCACCGACCCGACCACGTTCATCACCCCGAGCGAATGCGGGGCGTGAGCAGACCGACGTCTCCGCCTATCGAGGACACCCGCCGTCCGCAATGTCCGGCAAGATGAGCGCATGCTGGAAACATCGGCTCGGCTCCTGCACCTGCTCTCGCTGCTCCAGACGAGACGGGAGTGGTCGGGCCGGGAGCTCGCCGACCGGCTCGAGATCACCACGCGCACCGTCCGACGCGACGTCGACAAGCTGCGAGAGCTCGGCTATCCGGTCGAGGCGACCGTCGGTGTCGGCGGCGGGTATCGGCTCGGCGCAGGTGCGGAGATGCCGCCGCTGCTCCTCGACGACCAGGAGGTGCTGGCCGTGGCCCTCGGGCTCGACGCGGTCACGACCGGTCCCGTGTCCGACATGGCGGAGGCCTCGGCCGGTGCGCTGACCAAGCTGCGCCAGGTCATGCCCTCGCGTCTGCGCCACCGGCTGGATTCGTTGTCACTGGAAGCCGTGCCCCGCACGCGAGGCCAGGTGACGGTGTCGGCCGATGTTCTCACCGACATCGCCGCGACCTGCCATCGCCACGAACGGCTCCGCTTCGACTACCGGCGTGGTGACGGCACCGAGTCGCGGCGCGAGGTCGAACCCTACCGGTTGGTGCGCAACGGGATGCGTTGGTATCTCATCGCTTTCGACCTCGGCCGCGACGGTTGGCGCTCGTTCCGGGTGGACCGGATGGTGCCCAAGATCCCGACCGGCCCCCGGTTCACCCCACGCGAGCTCCCCGAGGGCGCGGCGTCGAGGTTCCTCGAACGCAGCCTGGGCGCGGTGTATCGCAAATCCTCGGCGCGCGTGCGCATCCACGCCCCGGTGGAGACGATCGGTCCGATGGTCTCCGATGCGTGGGGCACCCTGGAATCCGGCGATGAGCAGACCTGTGAACTGACCCTGTTCTCCACGTCGCTCACCTCGATCGCCCGCTGGTTGCACGCCTTCGACGCCGATTTCACGGTGCTCTCCCCGGACGCATTGCGGGACGAGCTGGCCGGCGTCGCCGAACACCACGAACGCGTGGCGGCCCGGTACCGGCGAGCGTGCGGCACGGCGCCGTGATCGTTTCGTGACCGTCCGGGCGGGCGGCGTCTCGACTCCGCCACGACCCCGCCGCGTCCCTGGGCGGCAGCGGATCGGATACCTACCGTGGTCCTCATGAGGCTTTTCGTCACCGGTGCCAGTGGATATGTCGGCTCGCGATTGGTGTGCTCACTGCTCGCCGCCGGACATGAGGTCGTCGTGTCCTCCCGAAATGTGGACCGCTTGACCGATTTCGGCTGGTTCGACGCGGTCACCGCGGTGTCGATGGACGTCGACGACCCCGATTCGGTGAAGCAGGCGCTGGCCGCGGCCGGGCCACTGGATGCGATCTATTACCTGGTTCACGGGATCGGTCAGTCGGGGTTCGCCGACGCCGACCGCAACGCCGCCGCGAACCTCGCGTCGGGCGCGCGTGACGCCGATGTCACCCGCATCATCTATCTGGGTGGCTTCGTCCCTGATGACGACGACCTCTCCGATCACCTGCGCAGCCGAGCCGACGCCGGCGAGGCCCTCCGGCTGGCCGACGGGCCGGAGCTGGTGTGGCTGCGCGCAGCGGTGATCCTCGGCGCCGGGTCGACGTCGTTCGAGATCATCCGCTACGTCGGCGACCGCCTCGCGGTCATCCCGGAGCCGTCGTGGACGCGAAACCCGATGGACCCCATTTCGATTCGCGATGTCTTGCACTACCTCACCGCCGCCTGCGAGCCCGAGCTGCCCGCGGGCGACTACGACATCGCCGGCCCCGACGCCTGTCGATATCGCTCGGTCCTCGACGCCTATCTCGACGCGATCCGCATGCCGAAGGTGCGGGTGTGGGTGCCGTTCGTCGGGACGCGTCTTGCCGGCAAGGTTGCCGGGCTCCTCGTTCCCATCCCGTCTGCGCTCACCGAAGAGCTCATCACCTCCCTCGACCATCCGATGCGCGCCGATGAGCACCGCATCCGGAAGCTGGTGCCGCCACCTGCCGGAGGCTTGACGCCGATGCGCGACGCGGTCGCCGCGTCGGTGGCGTCACCGGCTCCCCGGTCGGTCTGCGCGCTCGATGACCCGCATCACCTGGCGTCGACCGATCCGGCCTGGGCCGGGGGCGACTGGCCACGCGTACGACGCCGGATCGGCGGCACCGTCCGCGGCGTGTTCGGGACGGCGGGTCGACTCGGCCGCGCATTGCTGCCAGTCTGACGACGTGGACTCACCAACCCAGAGCCCTGTCCAACACCGCGGCGCGATCACCGAGCTGATCGACGAATTGCGCACCGACCGCAATGGTGACCTGCCCACGCGGCAGGTGCGCCGGCGATGGATCGTCGGCGTGACGCTGGTGATCGGCGCGGTACTTCTCGGCTTTTCGTTGTCGGCGACCCCGGGCGACAGCAGGTTCTATCCGCTGACCGTCGCGCTCGGCGTCGTCTGGGTCGTCGGTGGTTTCCTCGCCGGCCCGCTCCCGCTCGGCGTCTTCCCGGTGTTCGGTCGACGCTCGGCGAACGGCGCACCCGCACACTCGCATCGCAACGCGGTTCTACTCGGCGTGTCGGTGGGCCTGTTGGTCGGCGCGTGCTTCGTCGTCGGCGCTTTCGGCACCCGCCTGATCCCCCCGCTCAACGACCTGATCGGTCGTGTGCTGGCGTTCGCCGATTCCGGCAACATCGTAGCGATCGCGGCGATCACCCTGGGCAACGGCGTCGCCGAGGAACTGTTCTTCCGTGGGGCGGTGTACACCGCCGCCCGCCCGTGGCACCCACTGGTGGTGTCGACGGCCATTTATGTCGTCGTCACGATGGCCAGCGGAAATGTGATGCTCGGCTTCGCCGGGGTGATCCTCGGCGCGGTGTGCGCCGTCCTGCGACGCGCGACCGGAGGTGTGCTCGCACCGCTGTGTACGCACGTGGTGTGGTCGGCAATCGTGCTGTTCGCATTGCCGCCCATCGTCGGGGTGTGAGCCAGGTTCCGGCGAACCCGAACCGGTTTGGGCGAAGGCCACCTCAGCCGCTACATTCGTGTGTTGGTGCGGCCGCCTCGGCCGTGGCCGCGCGCGTATAGCTCAGCGGTAGAGCTCTGGTCTTACACACCAGCGGTCAGGGGTTCGAATCCCTTTGCGCGCACCACTGCTGACCAGCATGGATACGCGCCGCAGGCGCCACTGTGGGCCCAGACGTGGGCTATCCCGTCAGACGCTGACCGACGTGGACGTCCATTGACTCACCCATTTTGGGCTGTCCTCCTGCGCGGCATTGACCCGAGTTGACGCCCCTAGTCCCGGTAGAGTGATCGTCAACGCCACAGCGGGACACGAACTCACAGGACAAAAATCCGGCGAAGTATGACGACCGAGCAACAGGCACGGTCACCAACTCCGAAACCGGAGGCTTCACCATGTCCACACTCGCCCGCACCGACATCTTCGGCCCGGACACACCGCGTTGGGTGTC
Organism: Gordonia polyisoprenivorans; assembly: GCF_017654315.1. Lineage (NCBI taxonomy): Bacteria > Bacillati > Actinomycetota > Actinomycetes > Mycobacteriales > Gordoniaceae > Gordonia > Gordonia polyisoprenivorans. Next base: position 4,213,844 of record NZ_CP072203.1, read on the forward strand.
CTATGACGACGCGGCATACATGCTCTGCGTCGACCCCCGCACGATCCGCCGTGCTGTCGAGCGTGGTGATGTCGCGGCGCGTCGGTTCTCCACAGCGATCCGAATCGACGCCGACAGCTTGGCGCGATACTTTGCCCCGGTGAACGCGTGACCGACACGCTGAAGCTCTGCACCAAGTGCCAGCAGTCGCAGCCTGTCGACAACTTACATCGCAACGCATCCAAGGCTGACGGTCGGCAGGCTCAATGCAAGTCTTGCAAGGCGTCGAGTGACCGACGTTGGCGTGCAGAGAACATCGACCACGACCGAGAGCGCAAGCGGACTTGGTACCAGGACAACCGAGAACATTGCACCGCGTACAACCAAACTTGGCACGCTGCCAATCGCGAGCATCGCAGCGACTACGACCGAGAGCGACGCCGAGAACGGCCCGAGCTCGGTTGGGAGAAGGATTATCGACACCGATGCGGCATCTATGGCATCGCGCCGGTCATCCAGCCATTCACCAAGGCCGAGTTGACAGCAGCATGGGGCAATCGGTGCGTCGAATGCAATGCGCCTGATTGGCAGCTCGACCACATCACCCCCGTTGCCGCTGGTGGCGAGCATTCGATCACGAACTGCCGACCTTTGTGTGGCGAATGCAACAGGACGAAGTTGATAACTACTGACCGCCGATCAATAGCCGAATATCGAGCGACACAGCAATGCCTTGCAACAAGACAATAACCCGGGATAATCATACATAGGAAAACGGAACCCATTACCTATCCCAGGGGAAACAATGCCCGACCAACTCACTCCCGAGAACGTTCGGGACTATCTCAGCGTATCCGACATCGCCCGAATCACCGGAATGTCATGGCAAGGCGTGAAGAACATCATTCTCAGCCATGAAATACCGCATTTGACTCTTCGCAGTCGTCGGCGGTATTCCCTGTCTGCATTTCTCGAGGTTCTGGCCCGGTGATCACCCGCAATGAGTGGACGTGGCCGACGTTCTGCCGCGCCTTTAACGTCAAGGAATCCGACCTGATTCACGCGATCAATTCGCGCGAGTTGAAGGCCCGGAGAATCGGTGCGCTGATGATCCTTGATGACGTCGGACAAGCTAGTAATTGGCTCAACAAATACAGAAGGGGCCGAAATGGAACCACTACAGAAGAAACTTAAGGGCGAAGAACTGAAGGCGCATAACGCGCACCTGCGAACCCTCTACGGCCGGACCCGGTGCCCAGGATGTGGTGATCTGGTGAGCGTAAAGACGGACTTGCATCTCGCGAAACATGAGGACTTGTGCGGCCTGAAGTCGAGAACGCCAAAGGGTGATCTATTCGACTTCCATCTCCGCAATCATGGGTTAATGCTCGCAGACGCCGGTAAACGCTTCAAAACCGACGCTGAGATTGCCGCCTCCGAAAAATCAAATCACTAGCAAAAGACGAGACCCCCGGTGTGCCGCCGGGGGTCTCGAGGAGAACTTCACTGTGACTTCAATTGTATCAGAAGATTTCGACGCGCTGACGTGGATGAGTGCCTACGCGTGCCACGGACCGAAGACTGTTCGCGTGCTGCTCGCGCTATGGTCGCACGTCGACAACACGACATGTCGAGCACATCCGAGCCTCGAAACGCTCGCCGCTGAATCCGGCATCTCTCGACGCAACGTGATCAAGCAACTGAACTCGGCCGTCGAGGATGGATGGATCACGGTCGTCGAGAAGGGGTATCGGGGCCGCGCGACCGAGTATCGCCTCACCCTGCCCGCCCCGTTGCCCTGGATCGCGAGCGAAGACAAGTCTGACCATCGCGACAACTGCAGGTGTCGGTCGTGCTTCACTTGCCGGTGCGCCTGGTGTCGCGAACACGGGCAGACGGATGCGCGGGCCGACGCCGTCGAGGCTAAAAAATGTCAGGACGCAGAAAATAGGGTGACGAATTCGACGGGAAAGGGTGACGAATTCGACCAATACGGTGACGAATTCGCCGAATGCAGTGACGCCAGTGTCACACCAACTTCTCTTAGAACTTCTCTTACCAACTTCTCTCAAGAGAACTTCTCTCTTTCTGGATCGGCTTGCGCCGATCCGCCGAAGATCAAAGACGAAGATGATCTTGCTCGACGTGGCGAGAAGACCAAGCGGGGTTATCCGCTCCATGTCGACTTCGTTGGCAACGCTGCCACGCTCGCCAAGGCCGGACGTCTGGGGATCGACCACGACGAGGCTCTGCGCGCCTTCCATGGCTACATGAACGAGCACGACCACGAGACGTCGCGGAACTGGGGCGGTACCTTGTCGGCATTTATGTCGTCGGTTGTCGAGGACTTGGACAGTGAGCACTACGAACGCTTTTGGTGCGACGACGATCCTGACAACTACTTCCCCAGTGAAGATGTCGACGCCGAGGTGCAGCTCGACGCCGAGGATGACCACTGCGAAGTCTGCGGCTGCACCATGACACTGCGGGCCGATCTTGACGACGGCGCTCATCTCGGTTGCCGCCCTGCCTTAACCACCTCGTCTTGCAAGTAGCCAATACAAAAGGGAAACCATGACACACAAACCCTCACCCGCCGACCTGGCGCCGAAAGCCGAACCCGTCGATCCAAGTCGCGCGATCGCCGATGCCCTCGCGACCGAGATTCGCCGACGAGATGATCGTATCCGCGACCTCGAAATCGAGAATCGAACATTGCGTTCAGTCCTTGGCCTTGCATTTCGCGGCATCATGTCCAGCCGATTAGTCGGTGAGTTTCATGAGTGAGAGTCTGGACTTAAAAAACGCACAGCAGCACGCGCGGACCGTTCAACTGCTCGACCACTACGCCCTCGCTCTCGAGGAGATCGCCACTGCCCACAACGCACTCGCGATTTATGTGCAGCAACTCGAATTGCGAGTCTCGGAATTGGAGGGAAAGTGACGGTATTCGACTTCACCGGCCTTGAGAGCCGTAAGAAGCTACCCGACGGTGATCCGCGCGGCATCCTCGGATTCGAGGACTACCCGGACGAACTCCAGAGGCTGATGGATGCTCGCCTGTATGCCGATTTTGAGCACCGGGTAAAGCTGCGTGACGCTACCGAGTTGGAGCGTGCATTACTCGCATATCTCGGATATATCGCCGAGGACGAGACGCGGGCGATTAAGGCACACATTGAGTGGACCAAGGGTGTGCGAGCAATGCAATTCAAGTTCCTGGACGGGACAAGGATCGGAGAATCAGAATGAGTGACAACACCGCATGGTCAGACGCAGGCGAACCGGAGTCCATCACCCCCGATGAACCCGCGACCGTCGACCGGGACCGGAACGAGACTCCCGATGCCGACCTCGATGACTCAGACCGGGGTGAGCTGATCGCTGAGAGTAAGAAGTACCGACAGCGCGCACAGGCAGCCGAGGGCGAGCGTGATGCACTGCGGGGTCGACTGGAGTCTGCCCAACGCGCGCAGGTGCTCGCGCTGGCTGCTGGGTTGTCGGAACCGGCTGACGTGTTCTCGACTCCCCTCGGTGGTGCCGACCTCGATGACCTACTGGATGACGACGGCCTGGTCGATCCCGGCAAGGTCCGGGCGACAGTCGACGCGGTAGTGCTCGCTCGCCCCGGCCTCGCGCGTGACCACGCCTCGACTGCACTGTTTGGCGACGTCGGGCAGGGGCGAACGAAGAAGCACCGACCGGAGAAATCAGGACCGACGTGGGCCGAAGTCCTCAAACCAACACCGGGCATTTCGTAAAATTTTGCCCTATAATTGAAATAGGCGCAGTTAGTTAAACCGCGCCGCAATCTTCGCCAGGCAATGCGAGAGTAAGTCAGTAGACGTATCTCGATCCACGGGTGACGCACACAATCATCTAACAGAATTGAGACCACATGTCTATGAATCGAGCAGGGAACCTTGGGGCACTAAAACCCGATGAGGTTGCCGGACTTATTATTGAGCCTGCATTGTCGGCGAGTATCTTCGCGCAAGCTGCCAATCAGATTTCTTTCAACTCGGCGAATTTGCGTATTCCACGCGTCGCTGATGGAAGTGCAGCCTGGACTAGCGAAGGCGCCGAGATTGGCGTTAGTGACGCCACCATCTCCGAGGTTGTCGCCCCGGCAAAGGCAATTAAAGCGCTCACATTCTTGTCCAATGAACTAGTCGCTGACGGCAACCCAAACACGCTCGAGCTGATCGGTAATGCAGCAGCTCGCCAGATTGCCGCCGAGCTCGATAAGGCCGCATTCGCGAACACGACCACGAACGGTCCCGTTGGTGTGGAGTCGGTCGCCGGGCTTGCGTACGACGAAAACACCGACCTGACGAACTTGGATGATATTCAGCTCGCGGTTGCTGCTATTCAGAGCAACGGATACAACCCCAGTGTCTTGGTGACCACGCCCGAGATTTACGCCGAGCTGTCGATCCTCAAGACCGGCACCGGGTCGAATGTGCCGCTTTTGCAGACGGATGCGACGCAGGGTGTGGGACGCAACGCCAACGGTTTGACTGTGTTGGTCTCAGCGAAGGTGACGCCGGGGACTTTGTACGTCTGGGATACCACTCAAGTGATCCTTGGCGTGCGTCAAGATGCCGAGCTTGTCGTCAGCGATGATGCGGCCTTCTCCAGTGACCGCAAGGCAATTCGTGCTGTGGCCCGCTTCGCGGTGGCCTTCCCCGCGCCGAAGGCGGTCGCACGGCTGTCAGCCCCGGTTGGCTCGGTCTGACATGTACGTCACCGCGCAGGATGTTCAGTCCCGCTACCTCGGCGGAGAGATCCCTGATGAGGAGTGGCTCGACATCCGCGTGCCCGAAGCCGAGGCACTGCTCTTGACGCTCGTGCCTCGGCTTCAAGGGACCGTGACCGACCTCGACAAGACAAACATCGTCCGCGTGGTATCCGATGCTGTCATTAGATTGTTCGACAATCCTCGAGGAATTACTCGAGAGCAGATCGAGGAGCAGTCCTGGCAACTCGCGTCGGGACAATCGGCAGACACGGCGGGTCGGATCCACTTCACCGCCGATGATCTGAGAGTGTTCCGCAAGCCGATAAAGCGATTCGGCTATCTGCACGCGAGGACAATTACCCGATGATTATCGAGATTCATAGACGTGCGTCGACCGAGCGAGTTAAACACGGACAGTCGATGCAAGGTTATGAATTCTCGCATACCCTCGATGCGGTAATATCAATGAGCGACACCGACAGTGTGAATCCCGAGCAGGTGATGCGGAATGCAAAATCTGTTCACGCCAAGGTGTGGGTCGATAATGCAAACGATGTCAGATCGGATGACATTTATCGACTGCCTGATGGTTTGTACTACCGGACTGTAGGCAAACCTTTACCGCGCAAGTCTGGTCTCACCGGAACAATCGCACGAACGAAAATTGAGTTAGTGCGATTCGAGGGATAAGACTTCACCCGAAACGGGTGACGAAAAGGCGAGATTCAGCCCTCGCCGACTCCGACAACGGGCACCGTGGGTTTCCTTTTAAAGGCCGTCAGACAGCCTTTGGTTTCCTTCCCCACGGTGTCCGTTGTTGTATCTACGAATTAGGAGACACGCAATGATTGTTACCCGAGCTGAAACAAAGACATGGTCGAAATCTGCCCGCGAATGGTGGGCGGTGACGACGGAAACCTACGAATTGACCCCCAGCGAAATGCTAATTTCGCGCGAGGTTTGTCGTGGATTGACACGATTGGATGCGATCAACAAGCAATTGCAAGGCGCGCCGCTGACCGTTCAGAATCGGTTCGGGGAGACTGTGACCGCACCGCTTGTGACCGAGCAACGGATGCTCTCACAGTCGGTCACCAAGCTGATCAACACGTTGCGGCTACCGGAGGTTGCCGGGGACAGTGACAAGGTCAGCGATCGGACCGGGACGACACAGCGGAGGTCACAGGTGCGAGGGAGCTATTCGTGGCGCCCCGAGGTGATCTGATGGCCTCGGTGAAGGTCAGGCCGCGTCCCGAGGTGGGTGATGGGCCGGTGCCGGGTGAGCTTCGTGGCCAGGTGCGAGTGGCCGAGTGGTGCCCCGAGCTGTGGGAGAAGCACGCGGGTATCGAACCGGAACAGACGGATGCGGACTGGTGGGATGCGCTGATGATCGCGCGACGTCGGCACCGCACGGCATACGATCGGTGGGCCGACGACCAGGGGCTATCGGGGGATGAGCGTCGGCATCATTGGCAAGGACGCCGACCGACTTGGTGACTACCCGCGCGCGTTCAAGTTGCAAATCATCTCCGAGTAGCGCCACGATTCGTTGCGCGCGAAGACAAGTTCACGTTCGGCATCGCGCAAGGCTTGCGATGCGCGGCCATAAGCCTTGAGCACAGGACCCTCGTCAGGCGCACCGTGCGCGAGCCACAACGCGTGCGCGACCACAAGGTCCTCGTGGGCCAAGTCGTAGGCTACCTCGGCATCTCGCCTGACCCGATCGGTGTCCTTAATCCGCAGTCGGGCAACTTGTTTGGCCAATTGCAAGTCTGCCTCTCGATGCCGCTGTGCGATGCTGGCACCGGGGGTGGTGGATGGTCGCCATGCCACCCCGTTCGGCTGACGTTGTTCTGGTGTCGGGGTGAGTAGCCCGATTACGAATAGGGAGATGATGAAAACAATTGCGAACGTGAGCATTTCGGAGTCCTCAGTTGATCGTGTCGGGTGAGAACAGCATGGCGAGGATGTCGGCTACAGGTATCTCGATGACATTGTCTGGTCGGTCACCGATGCTGACCCCGAGATAGCGACTGCCATCGTCCTCGGTGAGGGTGTGAAGGGTGAGAGCGATCCCGTGCGAGTCAGTCGAGTCGATCATGATGTCTCCCATCGTCGTGCGATTGATCTGGCCATAGTGCCATGGCGTGCTGCTGCTGGCAACGCCTGAGATATGCACGGGCACACTGTATCTGGCTATCTGACTGCCTAGACACATTAGACACCGACCATCGCACCGAACGCGGCCCGGTGCTTGTGGACGTGGGCGGTGAGTTCGACGAGAGTGATCAGGTCATCGAGCGACTGAACCAAGTCGCCAAGTGCGGCAAGCATTGTCACGAATCCCGGACTGCGATTGTGGCCAGCAACAGCACGCGGGCGAGTCGATTCTCAAGAGCTGCCGCGTGTTCGGGGTCATCGGGGAAGCCCAGGCTGTCCTCGACTGCCCACACCGCCCGCATCAGGTCACTCCGCACTGACCAAGGTGCGGTGTCGAGGATGCGGTACAGACCGTCGATGGACTCGTCAGCGACCGCGACAAGGGCCACAGGGTCGACGGGCGATGCGGACAGGACGCGTGCGATGCGGGCGAGGGTCGACATGGCGACTCCTTGGGGTGAGGGGATGCGGCCGGGAAGTTCGACCGCGCAAACAATGGCACCAAATCGACAGGGCCGCAACGGCTTAGGATATCGTCGCAGTTCAGAGCGTTTTCGAGGCCATGTCAGGCCGTTTCGGAGCCGATCCCGCGTCGAGTCAGTGAATCGCCAACCCCCGTGCCCCCCAAAGTATTCACCGCGTAGCTCGTATTCTCGCAGGGTGTGATACCTGAACTTTCCCATGGGGCCGAACCCGATAGCGGCCTGACCAAGGCTTATACCCCTATGGGGTATCCAGATTTTGGTTCTGGACGGTCCTCCACGGTTCTGCACTGTCGGTTTCTGTCGTCCAGGCAGTCGAAAACGTGCGAAAACGGACATGGGCGGGGGGTGGGTGTGGTGACGTGCGGGGATGATAGGAGACGAGGGACCAATGATCGACGCACCACACCCCGAGGTTTGCCAGTGCGGCAAGGCGCTTACTCAGTGCAAAGAGTTCGGCCTCAACGCGCGTCCGACGTATTGGACATGTACGAATTGGGAGTGCGCGGACAACACCATGTATCTCAGGTGACGCGACCTACGCCGACTCCACCACGCTCAGCTTCGGTGGCGATGCGACCATGGCGCTGATTGCGTCAGCGAGTGCCCTGTCGCGAGCCCGTGTTGCGTGCTGGTAGCGCATTGCAGCATTCGGCGTGGTGTGGCCAAGCCGAGCTTGCAGTTCTGCGATGGATGCACCCGCGCGGCCCGCCATGGTGGCTCCGGTATGACGCAGGTCATGGAACTTGACTGTTGGTTGCCCGACCGCCTTTCGGGCGGGGTTCCATTTGCGATAGAACGTCGAGGCTGCGATCGGCACGCCGGGATCGGTGGCCGAGGCGAACAGCAGGGCATCGGGTCCGTCGGGAATCCGGGCAAGGTGTCGGCGTACCTCGTCGGCGACGTGTGGGGGTATCGCAACCGTACGCACCCCGGCCCGTGTTTTTGTTGCCGATGCTTTGACGCGTTCGCCCGTGACGCGGATCGCCCCACGTTCGACTGAGATCGTCAGGTTCTTGACGTCGATGTCTCGGCGTTTGAGTGCTGCTATCTCTCCGAACCGTAGTGCGCACCATGCGCCGAGGATCACGGCGAATCGGAATCGGTCGCCCACTTCGTCGGCAAGGTGCGTCACTTCGTCGGGGGTGAGGATCACGGGTGTGTGTTTCGGCGTCTTCGTACCCGCCCCGTCTAACTGGCACGGGGTGACCGAGATGTGTTCGCACCGAATTGCGTACTTCATGATTGTTTTCATGAGGCTGTACGCCGACGCGGTATCTGCGGGCCGCTTCAACTCGAGCCGACGGCGATACCACGCGGTCACGTTCTCTGGGGTAATAGTGTCCAGGGACCGGCGACCGAAGGTTGGGTAGAGCGCTCGCCCGAGTAGTAGACGGTAATCGGCTGCCGTTGTCTGGCGCATCGGTCGGCTGCCCACTTCCCCATTGAGTCGCTTGGTCACCCACTCCTCGGCGAAGTCTTTGAACGTTGGCACAGCACGTGGTCGGTCGGGGCGTGCGGGTTCGGACTTGTGCGGAGGCACCCAAGTATCGGTGTCGATGGCGTACCGGACCGAAGCCAGATAGCCGCGCGCCAAGTCCTCGGTGGCGAACGGTTCGGGGGCGGTCCATCGCTTCCCGCCGTGCCGATACCGGGCCCGCCATTGCCCCGATTTCAGCTGCTCGGTAGTACCGAAGGTGCCCGCCGTACGTGCCATGTGTGGACCCTCTCCCCTATGTGCTGTGCGTCAGGGGAAAAGTCCCCTTTGCGCGTCGGTTCGCGGGCTATCCGTGGGCTAAACGGCGACAATGCGTGTCAATCCGCGACACCCACGGTCGGCGGCCGCTTTCACCATCCTAGCAGCTCAGAGCAGCAATTCTGCTGGTCACACTGTCTTGCGGGTCGGGTCAGATTCTAATTTTCGAATCCCTTTGCGCGCACCGTGAACGAGGTCGCAACGACGCAGTTCGACTGTTGTCGCGCGGATCGGCTCTCAGGTCGCTTTAATCGTTTTCATGCCTTCTGTACACGTTCGCACCCGTCGGTCACGGGCCGGCCGGGCCGCGATCGCCGTCCTGACCGTCATCATCGGCCTCACGACCGCCTGTTCGGTCAGCGGCACACCCGTCGCGGCAGGTCCCGCGATCGACGGCTTCGTCACCGGCGTGACCGCGATCAACGACTCCGGCGGGTCGTCGTCAACGGTGTCGGGGACACTAGGCGCAGGGCAGTCGGCAGGACCGACTCTGCGGTTGCCCGACAACGTCACAGCGATCAACGGCGGTAGCGTCCTCCAGAACACCACGTCGTCGAAGCCCATCACCTCCATGCGAATAGCGTTGGAGGCCAAGCACAATGGCAAGGCGACCGGCAAACCGGCACCCGGATACACCGAGCTGAAGCTGGGGTCGGCGACGGCAACCGCCTCGGTGGTGATGACGTTGGCCCAGCAACTGCCGTCGGAGGATTTCGCCTTCTACTTCGCGGGCGTCGACGCATCGGGGGTGCAG